>NZ_CP172311.1:3550828-3884785 GCF_047946655.1 Leeuwenhoekiella sp. A2
ATTTTCTTATTTCGCGTATGCTGGCAAAATTTAGATACATAAACTATAGTCTGGTAGTAATTCTTGCATTTGTGGGTCTTAAAATGATATTCTCTCACATGATCGAGGTACCAGAATGGCTTTCACTGGCAGTTATCATACTTTCACTAGCTGGTGGCATTATCGCCTCCAGAGTTATTGATGACTCATCAGAAAAACCGGCTCAGGAATAGCAAAAACCCCTTAAAAAGTACTTAAAATTAGAATTGTCTTGCCAAAGAAAACCTAAAGTAGTTTGGGCTTGCTTCGGCATTTCATAAATTTAGAGATATTAAAAATCGAACATATGAATTATAATTTTGAATATCACGATGTACAGGCCAGTGC
Source organism: Leeuwenhoekiella sp. A2 (assembly GCF_047946655.1). Taxonomy (GTDB): domain Bacteria; phylum Bacteroidota; class Bacteroidia; order Flavobacteriales; family Flavobacteriaceae; genus Leeuwenhoekiella. Next base: position 3,551,195 of record NZ_CP172311.1, read on the forward strand.
AAGTCTGGAAACTTTCGCGAAAGAGAAAATGGATAAATTGGTAAATAAGTATGATTTTATCGTAAGAGCAGACATTTTCTTTAAAACTGAAAATACCTCTAGTGATGATACCGGAAAAAAATGTGGTATACGTTTAAGCGCCCCGGGACCTCGTCTTTTCGCCGAAAGCAATAGTAAAAACTTTCATGAAGCGGTTGCCGTTTGTGTAAAAGAGCTTGATACGCAATTACATAAACGTAAGGATAAAATGAAATCTCATTATTAATAGAGGCTATTATGAAAGCTATAGCAAGAAATGAAAATCAGGTCACGCTCATTTACAGCAGCACTACTCGCTCTGGTAAGAGAACGCGTGCCCACGCAGATGCATCAACATATGCAGATCTGCAGACCATAGATATATCTAGAGATCCTCTTACAGGGACACAGTGGGCAGAAATTGCTTCAGATCTGGGTAAACATATTAAGGATCTACTTAGTTTTGACGAAGTGGAAGGTATGGAAGAATGGAAAAATGGAGATTTTGATGAGAATGATTACATTAAAATTCTGCATGAGCAACCAGATCTTCTTGCGCATCCTATCGTAATACGTGGTGAGCGCATAAAGCAAATTGTTAATCCTACAGAAGTTCAGGAATTTCTTGATGTAGACTCGGCTGGTCTTGATAAGCAAAGAATGCAGGACGAACCGCTTATCTCTAGACAGACAAAAGGAGAACACTATATAGATAAAAAGGATGATCTTGAAAATCCTTAAAAATCAATAATTTATACAACAAAAAGGACGGAATTTATCCGTCCTTTTTCATTTACATTTGTGATTACAATATCATTTAATCTTTCTTGTCTACAGTTTCTAGAGGTTGAATTGATTGCTTAAGTCTCACATAAAGATCATACTGCTCTTGGGTAAGAATGTCACGCATTTCTGCATTTTCCTGCTGACTTAGAGATAACAGCATATCCAGCTTTTCCCTGCCGCCTAATTTTGCCTCTGCTTTTCCCTTTTTTTGAAGAAATTCGCCGATTTTTGTTTGCATAAGCAATTGCTGCTTACTCGTTAAAGCCAGTTTTTCTGTGTACTCACCGGCGAGTTCTTTTGCCCTTTGCTCTGTCTTATGATCTACATCTGAAAGAAAAGCACTTTGAGCACTTACACTGGTCATTGTACTAATAATTAAAAATATTGAAAATGGAGTTTTCATAATAAAAACGGTATTTCTGATTAACTTGTTTATCTATATTTATTTTATAATTTAAAGATTTCTTGCAAATCTTAAAGCAGTTATACAATCTGCACATGCCTGTGAACATTCCTGACTTACGGGGTCTTTAAATCTATCGCACGCCATTAAACATTCTTTACACGTTTCTATACCAAGTGGTATCATACGGTAGAATAATTCACTTTTGCGTGCATAAAGCCGCATCATAAGATTACATACTTCTGTACAATCTCTGCAACGACGTGCACAGATGACACATTCTTTGTGATCTACATTTTTGATACAAAAAGAGAGACATTCCTCCGTTTTTAAGACGCAGTTTATGAGCACTTTTTGAATATCTGTGAGGGTAATAGAATTCATAAAAAGTTTATTTAAAAGTTAAGACAATATTCTTGGCTCAACTCCTACTTTAACAGCGTTTAACTGTTAAGGCTAAACTTTTTAACGCGCTTCTAATTTAAGTGTAATAAGATCAATTGACTTCTGGACGGTTTCCATTTTATTGAGTTCGTCATCTTCGATCATGATGTCAAATTCGTCTTCAACATCCAGAACGATATCAACAAGGTGAGTAGAATTTATATTTAGATCCTGCGTAAGATGACTATCAGGAGTTATTTGTTTAACGTTAACATCTTCTGGCAGGTATTTTACAATTATAGATTTAAGAGTATTATAAACTTCTTTATTCATAGCAGATTATTTTGAGTACTGTTTTAAAACAATACAGCAATTTACATCACCAAAACCAAAACTTGACTTAATTAAAATCTTTGGAGTATAATTTTTAAATGAAACAGGAACACGTTGTGTACTTATGAGTTGTGCAATCTCGGGATGCAGAGTATCTACGTTCACATTGGGGAAAAGAAAACCTTCTTTCATTTGCAAGACCGAAGCCACACTTTCTATACTTCCCGATGCTGCCAGACAATGCCCCGTCATACCTTTAATCGAATTTATATACGGGAAATTATCATCGTATCTGTTTAAAGCCTCACACCAGTTCCTGATCTCAAAAGAGTCTTTTCCTGTAGCTGTAAGATGACCATTAATAACATCAACTTCTTCAGGTTCTGTTTCGGCATTTTTAAGTGCATCTGTTATGCATCGTTTTACCGCTAAACCATTAGGCGCAGTCATACTGCCCCCATTTCTTTGTCCGCCGCTGTTAGAACTTCCTCCTAAAATTTCTGCATATATTTTAGCACCTCTTTTTTGTGCACTTTCAAAATCTTCAAGCAATAAAGCACCGGCACCACAGCCGGGTACAAATCCTTTCGCATCAGCGTCAAATGGTCTTGAAGCATGATGAGGATCGTCATTATATGTAGAAGGCAAAATGCGTAGTGCATCAAAACCAGACCATACGTAAGGCCCACCGTCGCTTGTGCTGCCTGCTAACATGCGCAAAGCTCTGCCAGATTTTATACGGTCGTAGGCCATTAATATTGCTTCTGTACCCGTACTACAAGCTGCAGAATTAGAAGTAACGAGATTACCTAAACCCAGCATCCCGCCCAGATAAGCACTCACCCCGCTACTCATTATTTGCTGTACTGTGGTGCTGCCTAATCGTCGTGTATTGCCGTCGTCAACCTTGTATATGCTTTCGCGAAATTTATCAACGCCTAGTGTACCAATGCCAAATATAGTCCCTGAGTCAAAATCAGTTTGTGTATCATCAATTTCTAATTGAGCATCTTTCCAGGCTTCTACGCCTGCTAAAACACCGTATAAAATACCAGCGCTATTAAAATTATGAAGTTGGAGCGGTGTAAAGACTTTTAGCTTTTTATCTTCAGGAATAAGTGGCATCCCTCCTATCTGGCAGGAGAATTTTAGACGTTGCAGCTCACTAAAAAACCGTATTCCGCTTTTACCTGCTTTGAGCGCATCTGTAAATGCCGAGACACCCACCCCGTTTGGCGCACAAACCCCTAAACCTGTAATCACCACTCTTCTACCGCTCATGATCTGGAATTAGCATTCCTGAAATAATACCGCTACAAACAAGCTTTTGATTTTCATTATGCAATTTCACCGAGCATTTAAGTTTATTAAATCTGAAATATTCTAATGTCGAATTTACAAAAACTGTTTCTCCCGGGTATACCGGGATATAAAATTGCATGTCTGTAGAAGTAAGAGCCACGCCCGATTTTTGCTCTAAATTGCCGATTTTTGATGCTAAAAGGTAGATTCCCAGAGAAACCAGGCCAATTTGTGCCATACATTCAGTTAAAATGACGCCCGGCGTCACAGGATGATCTACAAAATGACCTTGATAAAAATATGCATCTTCTCTAAACTTGTAATTACCTGCAATGCCTTGTTGAGAAACCTGGGTAATCTCATCTACAAACAGAAAAGGTTCAGAATATGGTAAACGCTTAATTATTTCTTCTTTCTCCAAATTGACTTAATAACATTCAAAACTACCTATAGGTGAACCATCCGGGATTTTAGGTGATGGAATACTTTTAAATTTTTCGGGCTCTTTTAAAAACTTCTCAATATCAAGAGCCATGAATTTTTTGTCCGCATCACTCGATGAACCCCATTGTGAAACAAGGTTTGTTAACAAATTTGAAGTTATGGCTTTTACCTGAGGTATTGATTTATCACTACTATATAAATTTTTAAAATGTTTGATGACGTTATAATTTATGGTCGCCTGTACTTCATTGTAATAGTCATCTTTAAAAGTCTTTTCTAAAGTTTGCTTGCTGATTTCTTCCAAAACCTCTGCTAAATCCAGCTGATCACTGGCCCATGCATTATTGACTACAAGTCTGTTAACGCGTTCCTCATTTAATAAGAGATCAAGAGTCATATCACTTGCTGTTGCCACTGCACCTAAAGGATCAAAAGTTACACCGGTATCGCTTTTAAAACTTTCTCTGGTGCGGTTAAAACCAAATGCACGCGGCGGGAAAAGCGATAATTTTTCTTTTGGTATTGCCAGAACTTCTGCGTCTAAAGTCTGTAAAACAGCATTTAAAGCAGATTTTTGCTCTTTAACATCAAGTAATTGCACAGGTATAAGTTCACTATCACCTTTTACAGCATAATTATAGACTACACCGCCTATTTCTTTAATGGCAGCCTCAGTTTGATATCTATGGTAAAAATAAAGTGGAACAAAAACATCTTCAAGTACAGAATACGCCTCATTGGTACGTATATTATCTATAGAAAAATTCGCCATAGCGGTCTTTCTCAGAGCAAGCATATTTTCTAATTCTTCTGATGGTTTAGCACCATTATCCCATAAATGAGCATAAGGATGTGCGCCATTTGCTGCACGTGCATCGCTATCTGTAATAAAACGCAGACCTTTTTTCTCTGCAGAGATCAAAATATCATTCAGATATTCCTGTTGGTCCTTGCCTTGCGGAACGTCACTATAACTGTAATCTACAGTGACCTTGTCCCAAATACCAATATTTTTCGCGTAAGCATCACTAAAGTCTACTTTTCCGTTTTTCAGTTTTAAAGTAGGATGAGGATAATCCATCACCGAAGCGCGATCATTTGCACTGGCGGCAAAATTATGGGCAAACCCTAAAGTATGACCTACTTCATGAGCCGCAAGCTGGCGAATACGAGCTATGGCCATATCTAGCATAGGTTGATAATCGTCATCGCTTTTAGCGAAAGGCTTATTTGTTAAAGCCTGAGCGATCATAAAATCCTGGCGTATGCGCAAACTTCCCAGACTTACATGTCCTTTTAAAATCTCACCGGTACGAGGATCAACCACGCTGGCACCGTAACTCCAGCCGCGTGTACTACGGTGAACCCATTGTATGACATTGTACCTTAAATCCATTGGGTCTGCATCTTCTGGCAACATTTTAACCTGAAAAGCATTTTTGTAACCTATTGCCTCAAAAGCCTGATCCCACCATGATGTACCTTCAAGTAATGCAGATCTCACCGGTTCTGGCGTGCCGGGATCAAGATAATAGATAATAGGTTCTACAGGCTCACTCACCGCCGCGTCGGGATTTTTCTTCTCTAATCTGTGTCTTATTATTAATCGCTTTGTGATAGGTTCTTGAACCGGCGTAGCATAATCCATATAAGAAATAGAAATTGCACCACTACGCGGGTCAAAAGGTCTGGGCTTATAGCTATCATCTGGTAACTGCACAAAAGAATGATGCTCAATTACAGTGACATATTGCGCATCTGGCACTACAGAACGAATATTTCTACCGGTAGGATCACCTTTAAAAGTAAGCAGCGATTCAAACTCTGTATTTTTAGGAAAAGACTTGGTATTTTCCATAAAGAGAGCGCTTCTGTCTTTGTCATATTTGTAAGTTCCTTCCTTTTGCGCTTTAAGACGCTGTGTAACACCGTGAGCATCTTCCATTAAAAAAGGAGTAAAATCGATCAAATAGGTATCATTATCGGTCTCTTTGATATCAAAACCAAACAAAACCGATCTGCCAAAAGCCTGTTCTATAGATTTGCGCTCTGCTGTATTTTCTGTGATTGCGCGATAATCCTGATTGGGCTCAATTAATAGAAGCTTGTTCCCAAACTTTTGAAACTTTACAATTGCTGTACCGCCTAACTGACCGCGATCCAGACCAATATCGTTACTCCCCAGGCCGCTTTTTAAAGAATGCACGTAGATAAATTCTGAGTTAAGTTTATCAACTTCCAGATAAAGCTTATCTTCTTTCTCATCGTAATGAAAAGTAAAGAAGCCTTTCTGAGTTTTTAAATTTTCTTTGTCTTTGAGGAATTGTGCTGAAGCTAATTGTGATATGCACAAAATGAGGAGAAGTATTGTATTTTTCATCTAATAAAGTATTCCATTTGAATTTAGGTAAAAATGTAATTATATAAAATTGAATAAAACATCATATTAATGTAAAATATGTGTAATTTAATATGGAAAAAATTAATGAAAACGTATTAAAAAGCTCGATTTTTAATGAGATTATCTGCTTTTATTAAGTAAATATTCCTATTTTCAAACCAAACCACTCGTAAATGATAAACACCCAACACCCAATATTTTCGGCCTATCAAAAGGATTCTAAGTTTTATGATGAAATTTTTGATAAAGATGGTTCGGTAAAAGAGATCTATAAAACCCTATTTGGCTTATATAGTGATTATTCGGTCCAGGATTTTGTTAATCTAAATAATAAAGCGAAAGCTTCTTTTTTTAATCAAGGCATTACATTTCAGGTTTACGGAGACCATGAAACCAAAGAAAAAATATTTCCTTTTGATCTCTTCCCACGTATAATTGATCCTGAAGAATGGGATATTCTAGAAAAAGGTGTTTTACAACGCAGCAAAGCATTAAATCACTTTTTATGGGATATTTATCACGATAAAAAGATCATAAAGCAGGGTATAGTTCCGCTTGATCTTATAAGTTCTTCGGCAAATTATCTGCACCAGATGATAGGTGTTGATCCTCCTGGAGGAATTTATAACCATGTGTCAGGGACAGATCTTATAAAACATGCAGATGGCAAATACTATGTGTTGGAGGATAATATACGGTGCCCTTCTGGTGTGAGCTATGTGGTTTGTAATCGCACTGCTCTCAAGAGAGCTTTATTTGGTGTCTTTAATCACTATCAGGCTCATACTGTAACAGATTATGCAGAAAACCTGCTAGAGATCATGGAAACTGTAAAGCCTAAAGGAGTAGATGAACCTAATTGTGTGGTTATTACGCCTGGTATTTATAATTCCGCTTATTATGAGCACTCTTATTTGGCAAAAGCCATGGGTGTTGAGCTGGTAGAAGGTCGCGATCTTTTCGTAGAAAACGATTTTGTATACATGAAGACAATACGTGGTCCTGAAAAAGTAGATGTAATATATAGACGTATAGATGATCTTTTTATCGATCCGTTAGAATTTAAACCTGAATCTGCTTTAGGTGTGCCGGGTCTGTTTGCGGCGTATAAAAAGGGAAATGTTTGTTTAGTGAATGCTCCCGGAACCGGCGTAGCAGATGATAAGGCCATCTACACCTATATGCCACAGATCATTAAATACTATCTTGATGAAGAACCTATTTTAAATAATGTGCATACCTATCATTGTAGCAGACCTGACGAATTGAAATATGTTCTTGAGAATGTAGATAAACTCGTTATCAAACCTGTTGACGAAGCCGGGGGTTACGGTATCTCGATAGGAAATAAATTAACTAAAGAGGAAATTGAAAAAGTAAAGGTTACTGTAAAAGCAAATCCACGTAAGTATATTGCCCAGCCTATAATGTCACTTTCTGTACATGCAACTTATATAGAAGATACAGACTCTTTTGAACCACGTCATGTTGATCTGCGCACGTTTACTTTATTAGGTGCAGATAAAGATTTTGTTCTTAAAGGTGGCTTAACACGGGTAGCTCTTAAACGAGGCAATCTTGTGGTTAATTCATCACAGGGTGGCGGTTCTAAAGACACATGGGTATTAAAAAAATAAGAAAACATATATGCTAGCAAGAGTAGCCAATAATTTATTTTGGATGGGGCGTTATATAGAACGCTCAGAGCATGTCGCAAGATATCTCAACGTTAATTATTTTTCGTCATTAGACGCACCTAATGAACTTTCACAATCCAGACAACTTGTACTGCGTTCTATGCTGTTTATGGCTGGCGGTGAAGAGATTGAAGAAGATGAGATTTTAGAAGAAGAAAAGGTGCTTTATGATGTGGGTCTCAATCCTGAAATACAATTCTCTATAATTAATTGTATTAAATATGCTCGTGAGAATGCTAATAGTGCGCGCGATTTAATTTCTACAGAATTGTATGAATCAATAAATAAATTCTACCATTTTGTTCTGAATTATGATGTGCAATTATTTACCAAAAAAGGTCTTTACGATTTTACAGTACACGTGACTGAAGCCATGGCTGTTTTACGCGGAAAAATAAGAGCAACCCTTTTACATGACGAGGTATACGCCATAATTATGTTAGGTGTAAACCTTGAACGCGCTAATCAGATAGTAAGAATCATTCATTCTAAAAACCGAGATGCGCTGCATGCACAGGGAAGTTATGGTGATACGTATAAAAATAGCTATGAGTGGACGACCCTATTAAAGTGTGCAGAATCATACGATATGATGCGTCGTTTTTATAAAAAAACGCCTAATAGCGAGCGTACGCTTGAGTTTTTAATTCTGAATGCTCAATGCCCGCGTTCTGTAATGAACAGTTTAAACCAGGTGAGCAGTCATATAAAAGTGCTCAATACTGAAGAATTACCACTTAAAGATTCAGCTGCTTTTTTAATTGGTAAAGTTCGCGCTCAATATCAATACAAATTGATTGAAGAAATTGATGAAGAAATTGATAGTTTCATAGAACACATTCTCGATACAGTGGTCCTCATTGCAAAAAAAATAGAAAAGGAGTATTTTAATTATTGATACTCTAAACTCTTCTTTACATTTGCAGATTAATTATATCTTTTGAAATATACTATAAAATACAAGGCCCACAATACTTACGAGACTCCGGTAGACGAGGCTTTGTGGCAGTTTCTCATCATTCCTGAAAATAATGATTCGCAAGAACTTGTGCGTGAAGATTTCACTAACTCGCTACGCGTAGCGATAGAAAGTTCTATAAATGGTTATGGCTTCAACACCTACAGAATTCACCCTAAAAAGCAGTTTAAAGATATTCATTTTGATGCCACATTTGTGGTTAAAAAAAGTAAGCCAGAAGAGCTAAAAATCGCTCAAAAAGAGGCTAAAATCGATATATATTCCGTACTTCATTCTTTAGAATTTAAATCTGAGAATGAGCCGTTTTTACGTACTACTCCCCTAACACAATTGCCAGAAAACCCTACAGATATATTTTCATTTGATATAACGGTTTCTCCTTTTGCAAATCTACAGGCACTTAATAAGTGGATATTTGACGAGTTTACTTTTAAACCCAACGTTACAACCATAGAAAGTAGTCTGGGAGATATTTTAGAAACAAAAGAAGGCGTTTGCCAGGATTTCACACATTTATTTTGCGCAATTGCGCGAAAAAATAACATTCCTACGCGTTATGTTTCCGGTTATTTACACAGAGGCATAGGCTATCTGGGAGATTCACAGATGCATGCCTGGGTAGAATGTCTTTTACCAGAAGTGGGCTGGGTAGGCTTTGACCCTACTAACAATCTTTTCGCAGAAATTCACCACATAAAAGTTTGTCACGGTAAAGATTATACAGATTGCTCACCTCTAAAGGGAATCATATTTACCACGGGAGCAAATGAGACTTCATACAGTGTAGAAGTTACTTCGCCAGAAGATGATGAGAAAATTTTATCTCAAACCCAACAAATGGGCGACATGGTACAAACGCAAAGTGTGGATACAATTTCTCAAATACAGCAACAGCAACAACAGACTAAAAAGTTATAATTCTAATAACTTATTCTCTTATTTTAAAGAGAGTCATTAATTTTCCAGAAAATTCCATTTATGGTAACCACAGATCAGGTAAGAGATCTTAATACAAGATTAGCTGACTTAAAAAAATATTTAAGCATTGACCAGAAGTTGGTCGAGATACAGAATGAAGAAGAAAAAACCTTTGATCCTAATTTTTGGAATGACCCCAAAGCTGCAGAGCTTTTTATGCGTGAATTACGCGGAAAGAAAAAATGGGTAGAAGATTATCAAAAAGCGGTTAATTCTACTGAAGAATTAAGTGTCCTGCTAGAATTTCATAAAGAAGGTGAAGCTTCAGATGAAGACGTACAAACACATTACAATCAAATTATTACACTTGTTGAAAGCATGGAATTTAAGAATATGCTTTCAGAAGAAGGAGATTCTTTAAGTGCCGTACTTCAAATAACTGCAGGTGCCGGTGGTACAGAGAGTTGCGACTGGGCAGCTATGCTCATGCGTATGTATTTGATGTGGAGTGAAAAAAATGGTTATAAAGTTAAAGAACTCAATTACCAGGGCGGTGATGTTGCAGGAGTAAAAACAGTAACGCTAGAAATTGATGGTGAATTCTCTTTTGGCTGGCTCAAAGGTGAAAATGGCGTTCATCGCTTAGTACGCATCTCGCCATTTGACAGTAATGCAAAACGACATACTTCTTTTGCTTCGGTTTATGTATACCCATTAGCAGATGATAGTATAGAGATTGATATCAATCCGGCAGATATTAACTGGGATTTTGCCAGATCAAGTGGCGCCGGGGGTCAAAATGTAAATAAAGTTGAGACAAAAGCAATTCTTACCCACCACCCTACCGGTATTGTAATTCACAATAGTGAGACAAGATCACAGCTAGAAAATAGGGAAAAAGCTATGCAAATGCTTAAATCACAACTTTATGAGATTGAGCTCAAGAAAAGACAAGCTGCAAGAGACGAGATCGAGGCAGAAAAGAAAAGCATAGAATGGGGATCGCAGATACGTAATTACGTATTACACCCGTATAAACTTGTTAAAGATGTGCGTACAGCAGAAGAAACAGGAAATACTGATGCAGTTTTAGATGGTGACATTGATGCTTTTTTAAAGGCATATCTTATGATGAACGGACAAAAAGAAGAAGAAAACGAATTATAATTATGCTGAAAATATACCACAACCCAAGATGCGGCAAAAGCAGAGAAGGCCTTGCAATTTTAGAAGAATCTGGCAAGGATTTTGAAATTGTGAAATATCTTGAAAATACACCATCTTATATAGAATTAGCAGCTATAATTGGGAAATTAGGAATTCATGCTATTGATCTTGTAAGAACAAATGAATCTGCCTGGAAAGAGAATTTTAAAAACAAAAATCTTACAGATGAAGAAATTATTCAGGCCATGGTAGATCATCCTAAACTTATTGAACGCCCCATTGTAATTCATAACAATAAAGCCATAGTAGGAAGACCTCCTGAAAATATTAAGCAAATCTTATAATCAGATATCGGGTTTACGTGCACGAGATATAAAAAGGAAATTCTTGTTTTTCTAAACCGCCCTTTTATAACTGAACCTTCTCAAGGAATAACAGGTTTTTTTATTTAACGAAAATTTAACCACCAAGCCTTTAAACTTCCTGCATTTTCATAGTCTAAGAAGTGAAACCAAAAAATTCTATGAAAATTAAATTCCTATTAGTTTTATTACTAACAGTTCCTGTTTTAATATTTGCGCAAGCCAATAAGAAATTCACAATCTCAGGTTCGGTTGTAGACAAGCAAGGTGGTGTACCGCTTGAGTATGCTACGATCACAGTTACAGATGTTAACAATCCACAAGGTGTTACGGGAGGTATAACAGATACCGAAGGTAACTTTGAAGTAGAAGTAACTAACGGCACATATAATATCAAGGTAGAGTATATTTCTTTTGCCCCCTTTATCATCTCAAATAAAGAAGTAAATCAGGATCTTAATTTGGGTAAAATAACTTTAGAATTTGCTGCTGCAGATCTTGATGAAGTTACCGTAGTTGCAGAAACTACTACTGTTGATGTACGCTTAGACAAAAAGATCTACAATATTGGGAAAGACCTTACGACCGCAGGCGGTACTGTAAGCGATGCTCTTAATAATGTTCCTTCTGTTTCTGTAGATGTAGAAGGCGGCATAAGTTTAAGAGGAAATGAAAATGTACGTATTCTTATAAACGGTAAACCTTCTGCGATGGCAGGTTTTGGTTCTACAGATGTTTTAAGACAATTACCGGCAGATGCAATTGAGCGTGTAGAGGTTATCACTTCACCTTCGGCGAGATATGATGCAGAAGGAACCGCCGGTATTTTAAATATTATACTCCGTAAGGAAAAGACTTTAGGTTTTAATGGCTCAATAAATGCAAATGCTGGTTATCCTGACAATTTGGGTCTGTCGACAAATTTAAATTACAGAACAGAACATTATAATCTTTTCAACACAACGGGATTTAGATATTCTAATAGCCCTGGTAATGCTTTTTTTGACACACGCTACAATGCAAATAGCAATAGTGAGTTTGACAGAATTTATGAAGACAGAGATATTGATCGTTTAAACAGAGGTTTTAATACCAACTTAGGTATGGAATATTACCTTTCTGATAATTCATCACTTACCGGAACTATATTTTACCGTAACGGTAACGACCAGGATAAAACCACTAACAGAACTACCAATTTTAATGACGGTGATCTGCTTTTAGGAACTACACGTATTGAAGATCAGGCAGAAGATGATGAAAGCTTTCAGGTAGCTCTTAATTATATTAAAAAGTTTAATGACAATGGGCATCAATTAACCGCAGATTTTCAGTATGATATAGATCACGAACTTCAAAAATCTGATATTAATGAAGATGTCACCTTTAATGGTATAGGCACTGATGAAAATTTCATTAGTGAATTAATTACCACTAAAGAAAATCAAAAAGAATTTTTATTTCAAACAGATTATGTATTACCATTTGGTGATGATTCTCAATTTGAAGCAGGTTATCGCGGTAATTTTGAAAATGAAATAACAGATTATATGTTAGAACAGGAAGATGCACCTGCAAGTGAATCTTTCGTTGTTAACGATACACTTACTAATAAGTTTGATTATACAGAGAATGTAAATGCTTTGTACACGCAATACGGTACTAAATTTGGCGATTTTTCTTTCCTTTTAGGTTTACGTCTTGAGAATACCCAACTAAAAGGAAAAATTGATTCTAGACTTACTGAAGAAGAATTGCAGGATGTATTTGGCTTTGCTATAGATACAGATTTTGATAACAATTATCTGGGCCTCTTCCCTACCGTAAATATTATTTATGAGTTGGGCGAAATGGAAAATATAACAGTAGGCTATAACCGCCGTATTAACCGCCCTCGTGGTTGGTTTATCAATCCCTTCCCTTCAAGAAGTAGTAGAAATAATGTGTTTCAGGGAAATCCTAACTTAAAGCCGGCTTATTCTAATGCCTTTGATGTGGGTTATTTAAAACGCTGGGAGAAATTAACTTTTACATCGTCTGTCTATTTTCAAAGAGAAACAGATGCTTTTGAGCGCGTAGAAGAAAATATTGAAAACTCTAGCGTAATACGTACAATACCTATTAACCTTTCTAGTAATGAACGTACCGGTGGTGAACTAGGTCTTCTATATAATCCGGCAAAATGGTTGAGATTAAACGGTAGTTTTAACTTCTTCCAGTTTAAAAATGAAGGAGAATTTAACGGCGTAGACTACGGCAATAAAAACACAAGCTGGTTTGCAAGATTTAGTTCTAAGCTTACATTACCTGCTAAAATTGACTGGCAAACAAATGCTTTCTATCGCGGTCCTTCAGAAAATGCACAGACTAAGACAGACGGTATACTTTCTATAGATCTGGCTTTTAGTAAAGATATTTTTAATGAAAATGCCACTTTATCATTCAATGTGCAAGATCTTTTAAATTCAAGAAAGAGAAATCAATTCACTACCAATCCTAATTTTGTTAGAGACAGCGAATTTCAATGGAGAGAACGCCAGGTTAACTTGTCATTCATTTACCGTTTTAATCAACAAAAGAATCAGCAAAAAAGAGAACAAGATCGTGAGAACGATGAAGAAGGAGCCGATTTTAGTAGCTAAACGTCAGGTTTTCACCCTAAAAAAGCCATTTTTACTCAGGTAGAAATGGCTTTTTTATTTCATGAAATTATTACCATACTAGAAAAGTCAATGCTTAAGTTGAAAAATCGCCCAAAACGGGACTAAAATCGGGTAAGAACATAAAAAAACCACTAAGTAATCAGTGGTTTTTTATATTGTGAGATATGTTGTTGATTATATCTGTTCGCTTTCAGCTTTTTTCTTAGCACGCATTTCTTTAAAACGTTCTGTAAGAGCTCCTCCTAACCAATATGGTATAATAGAAACTAAAAATATCATTAACCAGAATCCTATAGTCAGGATGGTAAGAAATGCCAGAAAACCTAAATATTGATCAAATTCAAACATAATTAATTTTATCTTTTGTTTGGCAAATTTAGTTTTTATATGTCAAAAAGCATAACGTTATTTAGAGAATTATAAACAATATTTCAACCCTATTAAGAATATATATCATTCATTAATCATGTATTTTTGTTGAGTTAAAAATCAAAAAATTATGACATATCGCATAGAAAAAGATACCATGGGCGAAGTGCAGGTACCTGCAGATAAGCTATGGGGAGCTCAAACAGAGCGCTCAAGAAATAATTTTAAAATAGGAGCGGCAGCTTCTATGCCTCTAGAAATCATATATGGTTTTGCTTACCTTAAAAAAGCAGCGGCGTATACAAACTGCGAAGCCAGTGTTTTACCAATAGAAAAAAGAGATCTTATTGCACAGGTTTGCGACGAGATCCTTGCAGGAAAACATGACGATCAATTTCCGCTCGTTATCTGGCAAACCGGTTCTGGCACCCAGAGCAATATGAATGTGAACGAAGTAATTGCAAATCGTGCGCACCAGATCGCCGGCAAAAAATTAGGTGAGGGAGAAAAAACACTGCAGCCTAATGACGATGTGAACAAATCTCAATCATCTAATGATACCTTCCCTACCGGGATGCATATAGCCGCTTATAAAGTTATTAAAGAAACTACGCTTCCTGGTGTTATTAAATTAAGGAATACCCTAAAAGCTAAATCTGAAGAATTTAGAAAGGTTGTAAAAATTGGTCGTACGCATTTAATGGATGCCACACCGTTAACGCTTGGTCAGGAACTTTCAGGATATGTCTCTCAACTTGATCACGGCATTAAAGCGCTTGAGCATACTATGGAACATCTGTCTGAATTAGCTCTGGGAGGAACCGCTGTAGGTACAGGTATTAACACTCCCAAAGGTTACGCAAAACGCGTGGCCGAGTTTATAACAAAATTCACTGAATTACCTTTCAAAACCGCAGATAATAAATTTGAAGCACTTGCAGCTCATGATGCTCTCGTAGAAACTCACGGCGCATTGAAGCAACTTGCTGTTTCCCTTAATAAAATAGCAAATGACATACGTATGCTCGCTTCAGGACCTCGAAGTGGTATTGGTGAACTAATAATCCCGGCAAATGAGCCAGGATCTTCTATCATGCCAGGTAAAGTAAATCCTACTCAATGTGAAGCACTTACAATGGTATGTGCTCAGGTCATTGGTAATGATATGACAATTGCCGTTGCGGGAATGCAGGGTCAATATGAGTTAAATGTGTTTAAACCTGTAATGGCTGCTAACATTTTACAATCTGCACGATTAATAGGTGATGCATGTTTTTCTTTTGATGAGCATTGTGCAGAAGGAATTCAGCCTAATAAAGCCCGTATTAAAGATCTTGTGAATAATTCGCTTATGCTTGTTACGGCTTTAAATACGAAAATAGGATATTATAAAGCTGCTGAAATAGCAAATACGGCTCATGAGAATGGTACAACTTTAAAAGAAGAGGCTATAAATCTGGGTTATCTTACAGAAGAAGAGTTTGACGAGTGGGTTAAACCTGAAGATATGGTAGGAAATATCTAAATATAATAGAAATTCCGTGCTAGATTTTAGTACGGAATTTCTTTCAGTTATAATCAAAACTATAACGTTTTCTTAAAGTTTTTCATTAAATCTATGAAATAAGTTGCTATTGATTATATTTTGTTACATTTGATTGCATACCCCAAAACCCCTAAACATACCCCTATGATATTTACCAAACTTTGGGTTTATGATTTATTGGCGTTTATTGACTGTATGTATATGGTTTTTAGGTGTTTTGCTTGGCAACATCGATTTTTATAATGATTCTTCGCGTACCTCAAGTATTCTTGACGTAAAAGATTTTGAGTTCAAACCTGTCAC
This sequence comes from Leeuwenhoekiella sp. A2, assembly GCF_047946655.1. Taxonomy (GTDB): domain Bacteria; phylum Bacteroidota; class Bacteroidia; order Flavobacteriales; family Flavobacteriaceae; genus Leeuwenhoekiella. Next base: position 3,567,270 of record NZ_CP172311.1, read on the forward strand.
AGATTTTAATAAAGGTCTGGATAATGGCAGTTACTGGATCAAAATAAATACGTTAAAGGAGAATGATGAAGTTTTGCGTATAAAATCCTATCATTTAAGAAAATTTGAGGCTTTCGATTCTACCGGAAGCAGTATTTCTGAAATTCCGGATCTACAATATCCTGCTTTTGATATCTCAAAGCATCATGACCTCTTACCGCTATATGTAAATCTGCAGTTTGATGAAGAGGCAAACTTCCCTATAGAATTCACCACTCTTTCTGAAGTAATTAAAAAAGAGCAAGGTAACATTTTTGGCTACGGTCTCTTTTATGGAGTTATGTTCTTTATAATCCTGATCAATCTCTTTTTATTCTTCTCATCTGGCGATAACGGCTTACTGTATTATGCTGCGGTACTCTTAATCTCTGGTATTAGTCTGGCTTTTAGAGATAATATTCCTTATATGTTTGGCCTTGTGCAGTCTTATCTGGTAGATCTCGAATTGCTGTTCCATGTTTTGCTAGGTATTGTTGGAGCAATTTTTGCCTATACTTTTGTAAGGCTAAAATACTCATATCCTGAACTTAAACTCACAATAATAACTTTTGCAACCCTATCTGTTATATTTATGGTGGGTTATTGGATAACCGGGAATTACTTCTTTTTTGCACTGGCAGATACAATGGTGCTTCTCACAATAACTGCAACCTGGATTACAAGTGGGTTAGCTAGCAAAACCACGCCTTTTTTCTATCTGGTATCGTTTGTTTTTGCAATAAATATTTACTGCATATTTGACTTTTTTGTGCTTTATGATTTTGGCTTATCCATATTACCTATTACGCCATTTATTATAAAATTAGGTATGGTAGCAGAAATGATAATCATATCTATTGCCATTTTACGACGCTGGCAGTATACAGATAAAAATAATTCTAACCTGATAAAAGAATTGAGTTTACGGGAAGAAGAACTTGAGAAACTTAGCCAGTATAAAAAGGTAGAAGATATTAATGACTCTTACCTTGAATCACTAATAGACAATTACAATTTAAACAACTGCGAAGTAAAAATATTACACGCGCTCTCTACCGGAACGCGTGAAGATAAGCTCAATGAGCAATTAAAACTTCCTGATTTTAAGATAAAACAATCTATGGCCAGCCTTTATAAAAAACTAGGTATCGCCGAAGATTCTGATTTTTTAAATATGCTTAGTTAGCAGATTTTTCTTTCGGAAGACTACTTCTTATAGAATTTTTTGTACTTGGGATAAGCTAAAAGAGCGAAAGCAATCACGCAGCCGAATATTATAAGTGCCTTATTTAGGTTAAGGATATTATTACCACTCGCATAACTGTGAAGACCTGAAAGCCAGAAATTCACACCAAAATAAGTCATCATAATACTACCGTAAGCAAGCACAGCCATTAGATTAAAAAACCATTTTCCTCTAAGACCTGGCACTAAGCGCATGTGAATAACAAATGCGTAAACCATAATACTTATCAATGCCCAGGTTTCTTTTGGGTCCCAACCCCAGTAACGGCCCCAACTTTCATTAGCCCACTGACCTCCTAAGAAATTCCCTATAGTTAGCATTACAAGACCAACAGTAAGTGACATTTCAGTAATAATTGTAATCTCTTTTATATTGAGATCCATTTTTTTCCTGTTCTTTTCATTGGTAAGTAAAATGAGAAGAAGAGAAACTAAACCTAATATCATTCCCAGAGTGAACGGTCCATAACTAGCTACAATAACTGCCACATGTATCATTAACCAATAACTATCAAGCACCGGTTGCAAATTAGCAATTGCAGGGTTAAGCCAGTTCATGCTTGCTCCCCACAAAATAAAGCCGGCAACAAAAGCGGTACTTGCAATTGTCAACGAACTTTTTCGCCCAAAGGCGAGCCCAAAGAACATGGTAGCCCAGCCAACATATAATACAGATTCATAAGCATCACTCCACGGGGCGTGACCAGAAATATACCATCTCCATATTAATCCTGCTGTATGCAATAGAAATAAGATGAGAACAGCTGCACCGCCAAGTCTTACCATGAATTTTATAAAGCGGTTATCTTTAAAAATTCTGGTAATTACAAAAACAAACATGAAAACAGATGCAAGAAGATACATCCAGTAAAGTTTTGTAAAAATATCATGTTTATTATAAAACACTTCAGCATTTACCTTGTCTTCACTCGGCATTACTTCACTCCCGTACTTGCGTTGAAAACTGGTTATACTATTTAAAAGTTCGTCTGCTTTATCATAATTACCTGTATCCTTCCCTTCCCTGAGTGCACTAAAATAAATGGGCAGAATTTGTTTCGTGTAAACAGAATCCATTCCTTTAAAGTTGGCCGTTCCTAATTCCGGATAAGAATACCATTTGTTATTAGGATCATTAGGCTGAGGAAATATTTTTAAAATTTCACCACTAAGTGCCCTGTCTAATAAACCTAAGCGTTCTGAAATATCAATAAAATCTTTATCGTAGCTATTTTTTACTTCATCCTGATATGCATTTTGAAGATACGGAGTCAATTTATACTGTCCCTGAGCATCAAAGAAATCGATCGCCTTAACGTATTCTTTATCTTTAGGAATACCTACAATATTACGTATACTATCGTTTTGCGTTTTAAGATAGATAAACTCAACATTGTACCAGAACACTGGAGATTCTACCATAGACAAAAACACCTGATCTGCATTCATGCCCAGATAAGTATCTTTTCGGCTCAATTTGCGTAAAACCTGGCTGGCAAAGGTATTAACAGGCATCATACGACCTTTATCATCCTGAATAACAAGCTTACCAAATTTCTCTGCGTGTTCTGCGCTTACAGCGTTGGCAACAAGAATAGAATCTATTTGTTCTTTAGAAGCAACAGCGTGATTGATCGCTGTATTATCTTCAAGTTGCGGCTGTATTTCTGCACTAGATTCTATAATGGTGGTATTCCCGTTATCAACCTGAACTTTATCTTCCTGAGCGTGTAGATTTCCGCTTAAAGTGAAAAATGCTATCAAAATGGGTAAAGCTGCTTTTTTTGCCTTCACCTTATCAAGACGCCTCTTAAGATCGCCAAATCTGCTTCCCTTATCAAAAAGTATTAGCATTAAGCCTAAATAAAGGGCAAAATAACCTATATAAGTGATCCATGTGCCCCAAAAATCGTGGTTAACAGAAAGAACAGTACCTAGCTCATCCGGATCAAAACTTGCCTGAAAAAACCGGTAGCCCTGATGATCAAGAACATGATTCATATGAATATCATAATCAAAGCTTTCTTGCGGAGAATCAATTACAGTGATATCACTGGCGTAAGACGAATAGACATTTTTAGTTCCCGGGTAACGCTGAGCAACAAAATCATCTAATTTAATGGCAAAAGGAAGAGGAACAGATTTGCTCCCATATGACAAATGAAATTTGAGATCGCCTATTTCTACAGTCTTCATATCACTATCAAAACCTTTACCTCCTAGTAGGCCTATTTGCTTAGAACCTTTATCCGTTTTAACTGTTACAAAAAGTGCATCAGCCTGATTTTTCTGTTTAGGAAAAGATTCTACAATTCCATTTGTACCTTTTATAACAGGTTCTGGAATAACGAACTGCATCTCTCCTATTTGATATAAAGACCGCAATTTGAGCTCCTGTACAGAATCCTGTATTACCTGATAATTCTCCTGAGTTGCCATAACAGTCACTCCACCCTCAAAGGGAGACTCAAGTGTATAATTATCACCATCATATGAAATATTTATAGCTCCTTCTGTAGGTTTGTTAAAGGCAAACAGTGTATTATGAATATTGTCAATTTGTCCTTCTTCCAGATAATGCTCATGACGTGTACCGTCACCGGCTTCAACTATTTTTAATTGATTGCGACCATCGGGATCTTCTACCAGACCTTCTTCTGCACCATCTATAAATTTATCAAAGCTTATTGTTACCGGCCTGCCATCAAAATCTGTGTTGATTTCAAAATCATTATTTAATCTTGATGATAGCAACATTTCCTTTTCTATAGGTCTGCGCTGCGGTGTTCCATCTTTCTCACCATCTATGAAAACCTTTAAATAGGTTTTATCACTTAAAAAGGAATTTTCAGTTTGCCCCTCTCTAATAGGCATAACACCTTCATAACCTATATATCGCGTTACTCCTGCTCCTACTATTATTAAGATAAATGAACAGTGAAAAAGCAGAGTTGTCCACTTTTCTTTTCGCCACAGCTTAAATCTCCAGATATTTCCCACAAAATTGATTACAAACAAAATATGTATAAGTTCAAACCACCAGGCCTGATAAATATAATATTTAGTAAAAGGTGTGGGTGAAGTGTCCTGACCCGCGTCAAGTATAGTGCCCGTTGCCATTGCGACAGCGTAAGCGATAAACAAAAAAGCCATTAAACGGGTAGAAAATAGGAGGTCTGCAATACGTTTTTGCATAATGGAAAAGCAAATTTTTAATGGCGCGAATATACGACACAAAACCGCATTACTCAAGCATTACGGCTCTCTTTATAATCTGTAATTCTTAATCCAAATTATGTACTTTTGAATCTGTGATAGAAATTTCAATAATAGGCACAGGCAACGTAGCATCTTATCTTGCGCATGCATTCGCTGAAAGTAAAGGCATTTTACTCAGGCAGATAGTAGGTCGAACACAAGAAACACTTTTACCATTTAATAAGATAGCTGAATGCATTACTTCATATGATAACCTGCATACGGTTGATATATTGATAATTGCAGTTTCAGACAATGTAATACATGAAATTTCACAAGCGATTCCTGTTACACTCTCAATCGTGACTCATACATCAGGAAGCACCTCGATAGACGCGCTGAAAAAGCACTCAAAAAGGGCGATTTTTTACCCTTTACAGTCGTTTTCTAAAAATAGAAATATTGATTTTTCAACAGTTCCTATTTGCTTAGAAGCTGCTAATAAAAGTGATCTTTTATTATTAGAAGAAGTAGCTTCTGCTTTAAGTGATTCTATACACTTCTTAAATAGTGAATCGAGAGCACATTTGCATCAGGCGGCTGTATTTGCCAATAATTTTTGCAATCACATTCTTTATCAAACAGAAGAAATTTGCAAAACTCATTCTCTAGATTTCAATTTACTAAAACCATTGATGACAGAAACTGTGAACAAAGCGTTTGATATTGGGGCACTTGCAGCACAAACAGGCCCGGCAAAACGCCAGGATACTTCTACAATAAAAAAGCAACTTGAAAATTTAAAAACAGAAGAGCAAAAGCTCATTTACAAAACTATTACACAGACTATTTTAAAGACTTATGGAAAAGAAAAGTTATAAGGAATACTTAAAGCATGTAACAACTTTTATTTTTGACGTTGACGGCGTTCTTACAGATGGTACAATACAAATTGGCACCACTGGCGAAATGCTAAGAACAATGCATACAAAAGATGGCTATGCTCTTAAAACAGCATTAAACCAAGGGTTCAATGTGTGTATAATTTCCGGAGGGACCAATGAAGGTGTACGTCACAGACTACAAGGTTTAGGTGTTACAGATATTTTCTTAGGTGCTCACGCAAAAATTGAGCAGCTTAATCAATATTTTGAAACCTATGACATAAAAGCCGAAAACGTACTTTATATGGGTGATGATATTCCGGATTTTCCTGTGATGAAGTTAGTTGGTTTACCCTGTTGCCCACAGGATGCTGTAAAAGAGATCAAAGAAATCTCTAAATATGTTTCTCACAAAAATGGCGGAAATGGTTGCGTGAGAGATGTTATTGAGCAGGTACTAAAAGTACAGGATAAATGGATGAAAGAGTTTGATGCTAAATATGACTAATTGAGATAGCGCTCTTTAGTTATTTTTATGTGATGCAATTCGTGACCGGCAATTATAAAACCAGCAGCTCTGGCAGATAGTGTATGATTGCTAGCTTCACCTAAATTTAGTAAGCCATCAGCCGGGAGATTCTTAAAAAGATGAATTGAGCTTTCTCTTACTGCTGCATATTCATCTAATAAACTTTTAAGACTTCTCTTATTTGCCTGCGAAGGCGCTATATAATTATCCTGATCAAAACCGGGAAATGGTGTTTTATCATTACGTGCAATACAAACAGCTCGATATTGAAAAACACGTTCTGTATCAATTATATGAAGTAAAACTTCAAGAATTGTCCATTTGCCTTCTGCGTAAGCATAGGTCAATTTATCATCAGGAATAGCGGAAAAGAAAGCTAAAACACTTTCTTTTCCGTTTTCTATTGCCTGAAGGATTGATAAATCTTCATGAACTAAATCAACATACGTACTGTAAAACTGATTATACTCTGAAGATTTAAGATCGCTCTTTTTCATTGCTTATGCCGAATTACGACTTGCATTAATATTTCCAAAAAGTGAACGCGTCACCATTTTTTCAAACATCTCAATCTTCTCCTGATTGGCTTCAGGATCTTTCTGTAATTCCTGAATATTCTTAAGTGCATATTGCTGTATCGTTAACAATGGCAACACGATACGCTCTCTCTCCTGAATAGATGCTTTACCTGCTTTTTCTTCTTCCATCAACTCGCTATAACCGGTAAGTTTTAGCAATAAACGTTTTGTACGTTCAAATTCATCATGAATCAATGTCCAGAAAGCGCCAAATTCAGGATCTTCCTGCATATATGCGGTCAGGCCAAAAAATGATTTTGTAAGACTCATCATACTGTTCTCAAGCAATGTCTTAAAGAACAGACTATTCTCATAAAGAGATTTTACTTTATCAAATTCTCCTTTACTTTCTAAATGTTCTATTGCAGTACCTACACCAAAGAAACCAGGAACATTTTGCTTCAATTGACTCCATGATCCCACAAAAGGAATCGCACGCAGATCTGAGAAATTAAGCTTATCCCCTTTTCCTCGTTTGCTGGGTCGACTTCCTATATTTGTTTTAGCATAATATTTTAGTGTGCTCATTCTTTCAAGATATCCTAAGAAGTTAGGATGCTCTTTAAAATCTGAATATGCTTTGTAGCTAACTTCAGCTAACTCTTCCATTGTTTTTCTATCTTCATCTGTCAAGGCTACATTCTTTTGAGAGAAAATACCATTAAATATTCCTGAACTCAAAAGTTGCTCCAGGTTATATTGACAAGAATCTTTAGTTCCAAAATTAGAACTGATAGTTTGGCCTTGTACGGTTAATTGTATTTGCTCATCTTCTATTGTATTACCCAAAGAAGCATAGAACTGATGCGTTTTACCACCACCACGAGCCGGTGGTCCTCCTCTACCGTCAAAGAATATCACTTTAACGCCATATTGTCTGGAAATTGCTGTTAACGCTTCTTTAGCTTTAAATATACTCCAGTTGGCCATTAAGTAACCACCATCTTTTGTACCATCACTAAAGCCCAGCATTATGGTTTGTTGATTTCCTCTTGAAGCTAAGTGTTTTGCGTAAGCAGGATTTGTATACAGATCTTCCATTACTTTATGAGCGATCTTAAGATCTGGTACTGTCTCAAATAATGGTACGATATCTGCCGTAGGTTTATCCCAATCACACAAATGCAACATGGCAAATGCTTCCATCACATTAAGCATGGTCTGGTTGTTACTTATTATATAACGATTTGAACCCCGCTCTCCATTTTGTTTTTGTATTTCGCGCATTGCGTGAATAGACTCAAGAGTCTTTCTGGCTATCTCATCTTCCAGATTTGAAGGATCAAGATATCCTTTAACGTCTTGTAATATAGTGATCTGTTCTTCTTCTGAAAGTTCGAGATAATTATCAGGAAAAATGTTTAATCCTTCTCGCTGACATTCTTTAACGATCTCCTGCATTACATGGTGATGCACTCTACTGTCCTGACGTATATCAAGCGTTGCGAAATGATAACCAAACATTTTGATCTTGTTTATAAGATCGTCAATTTCTTCAAGAAAAAGACTTTGATGTTGTTCTACTACTATTTTGCGTACGGTAAGAAGTTTTTCTAATAGTTCGTCTTTAGTGATTTTAAGTTTATCACCAGGCAAAAATATACTGTCATATAAACGACGCTCCAGATCTGATAATATTTCTACCGTACCTACAAACGTAATTCTGCGACGCATATCGCGCATATCGCGATAGTAGTTTTTTATAATTGTATTGCGTAATCGAGCTGCGACCCTTAAAGTAATATCTGTAGTTACAAAAGGATTACCATCACGGTCACCCCCCGGCCAGAAACCAAGATCTATAACTTCATTATCAAAAAACTCACCTTTAAAAACGTTTTGCTGCAGGTAATTATAAATGAAACTAGAAGAGTGGTAAAATACATTCTCCAAGTACCAGATAAGACTAACCGCTTCATCATAAGGTGTAGGCTTCTCCTTTTTAAAGAAAGGCGTTTTACCAAGCTGAGAAAGCAATTTTTTGATCATCTCCAGATCATTAGCGTTTATGGCATCGCTAAGATCATTGATGATACCCAGTACGGCACCGGGATAAAATTGTGTAGGGTGCGCTGTAAGAACCGGTCTTATTTTAAAATGATTGAGGTAATCTTTTAATTCTTCAGTCTTGTTTTGTGCTTGAGCTTCTTCTTTAATATTTCTTAAAGTACCGCGACCATCCATATTATGAACAATACGATATGAGGCATCTTCTATTGCATCAAACAGAACAACCTGGCGTTCTATATACTGAATAAATCTAAAAAGTAAATTATATCGATCTTCTTCGGGAATATCTCGTTGATATTTATCAAAAAAGTACGAAACAATCTGGGTGGGATTATATTTTCTTTCATAACCATCTACACAGATAGTATCAAATAAAGGTAAAAGTACACCGGTATTTGAAATTCCCTGAAAAGGAAGGGTCATGAATAAACTATTGTATACCTGATATTTAGATTTAACGTAACTATTAAAACGTTCTAACTTGGGTTGTCTGGACATTATTTTGATTTTAGTTGAATAAAAAAACCCTTTGTCTATAAAGCCAAAGGGTTTTAAAGTTAAGTCTTTTTGGCTTTACAATTCCTGAAAAATTGAATGCATAAGACGTTTTTTATCATTGATACTCTCTTCTAGAGAAATCATGGTCTCGCTGCGATAAACTCCGTCAATATCATCCAGTTCAAAAATAATATTTTTTGCATGCTCTGTATTGCGAGCACGTATTTTGCAAAAGATATTAAATTTACCTGTAGTAACATGAGCAACCGTAACAAACGGGATCTGATTGATGCGCTCAAGAACGAATGTTGTTTGACTTGTTTTGTTTATGTAGATGCCTACATATGCAATAAACGAGTATCCCAGTTTTGCGTAATCAAGTGTTAGAGAAGAACCTATTATGATTCCCGCCTCTTCCATTTTTTTTACGCGCACATGAACTGTACCAGCAGAGATTAGAAGTTTTTTTGCAATATCTGTAAAAGGAGTACGAGTATTTTCAATCAACATATCTAGAATCTGGTGATCAACCTCGTCTAATTTGAATTTCGCCATTATTCAATCATTAAATTATATATTACGCAAAAATAGGATAAATACATTGAATAATTCATAACGTTTTAGGTAATATTTGCGAAAACGTTTTAGTAAATCCGTTATTGAGGGTAATTTGACCGATTTTACTTCCTTTTTGCCAGATATTTGTGTCAGTGATATCCGGGTTTTGTGAGTCACAATCGTACTCAACATGCCCTGTAAATTCTTGCAAAACAGCAATCTCAGCTATTTTAGGAATAAATCGCAATTCGCCTTCTATTAAAGTCTCTTCATATTGTATTGCAACATCAGTCACTCCTGCTTCCGGAAGCGCAATTTGTCTTAAAATAATGTCAAAAAAGCATTTTTTGTTCTCCGGAATTTCAAAATACCCCTTGTATCCTCGTTTTAGATCATCATTAGAATTGGTAATAATATTTAAGGCTTTCACCAAAGCTAAAAATATATATGCACGCGTTTCTTCACGTGCGTAATCATCAGGGTAATGACCAGCTTCAAAAAGCACGGTTGGTACATTTAAGGATTGAAAAGTATCGCCAACGCAATTAAGGTTAAAAGAATCATCATATCGCCCTACTCCTTGTGGAATAAAATGCTGAAGCATCTCATTTAATCCGGCTATAATTGCCATACCCATTTTACGGGATCGCGTTACTGAGCGGTTTTTGTCCTGAGCAGGCGATAAAAAAGATACCGTGGCTGATTTAGCAGGGTCTCCCACTCCAAATATTGTACGCTGACCGTGCAAATTGAGGCAAAAATCGGGTTTAAATGCATCAAAAACGGTGCGTAGAATAATACTTTCTGGTTGCGATTGGTTCTGTGCATCCCTGTTGAGATCAATGTCATGAGCATTGAGCCTTGTATAACGTTCTGCCCCGTCAGGATTTAATATGGGTATGATATGTAAAGTACATGATTTAAGTAAAGATTCTGCCTCAATTTTATATTCTGATGCTGTTAACCATTTAAAAAGATCAAATAAGGCTTTTGTAGTTGTGCTTTCATTCCCGTGCATTTGAGACCACATCAATATTTTTTTTGGCCCAGAGCCAATTTGAATACTGTGGATGGATTTTCCCAGCACAGACTTACCAATTTCTGTGATCTCAAAATTGTTCCGCCAGAAATCCAGTAAAGGAGCTATGCTGTGATGCGTAATGTATCGCCCATAAAGATTTTGTTCTTTATGTGTTTTATGCCAAAGTAAAAGCTGATTAAAATTCATATTTTAAATTAAGTTACAAATGTAAACATTGCTAATTTTACAAATGTAAACTCTTTATTATTACATCCTGTTTACTATATGTAACAATGAAATCACAGTTGTAAATAGAGCTATAGGAAAAATTCCACAAACCAATTAATTATATATTAATCACTTAAATTTAAGATGTTTAAACATATTTATATAGAGTTTTAATTCAATAAAATATTCTTGATTTGCTGTACTGTTTACAATTGTAACCTCTATTATCTTAAATTTATTATTACATTTGTAAACATGTTTTATATATCTCTATTTTACAATGGTGAACAGCGCTAAATTTGCTGAAAGGCTATTAAAAATTATGGAAGAATACGAGTTGAATGCTACGGCATTCGCCGATAAGATCGAAGTTGGTCGTTCTTCTATCTCTCATATTTTATCTGGTCGCAATAAACCCAGTTTAGAATTTGTGATGAAAGTTGTAGAAACTTTTCCCGAAGTAGAACTGTACTGGCTACTTAATGGTAAAGGAAGTTTGCCCCCTATTAAAAACAATGTTGAAAATACTTCTTCAGATCTTTTTTCAAAATCTGCAGATGCAAATGCATCGCAGAAACCACCACATACGCCTATTAAAAAACAAGAAGATTACAGTTCATATATGTCTCCAAAAAGCTTTGGTGATGACTATCCTAGATCAAAAGGGATAAAACGTATTGTTATTTTTTATGATGACGGAACTTTTGAAAGTTTTGAAGATCAACTTCCTTATATGGATCTCTAAAATTTGTTTATGTATTTGTATTTTCGCGGCTATGATGTTGAAAAGATTATCGCTGCTTATTGCTGTTTTTGCACTGCTGGTTTCCTGCTATTCACCAGAACGCAGCTGCAATGATTTTAAGACCGGTAAATTTGAATTTGAAACTTACCTGAATGGCGAAGTTGTTAAAACACAATTCACCAGAAATGATACCCTTGAGATTGATTTTTATAAAGGAGTAGCCGATTCTTCAAGCATACGATGGATTAATGACTGTGAGTATATTGCTAACAAGATTAATCCTAAAAACAGAAATGAACGTAAAGCACTTCATTTTAAAATATTAAAAACAGAAGGAGATTTTTATACCTTTGAATACGCCCTTGTAGGCGAAACAAATAAACAAAAAGGAACAGCCAAAAAAATAAATTAAATGCTTGATATTTTCTCATCTGCAGATGCGTGGGTCGCACTTCTTACCTTGACTTTTCTTGAAATTGTTTTGGGGATAGATAACATTATTTTCATTTCTCTTGCTTCTTCTAAATTAAGACCTGAAAATCGGAAGAAAGCAGTAAATATCGGGCTTATTCTGGCCATGGTTATGCGTATTGCTCTGCTCTTTGGTATAACGGTTTTGGTGGCAATGGAAGCTCCCTTCTGGCATATAAATCAGTCATGGATACAAGCAGGCATTAGCGGTCAGGCACTCATACTTTTTGCGGGAGGTATTTTTCTGCTATACAAAAGTGTGCATGAGATACATGAGAAAGTTGATCTTACGGGTGAAGAAGAAGCTGAAGTGAAAAGTAAGAGTTCTACTACTCTAAAAAAGGCAGTTTTGCAGATCACACTTATCAATGTGGTTTTTTCATTTGATTCTATTCTAACGGCGGTAGGTATGACAAATGGTTTAAGCGATAACCCCAATGATGCCTTAATACTTATGATAGTTGCTGTTGTTATTTCTGTATTGATCATGATGCTTTTTGCAAACCCCGTAGGCGATTTTGTAAATAAGCACCCTTCGCTTCAAATATTAGGTTTGGCATTTCTTATACTTATAGGTTTTATGCTAATCGCAGAAGCAGCTCATCTTGCTCACCTTAAAATTTTTAATAGTGAAGTAGGCACCATCCCTAAAGGATATTTGTATTTTACGATTGCATTTTCACTTTTTCTTGAATTCTTAAATTTCAAATTGCGTAAAAAGCAGCATATTGAAGAAGATACTGTTGCTTAAATAAACTTGAATTCCTGTAAGATACTCATGTATATACACATATTGTGACATAGCCGCAATATGTGTATATTTAGTAAGATACAAATCTTACCACCTCATGGGATTTATAAAACATTACTTTAAGCTCCCAAACTTCGCATGTACTTATTACCGCAGAGTTAGCTTTTTCACTCTTTTCTTTTTATTACAGAGCTATACTGCTCTACCACAGTCTTCTCCTTCTAATTTTCAGGTTATACTTACAGATATAATTGATGAGAAAGAGCAATCTCTCGAGAAATTACATGCTAATTTAGAAGACTTTAGGCGCGATACTACAGCTATGAAAAAGCTGATCATCGCAAGTGAAAAGGTTAATTATACACTCGGGGAAGCTTACGCGGAAAATATGCTGGGCATATATTTTAGAGATAAATCATCATACCAAAGGTCAATATATCATCACAAAAAAAGTATTGCGCTGGCCAAAGAAATAGGAAATCAGGAGATGGAAATATCTGCACTCAATATGTTGGGTGTTGTTTATCGTAGAATGGATGCCGTACGATCGGCACTAGATAATCATCAGGCCGCACTTGAAATGGCCGAAAATTTTACTCCGAAGAATAATTCTATTGTAAAAAGTATTGCTATTTCGCTGAATAGCATAGGTAATATCTACCTCATAATTGGTGATTACGATCTTGCTGAAAATTACTTTAAACAGGCCATTCCTTATGAAGAAGGCATTGGCAGTAAATTGGGTCTGGCTATTAATTACGGCAACCTAGGCATTACTTATGAAGAACGCGGGCAGTTTGAGAAAGCATTGTACAATTACCGCCAGTCCTTAAAATACAATGAGGAAATAAACTCTGAACTGGGCATCCTTATTTGTAATAATAGCATTGGTCAGGTTTATCTTAAACAGAACAAAGCAGAGGCGGCCATGAAATTAATAAGGCCCACAATTGCTATGGCAGATCATCTTGAAGATGAATTTTACATCGCTATGGCATACATAAATATGGGCTGGGCATTGTACGAATTGGGAAATTATACTGAGGCAGAAAAATATTTCTTAACTGGTGAGCGCGTATCTAAGAAAAATGAAATGAAACAATTTCTTAGTAGCACCTATGAGCATCTTGCCCAATTAAAAGAGAAACAAGGTCAATATGATAAAGCACTTGATTATCAACGTTTATCACAGACGGTACAGAAAAAATATTTAAATGAAGAAAATCATAAGTATGTTTCTGATCTTAATATGAAGTATGATACAGAAAAGAAAAAAACACCATTGCACTTTTAGAAAAGGAAAATGAGATCGTAACGATGAATCTCGCCCAAAGCAATCAAAATCTCATATTTCTTGGATTGCTTTTTCTTTTTTCTTTTGTTATTGTCTATATATTATTCCGGCAAAACAAGCTTAAAAATGAAAAAACCGCTTTAAAAGCTGAGCAGAAACTCATGCGCTCACAGATGAATCCGCATTTTATTTTTAACGCATTGCTTTCGATTAAAATCTATATGCAGAACCACAATTCTGAGGATGCGATAGAGTATCTCAATCAATTTGCAAAACTGGTAAGATCAATTTTGTCGAGTTCGTTAGAGAAAGAAATTACCTTGGCAGAAGAATTAGAAACCATGCAGTTATATGTGAATATTGAAAATATTAGGTTTTGTAATGAGATTATATATGACGTAAAAGTAGACGATGATATTTCGCTAAAAGATATTAAAATACCTTCTCTCATATTGCAGCCTTTTGTTGAGAATGCCCTTTGGCACGGTCTTCAGCCAAAAGATGGTAAAAAAACTCTCGAACTGAAAGTGAGTAAGAAAAATGAGAATTTCGTAGAAATTTCAATTACAGACAATGGTATAGGCCGCAAAAAAACTATGGAAATACCAAGTGATAAACGGAACACACAGAAAAAATCTATTGGAATCAGGCTGACAATACAGCGGTTACAAAATTTCTCAAAGAATTTTGCTCATGCCCATTCACTCAATATAATTGATTTATATGATGAAGGCAATAATCCTAAAGGTACCAAAGTTTTGCTTGACCTGCCCGTACAGTAGTGTCTAATGGTGTTGCATGTTTTTATCTGCATATTCCTCTTTGGGAAATCTTTCGATTAAAATATCTATAAGTTTATTCCGATCTAAAGGTTTTGTTAGGTAATAATCCATTCCAGATCTTAATCCTTCTGTCATAGCACTATTCGTAGCATCTGCGCTGAGCCCAATGATTAAGGTATTTTTATAAAATTGCCTTATTCTTCGGGTTGTTTCAAAGCCATCTAGTTCTGGCATGTGCACATCCATAAAAACGAGATCATAATATTGTTCTCTTGTTTTTTCTAGAGCCTCAATGCCGTTATATGCCACTTCTGAGCCGATTTTTAGCTGTTTTAGGCACTTTTCTAAGATGAATGTATTGAGTTTATTGTCATCTACAATAAGAACAGAAAGAGCTGATAAATCTGGTATTTCTTTATTTTCAGTCAACTCGATACCTGCATAATCAATAGGCAACTCAAGTTCTACCGTAAAAGAAGTACCCTTAGAAACTTTACTTGAAACATTAATAGTTCCATCAAAAAGATGAACAAGATGTTTTGTTATAGGTAATCCTAATCCACCCCCACCATGTTTTTTGGCAATACCGCCATCAACCTGATAAAAACGTTCAAAAATAGTGTCTATTTTGTCTTCGGGAATCCCAATGCCGGTGTCATTAATTTGTAAAGTTAAATGCACATTAGTACCTACAACCTCTTCGGAATAAATAATTTCAATATGGCCTTTCTGCGTAAATTTAATTGCGTTTTTAAGCAGGTTTACAAAAATTTGTTCAAATTTTAGCTTATCTCCTACCACCTTACACGCTTTACATACATCAAAATTCACTTTTAGCTGAAGTCCGTAACGCTCAATTTGTGGGGAATAGTAGTTTATGTTATTCTTAATAATCTCCAGTGGAACGAATTGTTCTGTATGAAGCACTTCTTTGCCAGATTCAATTTTATCTATCAACAGTATATTATCTACGAGACCCAATAAGGTTGCAGATGAATTTGTCATCATATTTATAAGCGGCTGTTGATCTTCATTAGCCTTTGACTTCAATATTTCAGAAAGTCCTAAAATAGCATTTAGAGGCGTTCTAATCTCATGACTCATGTTAGACAGAAATTCAGTTTTTGCGAGCGAGGCTTTTGTTGCATTTTCCTTTTCTCTGGCGAGAGCCCTGTTCAGGTTTTTTAAAGCTGCGTTTGCCTTTTCAAAACCAGCGGCTGCTTTCTTAGCTTTTAAGTAAAAGAAGACTAAAAAGCTTGAAATTAATGAAGATACGAGTCCAAAAATGAAAACGTAGGTCGCTATCAATTTATGATCCTGTAATACTTTCATATCTCGATACATAAATTTAAACGACCAGAAATCTTCTGGATTTGCATCTACGGTCATTGCAGCACTATAGACAAGTTCTGGAGAGAAAATATCTGGTTGTGGATTATTGAAACTATAAAAGGCATGCCCCTCTTCATCATTGATTAATATAGCATAATCATTAAGATTAGAACCCAGTTTATCAAACTGAGCCTTAAAATCCATTCCCGCAGTTATAGTTCCCTGAAATTTACCTTTAAAATATACAGGAACATCTATTAAGAATGAATTACCGCCCTGTGTAAGCTCTAGCCATGGCGTTATATTTGTAATAGTATCTGAGCTATGACCTAACCATTCTGCATAACGATAATTTAGTTTTTTGATGTCAAGTTTTATGGCTGGTTCATTTCCGTTTAACGGAACAATTTCCTGAATAATACCATCATTATCTATCCATTCAATAAACTTTAAAGCATTATTCTGACTTATAATCCGTTTCGCATCATTTTGCCAATAAGGAAAATACAAACCATCACTTTCCTGTATTCTGTTCTTAAGATTTTCAAGAGAAGAAATATTATTGAAAACTGATCGTCTAAAATCCTGTTCTGCAAGACTCGCAGAGGCCTGAATTTGTGTACTTAATTTTTCGTTCAGATTCTCACAGTAATTGCGATAGAGATAAAACGAAAAAGCGGTCAAGCATAGGAATAGCGAAAATGCTATTCCGAAGAATTGATGAATATATCGTTTTTGCATGTTTAGGGGCTTAACAATGCTATTTATAAGTAGATGCGGCTAATTTAAGATTTTTTTTACATGAATATACCTACAAATTTATTTTTTTTGATATAAGATATTTATTTCTTCAATAAATGTTTGTTTTGTTCTTCTAAAAGCTCATTTATTCTGGTAAGTAATTCTATATCTTTTGGAGTTTTAACAGAGGTGTCTTTGGCGTCATCCCCTCTTTCTTTTAACCTATTCATAACTTTTACTACAATAAAAACTACAAATGCGATAATAAAAAAATCGAGTGCAACAGTTATAAGTTCACCATAGCCTATAGAAGTTTCTGCTATAGAATTGCCCATAGAATCAAGATGAGCTTCCCTGAGCACTATCTTTTTATTTGAGAAATTCACGCCATCAGTTAACATAGACAGCGGCGGTAGCATTATACGCTTCACAATAACCTCTACAACATCTTTAAAAGCTGCACCTATTATTATACCTATAGCCATGTCTATCATATTGCCTTTTACGGCAAAATCCTTAAACTCCTGTATTACGCCCATGAATTAAAAAAGTGAAGTTTGTCCCTCATCAGAATCATCAATATTATCGTCTTTGTAATAAGAAGATGAAGTTCTATCTGTACCATCTCCTCTCACTGTTTCTTCATCTACCACCTCAAGATCTTCGGTTTTTATTTCTTCAGGTTCTTCATGAGGCAAAGGTTCAAGCAAATTTATCTGCTTAAGTTTTTCAGTATAAAATTGATTACCAAGGGCGTTGATCCCTTTCACAGAAATGAAATTTTCAAAATCAACCTCTTCACTTGGCTTCTGGTCTTTACCTCTTTCTTTGTAAAATACCATTTCTACTACTGGTCTGTAATCTGTAGAAACAATTTCTAAGTGACTATTAGCATGTTCTGAAATGAATAGCTCTTCTTTATCAGGATTTTCGATTAGAAAACGTTTTGCGTAATATTTTTCTTTATTTCCATCCCAATAGATTGCAGAAATAGGTTTCGAAGGAATCCATTTTTCCAGAACAATAATATTATCCTTAAATCTCGTAGTAAGTTCCGGTGTTATTGTTTTTACTATACCCTCCTGGGTTATAATGAGTAATCTGTCTTCTCCTTTAAATTCGCCTAGTAATTCACCTCTACCGTCAACATTTAAAAGTTGAACAGTATCATCAAACCAGATCTTGCGTGGTTTTAAAGTAGATACGCCTTTCTCTTTAAGATCAATAGTACGCACTGAATGTTTAGAGACAATATTCCCTTTAGAATTACGTCCTTTTATAAGAACATCTGCCAGATCGAGATCAAACTTTAATTTCTTAATGTTACCCACTGCTCTTAAGTAAATCGTTACAACTTCTGCCTCACCATTAGGATTTGCACTAAAATAAAGAACTGTAGACCCTTTTTTGCCATTTGTCATATCATATTCACGATCTCGAGTTACGCTTGTAACACTAAATCGCTTCACGTAAGTACTTCCTCCTGTGCCATCTTTATAAATGAGGTTATAAATAGTGCGTTTGTCCTTTTTTCTAAATACCGCTACGTGAATTATGTCTTTCCCTACAAAGGTTTTAGCATCAACTTTAGTGATGATCATCTTACCTTCTTTAGTAAACACGATAATGTCATCTATATCTGCACAATCGGTTACATATTCATCTCTCTTTAAAGATGTTCCTACAAAACCTTCTTTGCGGTTAACATAAAGTTTAGTATTTCTTATGACAACTTTTGTGGCCTCAATATCGTCAAACACACGAATCTCAGTAAGACGTTGTCTATTTACACCGTACTCTTTTTTGAGTCTTGTAAAATATGCTATTGCAAAATCGGTTAAGTTGGCTAAATGATGTTTAACCTCTGCAATTTCATCTTCGAGGGCGTCAATTTTTTGTTGCGCCTTGTCGATATCAAATTTAGAAATCCTTTTAATTCGTATTTCTGTAAGTCGGGTGATATCTTCTTCTGTAACAGCTCTTTTTAGATGACCAATAAAAGGTTTTAAACCATTATCAATAGCAGTGATAACGCCTTCCCATGTTTCTTCTTCTTCAATATCACGGTATATTCTATTCTCTATAAAAATACGCTCCAGAGAAGCAAAGTGCCACTGACTTTCAAGCTCATCGAGTTTAATATCAAGTTCCTGTCGCAACAAATCTTTAGTACGCTCTGTTGAGAGGCGCAACATTTCGGTAACACCTACAAATAAAGGTTTGTTGTCTTCAATAACACAGCCTAATGGCGAAATAGAAACCTCACAATTTGTGAAAGCATAAAGGGCGCCAATAGTCTTGTCTGGCGACATTCCCGGTGGCAGATGTATTACAATTTCTACTTCTGAAGAGGTGTTATCTTCAATTTTTTTAATCTTGATCTTACCTTTGTCGTTCGCTTTTAATATTGAATCAATAAGTGAAGTAGTAGTTGTACTAAACGGAATTTCAGTAATTACAAGGGTGTTTTTATCTAGCTGGTCTATTTTTGCACGCACTCTTACCTTGCCACCTCTGTGACCATCCTTATAATCGCTAAAATCTGCTACCCCAGAGGTAGGAAAATCGGGTAAAATGGTGAATTTTTTACCTTTTAAATGCTTTATTGAAGCATCGATAAGTTCGTTAAAGTTATGTGGTAAAATTTTAGTGCTTAAACCTACAGCAATACCTTCACCACCCTGAGCAAGTAATAATGGGAATTTCACCGGTAGATTTACAGGCTCTTTTTTTCTACCATCATAAGATGCCTGCCACTCAGTAATTTTAGGACTAAAAAGAACTTCTAATGCAAATTTTGATAATCTCGCTTCTATATAACGCGATGCAGCAGCACTATCACCGGTAAGTATATTGCCCCAGTTACCTTGTGTGTCTATAAGAAGATCCTTCTGGCCCATTTGTACCATAGCATCTGCAATACTGGCATCACCGTGAGGATGATACTGCATAGTATGACCTACAATGTTTGCCACCTTATTGTAGCGCCCATCATCAAGATCTTTAAAAGAATGCATTATACGGCGCTGCACCGGTTTAAAACCATCTTCTATTGCCGGGACAGCTCGTTCTAAAATTACATAAGAGGCATAATCAAGAAACCAGTCTTTAAACATACCCGTAACCCGGGTAATGGTCTCACCGCTATTTTCTTCTTCTGGCTTTTCAAAATCAGGTTCTTCGTAGTTCTCGCTCATAGCTTGTATAGGATGGGGTTTTTCCTATTTAAAAATTATTGTAATTTAAATTTAAGATCGTTATTCAGGGTTTATTCAAGAACAGGATCTAATTCAACTTTTAGATTCTCTATTATAAACTTTTGTCTGTCTGGTGTATTCTTACCCATATAAAACAAAAGTAATTCTTCTATTGACATCGCCTTATCAAGCATTACAGGAGCTAAACGTATATTGTCACCAATAAAATTTTTAAACTCATCTGGTGATATCTCACCTAAACCTTTAAAACGGGTTATTTCTGGTTTACCGGATAGTTCTTCAATGGCATCTCTTCGTTCCTGCTCACTGTAACAATAAAAAGTCTTCTTTTTATTTCGCACTCTGAACAACGGAGTTTCAAGAATGTATAAATGCCCCTCTTTGATCAATTCAGGGAAAAATTGCAGAAAGAAAGTAATAAGCAGCAACCTAATGTGCATACCGTCAACATCTGCATCTGTGGCGATTACAATATTATTATATCGCAGATCTTCCATAGATTCTTCTATGTTAAGTGCTGCCTGCAATAGATTGAATTCTTCGTTCTCATAGACAATTTTCTTTGTCATATTGTAAGAATTCAAAGGTTTTCCGCGTAAACTAAAAACCGCTTGTGTATTTACATCCCGTGATTTTGTAATAGAACCAGAAGCTGAATCTCCCTCAGTTATAAAAAGGGTGCTTTCAAGATTACGTTCTTTTTTACTGTCTGTAAGATGTACGCGGCAATCTCTAAGTTTCTTATTATGTAAACTTGCCTTTTTTGCCCTGTCTTTAGCCAATTTTCTAATGCCTGAGAGTTCTTTTCGCTCTCTTTCTGCCTGCAGGATCTTTCGCTGTAGCTTATCTGCAGTTTCAGGATTTTTATGTAGAAAATTATCAAGATTTGTTTTAAGAAAATCATTGATGTATGTACGCACGGTAGGCAGATCGCCACCCATATCTGTAGAACCTAACTTCGTTTTAGTCTGTGATTCAAAAACGGGCTCCATCACTTTTATGCTTACCGCAGAAACAATTGACTTTCTAACATCTGAAGCTTCATAATTCTTGCCATAAAACTCACGTATGGTACGAACAATTGATTCTCTAAATGCGGCCTGATGCGTACCTCCTTGTGTGGTATGTTGACCATTTACAAATGAGTGATACTCCTCAGAATATTGTGTGCGACTGTGAGTAATTGCTACCTCTATATCATCACCACGCAGGTGAATTATAGGATATAAACGATCGCTTTCAGAAATACTTTCAGACAAAAGATCTTTTAATCCATTTTCTGAAAAGAATTTTTCGCCATTAAAAATAATCGTAAGTCCGGGATTAAGATACACATAGATCTTAAGCATTTTCTCAACATACTCGTTCCTGAACTTATAATTTTTAAAGATGAGTTCATCAGGTATAAAGGTGACTTTAGTCCCTTTTCTACGCGATGTTTCTTCTAAGAATTCTTCATCTTTTAAATTTCCCTGCTCAAATTCTGCAGCAGCAGATTTTCCTTCTCTTGAAGATTCTACTCTAAAATATGATGAAAGTGCATTAACTGCTTTTGTACCTACACCATTTAAACCTACAGATTTTTTAAATGCTCGTGAGTCGTATTTACCACCCGTGTTCATTTTAGACACTACATCTACTACCTTGCCTAATGGAATACCACGCCCAAAATCTCGTACAATAACGCGATTATTCTGAATGCTAACTTCTATGGTCTTACCGGCTCCCATGACAAACTCATCAATAGAATTGTCAAGTACCTCTTTTAAAAGTATATAGATACCATCATCTGCACTTGAGCCATCTCCCAACTTACCAATGTACATACCAGGTCTCATCCTGATATGTTCTTTCCAGTCTAGGGAGCGTATATTTTCCTCGGTATATTGTGTTTCTTGGGCCATAAAAATTTGGGATGTTTGCTAATATAGGGTATAGCAAACTTTTATAATAGAAGGCAAAAACAAAGTAATTAACAAATTTTAATAAAATCCTGTTGAAAAGCTTAACGCACGCGTGATTCTTTGTCTAACAGTACTTTAATTTATAGCAGTGATTCCCCATTTAGATCTGTAGTGAGAACATCGCTCATATAATTAAAAAAGGGTAGTAATAATTTATAATGATCTATGAGTTTTTTCTGAAAATCTGCTGCCAGAACTTCCTCATCTGTAAAAGCATGTGAGACGAAAAATGACTTGTTTTTAATGAGATCATTTGCAGGATGCTCAACGTTAAATCCTCTGGGAGCTGTCTTCACCTGATTACCTGGGTTAAAACCTCCAAAAGCTTTTTTAAACGCTGGTTGAGCTAAAATCTCCCTAATTTCAGAATCATCCATCTCAAATTCCTTACGTATGCGCAAAAGATCTGCCGGCTCCGGACTAAAAAAACCACCTGCCATGCGCGAATTTCCGGGTTGTATGCGCAAATAATAGCCACCACGTCTTTGATCTCCTTCTCTGCTGTAACTTGCACTACGATGCACATTGTAGGGTGTTTTATCATTACTGAATCGTATATCACGATTTATTCTGAACACCTTTGTCTTATCTATCGCATCAAAATTGTTCAAGCCCTCTTTAACTTCGGCATAAAACGACTTTAATATTTTTTCATTTCGCTGATAGCGATTTTTATTATCATTCATCCACTCCCGGTTATTATTCAGCTTTAGATCGTCTAAAAATTTAAAAATCTCCGGTTTTAATTGAATCATTAATTTAGTTTTTGAAATAGTTATTAGCGAATTTTAACCCTATTTTACCGATTTTCTTGCCTTTACAGCCACTTTTTTCGCTTAAAATACCAGATCAATATGAGACAAACAATTACCATTGCTCCCAGCAAATAGAAGTAACTATATTTATAATGTAGTTCTGGCATAAAGTCAAAATTCATCCCGTAAATACCAGCCATAAATGTCAATGGAATAAAGATACTTGCCATAATGGTAAGCACTTTCATCACCTCGTTCATCTTATTGCTTATGGTGGTCATATACATATCCATAAGTCCCCAGGTCATCTCTCTGTAGACCTCGATACTTTCATAAACCTGAACAACATGATCATATAAATCTCGTATATAGGTTAAGGTACGGTCTTCTATAAGTGAAGTTTCCTGCTTCTCAAGTCTGCTCACAACTTCTCTAAAAGGATAAACCGCTTTACGCACACGCAGGACTTCCCGTTTTAAATCCTGAATATCCTGTGTAATATCATCTTCTACATGATTTAAAAACAAATCATCTTCTAGTTGTTCTATTTTATCGCTCATAGATTCTATCACAATAAAGTAGTGATCTACAACAGCATCCATAATGGTAAACATAAGATAATCTGCACCTGCATTTCTTATGCGCCCTTTAGCATTAGCTATACGTTGTCTTAATGAATCAAATACATCACCGTCTGACTCCTGAAAAGTCAATACATAATCCTTACCTAAAACAAGACTTATGTGTTCATTTACAAACTCATCCTTTTCATTAAAATAGAGCATTTTAAAAACTATGAACAAATATTCAGGAAATTCATCAATCTTTGGTCGTTGATTGGTATCTACAATATCCTCAAGAGTAAGTGGATGCAGTTTGTAGTGCGAACCCAAAAGTTCTATCTGGTCTGTTCTGTTAAGACCATTTACATTGATCCAGCTTATATGACCGCTTCCGGTTTTGTTGTATCCCAGAGAAACATCCTTGCTGGACATGCTCTGGTAGTATTCTTTAGAATAATCTATGACCTCTATGTGTAGATCATCACTTTCCTTATTTCCTGTATAATTAAGAGTACCAGGAACATCATTCTTAACTTTTCTTTTCTTCTTTTTTAAATGAGGAAGTCTGGGTTTTCTAATTTTAAGGCGTTTAGTCATAGTAGGCATTTGTAGCACCTAAAAATAGAAAAAGTCCGCCAATTGGCAGACTTTTAATTTATATATCAGGATTTGACTAAGCGTGTTGTAGCTCGTGTTTTCCTTCTTTTATTTCCTCAATTAATTTTGAGTTAAATGCTGGGAGGTCATCAGGATTTCTACTTGTTACAAATCCTTCATCAACAACAACTTCTTTATCTACCCATTTTGCTCCTGCATTTACAAGATCATCTTTAATAGTATGGTAAGATGTCATTTCTCTGCCTTCTACTACTCCGGCACTAATTAGCGTCCACGCAGCGTGACAGATTGCAGCAACAGGTTTATGTTGAGCGAAGAAATCTTTTACAAAGGTAAGAGCATCTTCATTTGTTCTTAAATTATCAGGATTCATCACTCCACCTGGTAACATCAATGCGTTATATTGATTTGCATTAACTTGATCTACTGTTTTATCAACATCATATTCATCTGACCAATGATCTTTATCCCATGCTTTTATTTTTCCAGCTTTAAGGCTTATGATATCTACCTCAAAACCCTCATCTTTCATCGCTTTAAGTGGAGAAGTTAATTCTACTTCTTCAAATCCGTTTGTAGCTAATATTGCAATCTTCTTAGTATTCATATTGTTGGTTTTTAGTTCGACAATTAATTCAATACAAAGATAGGCAGCAGTTGTGTTTACCGGGGTTAAAAGACTTATAAGCCTAAGCTAAAAAAGGTTAAAATATAAGGGAAACTAGCGTGTTGTGTTAAAAGCTTTTTGATTGGAAATGTTAATACCCACCATCACTCTAAATGCTGCGATTTAATAAAAAAGTTTCATTAAGAATTAGTCCTGAAGCCGCAGCTATGTGTGTCAATTTTATTTCATTTTCAGGCAATAGCATGGCTTTGATTTCATCTAAAGTAAACTTGCCAGCTCCCAGATCAAAAAGCGCTCCCATCATCAGTCTTATTTGGTGTCTCTTAAATCCCATTCCTTTTACACGCAATGAGTAGCTCTTTTCAGGAAAGAAATTAGCAGTATAAATATCATTTTCTGCAATCTCGCAGCAGTCTATAGTCATTTCTGTAATAGTCTGCTCTTTAGGCTTATACGTGAAGTTTTTAAAATCGTGGTTTCCTTCCATTAATTTGGCAGCTTCCTTCATCAGCTCAATATCAAGGTCTTCCAGAATATTTACCATATAAGGTGCAGCAAAAGGGTGGTTTTTTTCACCAAAAGAAAACAAATACAAATACTCTTTTATTTTAGGATGCTGAATGATATTAAAGTCTGCATCTGTTTCAGTAATTTCTAAAGCGCGAATATCTGGTGGTAGATTTTCGTTCAAAACAGGGAGAAAATCGGTCAAATCAAGCGGTTTTTCGTCAAGAAATAATTCAATATAAGTTTCATTTACAGAAACTTTAGAATCTGTTCTGCCTGCTGCAAGTATTTTAAAATTAGACCTGTCCAGAATATATTTCAACGTGCGTTGTACCATACGCTCTACCGTAGGCTTTTCGGGCTGCTTCTGCCAACCGTGATAACGGAAACCCAGATATTGTAACTTAATAATGTAATAAAATCGCTTTCTAAACATATCGCAAAAATAACTTCTTTTGCCAGAATGCACTGTTATACTTAAACTACTGTAAGCTTCTGCCATAATTTCTACTACTATACTTATATAATGGCTAAATTTGAAATTGGATTTAAATCTGGAATGTGGAAAAGAAAGAAATCATAAAGCAACTCAGGCAACATAAAAAGAATGCCAACCTAAATTTTAAACTGAAAGAAAATACACAGTTATTTACTGATAAACTCTTTCATACTCTATTTGATTATCATACAGATCTTGATGTCAATCTTGAAGAACTGGAAGTGATTTTTACAGAACTTGTTGATCTTGCCTGCTGGGAAACCGATAAAAAGTGTTCTAAAATCTGGGATAATTATGTTGCTAATCTGCCCGAAATTCTGCGCAAGCTTAATCTCGACGCGCAGGCTATATATGATAATGATCCCGCGGCCCGTTCTATAGAAGAAGTTTACCTTTCTTACCCTGGCTTTTATGCTATCGCAGTATATCGCTTTAGTCATGATTTGTATATAAAAGGTTTTCCCATAGTGCCACGTTTAATGACAGAATATGCACATTTTTTGACCGGTGTAGATATCAATCCGGGGGCCCAAATAGGGGAATATCTCTTTATAGATCATGCCACAGGAATTGTGATTGGGGAAACCGCAGTTATTAAAGACCATGTAAAATTGTATCAGGGAGTTACTCTGGGAGCGCTAAGTGTAAACAAAGAACTTGAGAACATAAAACGGCATCCAACTATTGAAAATAATGTCACCATATATGCTAATGCTACTATTTTAGGTGGCAACACGGTCGTGGGCGAAAATAGCATCATTGGCGGGAATGTTTGGCTTACGGCTTCCGTTCCGCCTTTTTCACTGGTTTCTCACAGACCGGAAATACAAATACGCGAAATTGCAAAAAATGAATTATAATCTTGAACGCCTTATTGGCAATACGCCCTTGGTAGAATCTAGGGTTCTCCAAACTAATCCTAACGTAAAACTGCTTTTTAAACTGGAAGGTGATAATCCCGGCGGAAGCGTGAAAGATCGTGCGGCTTACAACATGATCAAAAGCGCGATGGAACGTGGTGAAATTGATAAAAACACCAAGCTTATCGAAGCCACCAGCGGAAATACCGGAATTGCACTGGCTATGATCGCCAGTATTTACGGTCTTTCACTTGAGATCGTAATGCCCGAAAATTCGACTAAAGAGCGTGTGCAAACTATGCGAGCTTATGGAGCGACCGTCATCCTAACGTCAAAAGAAGTGGGGATTGAAGGAGCGCGCGATTACGCTGAAGCGAAAGTAAGAGACGAAGGTTATTATATGTTTAACCAGTTTGGAAACCCCGATAACTGGAAAGCGCATTACAAAACCACGGGACCTGAAATTTGGCGTGATACCGAAGAAAAAGTAACGCACTTTGTTTCTTCTATGGGAACTACGGGAACCATCATGGGAACTTCCACTTTCTTAAAAGAAAAAAACAAAGACATTCAGATTGTGGGCGTACAACCTACAGACGAATCGAGCATTCCCGGAATACGCAAATGGCCTCAGGAATATCTACCCAAGATTTTTGACGCTAAAAAAGTTGATCGTATCATGGAAGTGAGTGAAGCCGATGCGCGGATTATGGCAAAAAGATTGGCTAAAGAAGAAGGTATTTTTTCAGGAATGAGCAGTGGTGGGGCTACCGTAGCGGCTTTACGCTTATGTGAAGAGCTGGAAGAAGGCATTGTGGTTTCTATAATCTGTGATCGTGGCGACCGGTATTTATCTTCAGATTTATTTGACGAGTAATTTTTTGAAAACTTCGCTATCACAGCAATATCAAGGATTTTTACAAACCTCGGATTTGTTTTTGGCGGACTATCCCGGTTTTTAGGTTTTTGATAGCCAGACTCTTTATTTAAATACCATTCCCCCTCTTGATGTTCCAAAAAATATAAGGCTTGGTCAGCGTATGGAATATTTTATGGAAGCGGCGATTATGGCTTCCCAACGCTACGAACTGATCGCCAAAAACCTGCAGATTATACACAATAAGAAAACGCTGGGCGAAATTGATTTTTTGATTCGTGATCTTAATGAAAATAAAGGTATCCATCTCGAACTCGTTTATAAATTCTATCTGTTCGATCCGCTTTACAGCGCTAACAAATATGCTTGTTGGATTGGCCCAAACCGCAAAGACAGTCTTCCGCTTAAATTAAATAAGCTTAAACCCCAACAATTACCGCTGCTTTTTAAGCCGGAAACACTTCCGTATCTCTCAAAAATCGGACTTAAGCCGGGAGAAATCGAGCAAAAAATCTGCTTTAAAGCGCAATTATTTACCGATTTTCATACCAAAATAACCGATATTAGTGGGTTAAATCCCGATTCTGAAATAGGTTTCTGGATGAATTTACAGGATTTTAAAGCTTTCGCGAAAGCGGAAACGAAATTCTATTTTCCGGTTAAAATTAAGTGGGTCATTCTACCCGCTTCCACAGATCCCATTCACTGGATAGATAGAACAGAAGCCTTTAAGCAAATTGAAAACAGCTTAAATCAGCTACGCTCGGTCTATTGCTGGACAAAAACCCCAAACGATTCTATTTCCCGCTGTTTTGTGGTGTGGTGGTAATTGCAGACGAAGCTTTAAATGACTGTCATTCCGAATTTATTTCGGAATCTCATAATACTAATCAGCAATTAGGATGTGAATCTGAATCAAGTTCAGATTGACGAAATCTTATGCAATGCTTTACTTTTTCCTTTCCAGCAACACTTTCTCGATATCCTCAAGTCCAAAACCTTTAGCTTTAAGCAAAATCAAATAGTGAAAAAGCAAATCGGCGCTTTCATTCAGAAAAAGGTCATCATTATCATCTTTGGCTTCAATAACGGTTTCTATGGCTTCCTCGCCTACTTTTTGAGCGATCTTGTTGATCCCCTTCTTGAATAAGCTGGCGACGTAACTTTCGTCATTTTCCTGATTAGCTTTACGATCAGCAATAACCGTTTCCAACTGGGTAAAAAACCCGAATTCCTGCTTGTTTTCACCTCCCCAGCAAGTATCAGTACCGGTGTGACAGGTAGGCCCCTGTGGATTTACAGTGATTAATAATGAGTCATTATCACAATCATTGCTAATAGAAACAAGATTTAAAAAATTCCCGCTTTCCTCTCCTTTAGTCCATAGGCGTTGTTTGCTGCGGCTAAAAAATGTTACTTTTTTAAGTTCGTTGGTTTTTAAGAATGCTTCTTCATTCATATAACCCTGCATCAACACATTTTTGGTCTTTGCATCTTGAATGATCGCGGGCACAAGGCCGTCTTTGTTGTAATTGATTTTCATTTTTTATTTTTTGAAATAGTCACTTTTGTTTTTCTTCAAGTAATTTAAAGACTTCATCCTCATTTACCCGTAGATATTCTTTAGTTTTGAGCATAAGGATTAATAATCCTAAATCTTCTTTTTCATCATCAGTCATAATGATTATTTTTTTAAGAAATTTAAATCCTTACCGAAATTCCTTTATTCTGCAACTCTTTTTTCAGATCCGGGATGTCAATTTCATGAAAATGAAAAACACTGGCTGCCAGTGCTGCATCTGCTTTTCCTGCTGTAAAAGTGTCGGCAAAATGCTGCATATTCCCGGCTCCACCGGAAGCGATTATTGGGATATTTAGCAGTTCATCCAGTTTGGCCAGGGCTTCATTGGCAAAACCGTCTTTGGTGCCGTCATGATCCATAGAGGTAAACAGAATTTCCCCTGCACCTCGCGCTTCCACTTCCTGCGCCCATTCAAACAAATCCAGTTCGGTGGGGACTTTTCCTCCTACCAGATGCACTTTCCATTGATCGTTGATTTGTTTGGCATCAATCGCAACCACAACACATTGTGAACCGAATTTTGCCGCGAGCTCATTGATCAACTGCGGATTTTTAACCGCAGACGAATTGATAGAAACTTTATCAGCTCCGTTTTGCAATAAAATATCTACATCTTCAACCGAGGAAATCCCACCGCCCACGGTAAAGGGAATATTTATTTTTTCTGCCACACGTAACACCATATCTGCTAAAGTTTTACGCTTTTCTTCGGTTGCCGAAATATCCAGAAAAACGAGTTCGTCAGCTCCGGTTTCAGCGTATTTTGCAGCCAGTTCAACCGGATCTCCGGCGTCCCGTAAATCGATAAAATTAACGCCTTTTACGGTACGCCCGTTTTTGATATCCAGACATGGTATGATACGTTTTGTAAGCATTTACTCTTTGTTTTTTTTCGTTAATTCTACTCCGTCATAAAAGCCTAAATCCTGTTCTGTTAGCAGTTTTACCCAGAAGGCAATCTGCCCGGTGTGGTAAGAATAATGTTCCACCACATGTGTTATTACTCCTATTCCTGTAAATTCATAAGCCTGAACTTGTCGCATGCGAATAAATTCATCTGCAGGGAGATTTTGTATGATTTCTTTGGCTTTTTCTACGATTTTCACCAGTTTTTGAAGCAATTCTTCCTTAGTTACCCCTTCGGAAACTTCAAATTCTGCATCGCGTTTGCGAGTATCCGGTAACCTTCCCAGCGAGGAAATAGCGTATTGGCCAATGTTTCCGCATAAATGTAGGATGATATTCCCTATACTGTTAGACTTAGCATTGGGTCTTAACCAAACCTGCTCTTCACTGATCTTTCCCATGGCAATCTGAATCATGCGCGTACTTTCGTCAATGCGATATAGGGTACTTTCTTTAAATGCTGAGATCAGTTCTGTTTCCATCAAGATTGAATTATAAAATTTTCCAATTGCTTAAGCGAAATTCGCCCCTCATAGATCGCTTTCCCAATTATCGTGCCTTCGCATCCTATTTCCGCCAGTCTAGGCAATTCGTCGAAATGGGAAATTCCCCCGGAAGCGATTAGTTTTAATTTATTCTTAGCTGCAGCAGGCTCAGCCTGACAGTTTAAAATAATTTTTTGATACAATTCAAAGGCAGGGCCTTCTAGCATGCCGTCTTTACTAATGTCGGTGCAAATTACATAACTCACGCCTTTTTCCCGGTATCCCTGAATAAAAGGTATCAGTTCTTCATTAGATTCTTCCATCCATCCGGAAACAGCAACTTTTTCATCTTTCGCGTCGGCTCCCAGGATTATCTTTTCGTAGCCAAATTGCTCCAGCCAACCCAGAAATATGTCCCTGTCTTTTACCGCAATGCTCCCGCCGGTAATTTGTTTTGCACCACTTTCAAAAGCGATACGCAAATCTTCATCAGATTTTAAACCGCCACCAAAATCTATCTTAAGCGAAGTTTGTGATGCGATTTGTTCCAAAATTTTATGGTTTACAATGTGCTTACTTTTAGCCCCATCCAGATCAACCAAGTGCAGATATTCTATCCCATGTGCCTCAAAAGACTTGGCAATCTCCAGCGGATTCTCGTTATAAATCTTTTTGGTATTGTAATCGCCTTTAGAAAGCCGAACGCACTTACCGTCAATAATATCTATAGCAGGAATTATTCTCATAATTTTTATTCTTTATTCAAGCTTCTCCCCTTGTTAAGGGGAGGATCCTCCAAAGGAGAAGAGGGGTTTTACCACCCCGACCCAACAAATTGGGCCACCCCTCCTTGCTAAGGCTGGGAATTAATAAAACTCTAATATATCTTCATCACTCTGTTCCGAAAATTTTCGGGATTGTTTCAGAGCCTCATCTTTCTTTTTGTGATGCTGAACTAAATTCAGCATGACGCTTTATTTTCACTATAATTCTAAAAAATTCTTCAACATTTGTTCGCCGGCGGTGCTGCTTTTTTCGGGGTGAAATTGCACACCGTAAAAATTATCCTTTTGCAAGGCCGAAGCATAATCCATTTCGTAATGCGTCGTGGCAATAGCTTCCACACAAGCGGGTGCATAAAAGCTATGGACGAGATACATATAGGAATATTCCGGAATACCGGTAAATAACGGACTTTTAAGAGCAGAAATCTGATTCCATCCTATCTGCGGAACTTTTACTTTATTGGAAAATTTAACCACATCTACATCAAAAATCCCCAAGCCTTTCGTATTTCCTTCCGTAGAAGAATTACACATCAACTGCATCCCCAGACAAATCCCCAAAACCGGTTGTTTTAAGGTGGGAATAATTTCATCAAGTCCTGTGTGTCGTAATTTTTCCATGGCACTACTCGCCTCTCCCACTCCCGGAAAAATCACTTTATCAGCGTTTTGTATTTCTTCTGGATCATCTGATAATATAGCATTTACACCCAATCGCTTAAACGCAAATTTTAAACTTTGAATATTTCCTGCTCCGTAATTTATAATTACTAATTTCATTTCTTCCTCTCTTTATTCTGGCTTTTTAGACCTGCAGGGTTTTGAAAACCCTGCAGGCCTGGTCCATTTTAAGTCGTCAACCTGAATTGTCCCACTGAGCTTGTAGAAGTGTTGTTTCAGGTTCTCATTACCTTCACTTAATGCGATTCCGAAATAAATTCGGAATGACGCTTTTCTACTATCTTAATTATTATCACAGGTTTAATTTTTCACTTTTCGTTTTCAAATTAAGACCTACAAGGTTCCTCATTTAGACCTACAAGGTTTTGAAAACCTTGCAGGTCTTTACAACATTCCTTTAGTTGAAGGCAGTATCATTTTTTCTGCGTCTCGTTTTACGGCGGCTTTTATTGCTTTCGCCAAAGCTTTAAAAATCGCTTCAATTTTGTGATGTTCGTTAGTTCCTTCTGCTTTTACATTCAGATTTGCTTTAGCGCCATCGGTAAAGGATTTAAAGAAATGGTAAAACATTTCGGTAGGCATCTCTCCTATTTTCTCCCGTTTAAAATCGGCTTCCCAAACCAGCCAGTTACGGCCGCCAAAATCAATAGCCACCTGCGCCAGGCAATCGTCCATAGGCAGGCAAAATCCGTAACGCTCGATGCCCATTTTATTTCCCAGCGCCTTCCCGAAAACTTCACCCAAAGCAATCGCCGTGTCTTCTATGGTATGGTGCTCATCAACTTCGAGATCACCATCTACATGAATTTTTAAATCCATCGCCCCGTGACGAGCCAGTTGATCGAGCATATGATCAAAAAAAGCAAGTCCGGTTTTTATATCACTTTTCCCGGTTCCATCGAGGTTTAGGTCGATTTCTATGTTTGTTTCGTTTGTTTTCCGACTGATAGAAGCTGTTCTGTTTTTCAGTTTAAGAAACTCATAAATGGTTTGCCAGTCGTTGCTTTCTAAAGCGATAAAATCATCAAGGGCGTCTCGTTTTACTGTAATTTCTTCGGTTCCCAAATGCGTTTCATCATTGATAAAAATTCCTTTTGAACCCAGATTTTTAGCCAGTTCCATGTCGGTTAAGCGATCCCCAATTACAAAAGAGTTTTCCAAATCATAGTCTTCTGAAAAATAAGAAGTAAGCAATCCGGTTCCCGGCTTACGCGTTGGTGCATTATCTTCAGGAAAAGTTCTATCAAGGTATACCGCATCAAAAACTACCCCTTCGTTTTCAAAGGATTTCAAGATGAAATTGTGGACCGGCCAGAAGGTTTCTTCCGGAAAAACATCGGTTCCCAAACCATCCTGATTGGTGATCATGACGAGTTCGTAATCGAGTTCTTGGGCAATCTTCCCCAAATAAGTAAACGCTTTGGGGTAAAAAACCATCTTCTCAAAAGCATCGATCTGCTCGTCAACCGTTTCCTTGATGATCGTCCCGTCGCGGTCTATAAATAATACTTTTTTCATATTATAATCTTCTTCAATATTCGAAGGTTAAGCAATTTAGACAGCTCACTTCTTCAACATGTTTTAAATTTCGTTTAAAGCCTGAATCAGTTTTTTATTTTCTTCTTCGGTACCCACTGTAAAGCGCAAAGTATTTTCACAAAGTGGCTGGGTGCTTCGGTTTCTCACTACAATTCCTTTAGCGATTAATTCCATATACCTTTTATCTGCATCATCTACTTTAGCCAGCAGAAAATTGGCGTCAGAAGGATATAGTTTCTCTACGAAATATACCTGAAGTAAAGCTTTAGATAAAACACTTCTTTCCTCTAAAATTGAGCTTATTTCAGCATTAACGCTTTCCTGATTTAAAATACGTTCTAAAGCTCTTTTTTGAGTTAATTCGTTGACGTTATATGGCGGTTTAATCTTATTTAAAACAGCGATAATTTCTTCGGAAGCAAAAGCAATCCCTAATCGAATCCCGGCCATTCCGTAGGCTTTTGATAAGGTCTGAGTCACGATTAAATTAGGATAATTGTGCAGTTCTGATGACCAACTTTCGCCTGGAGCGAAATCTATATAGGCTTCGTCAATAATGACCAAACCGGGGAAATTTTCGAGTAAATATTCTACTTTTTTTGCATCAAAAGAATTGGCTGTGGGATTATTAGGAGAACACAGAAACAGCAATTTGGAGCGGGAATCCATCGCCTGGATTATGTTATCCACATCCGGCTGAAAATCGGCATCCAGCAACACTTCCCGGTTTTCGACTGCATTGGTCTCGGCTAGCACTTTGTACATTCCGTAGGTGGGTGGCAAAGTGATCACATTGTCTACTTTAGGTTCACAAAACGCCCGATAAATCAAATCCAATACTTCATCACTGCCATTACCAAATAAAATCTGATCCGCAGGAACCCGTTTTATAGACGATAAATGCTGCTTTAAAGTCACCTGATGCGGATCGGGATAGCGGTTTACACTAGTATTAAACGGATTTTCATTAGCATCGAGAAAAACCATTTCCGCTTCAAAATCGGTGAACTCATCTCGCGCCGAAGAATAAGGTTTCATGCGTGAGACATTCTCGCGCACCAGCTTGTTTATGTTAAAGCCCCTCTCCCTAACCCTCTCCCCATTGGAGAAAGGGAATTTTTCGCTTTTTGGTTTTGTTTCTTCTCCCTTCATGGATCTGGATTTATGTGACGCTGAAACAAGTTCAGCATGACGTCGCTTTATTTAATTATTGATTTCTTTTAAGCGCAAGCTTACCGCATTTTTATGCGCCTGTAAACCCTCGGCTTCGGCCATTAATTCAATCGCGCGGCCTATATTTTGTATGCCTTGTGGCGAAATTTTCTGAAAGGTCATACTTTTTAAAAAACTATCCAGATTCACCCCGCTGTATTGCTTGGCATAGCCGTTTGTAGGTAGGGTATGATTGGTTCCGGAAGCGTAATCCCCAGCGCTTTCCGGTGTGTAATTCCCAATAAAAACCGAACCTGCATTTTGGATATTCTCTACATAAAAATCGGTATCCTGCGTGCAAACGATAAAATGTTCCGGTCCGTACTCATTGATCAATGCTAAAGCGATCTCATCATCTTCTACATAAATCAGCTTGCTGTTGGCAATTGATTTTTCGGCAATTGCTTTTCGCGGAAGCTCGATTAATTGTTGTTCGATTTCTTGTTCAACTTTTTCTATTAATTTTTTTGAAGTTGAAACCAAAATCACTTGGCTATCAACACCGTGTTCTGCCTGACTTAGCAAGTCGGAAGCCACAAAAGAAGCATTAGCCGTATCATCAGCCACGATGAGCAATTCTGAAGGTCCCGCCGGCATATCGATGCTCACGTTAAATTTGGTCGCCATTTGCTTGGCAACCGTGACAAATTGATTCCCCGGACCAAAAATTTTATACACTTTAGGTACGGTTTCGGTGCCAAACGTCATTGCTCCAATCGCCTGAATACCACCTATTTTAAACATGCGCGTAACCCCACAAAGCTGGGCGGTGTAGAGGATCGCGGGATTTATTTTTCCTTCTTTGTCAGGTGGCGTACAGAGTACAATTTCTTTACAACCCGCGAGTTTTGCAGGTATTGCTAACATTAAAATCGTAGAAAACAAAGGTGCTGTGCCGCCGGGAATGTACAGACCCACTTTTTCGATTGGGCGTTTTTCCTGCCAGCAGTCTACGCCATTTGTCGTTTTTACAACTACTTTTTCTGTGCGTTGTGCAGCGTGAAATTTTTCGATATTTCCTTTAGCCAGTTGTATCGCTTGCTGCAAATCCTCACTTAAAAGCGCTTTCACGGAAGCGAATTCTTCCTCACTTACGATGTTTGAATCTAACTTTACTCCATCAAAACGCTGAGTATATTCGGCAATAGCCAGATCACCATTTTGTTTGATAGCGTCGAAAACCTCGGCTACAATACCTTCTATATCCTGCACGGTTTGGGTAGGCCGTTTTAAAATTTCGGCCCAGGAATCCCGCCTTGGATTTACGATTTTATTCATTTTAAATACATTTTTCGCCAGAGCGAAATCTCACTTAGATTACCATTTTCTCGATAGCGCTTACCAAAATTCCTTGTGCTCCAGCTGCTTTAAGTTTATCGATCACATCCCAGAACTGGTTTTTATCGACAACTGAGTGTACACTGCTCCAACCCTCTTCTGCCAAAGGTAACACGGTAGGACTTTTCATTCCCGGAAGCATTTTTATGATTTCGTCAACTTTGTCATTTGGAGCATTGAGCAAAACATACTTAAAATCTCGCCCTTTAAGAACAGCTTTAATTCTGAATAAAAGTTTCTCCAGTATAGCTTCACGCTCTTTATCAATCTCCGGAGAAACTGCAAGCACGGCCTCTGAAGTAAGCATGACTTCAACTTCTTTTAAATTGTTTTTAAACAAGGTGCTACCGCTGGAAACAATATCGCAAATGGCATCTGCCAAGCCAATATTAGGTGCTATTTCTACAGAACCTGTAATGATGTGTAAATCGGCAGTCACCCCTTTTTCTTCAAGATATCTGAGTACCGTATTAGGGTAAGAAGTGGCGATGCGTTTACCTTCAAAATCTTTTACAGACTCGTATTTTTTTCCTTTAGGAATAGCTAAGGAAACCTTGCATTTTGAAAAACCCAGCTTCTGTGCAATGCTGATATCTTCCCCTTTTTCAATCAATACATTTTCACCGATAATAGCGATATCTACGACACCGTCACGCAAATATTGAGGAATATCACCATTTCGCAGATAAAAAACCTCAAGCGGAAAATTGCCAGCACTAGCTTTGAGTTGGTCGCGACCATTATCTATAGAAATTCCACAGTCTTTTAATATTTGCAGGGAATCTTCATTAAGTCTCCCCGATTTTTGAATAGCAATCCTAATTTTTTTTGTCATTTTTTTGTTGGTTATGCCTGAGCTGCCCAAAAACAGAAAACCCGTTTGAGAAGCTCAAACGGGTTTTTGTTATTTTGTTTAATTTCAACATAACATTTTTACCTCGCCTGAGTGCAAGTATAAAAATGATGGTGATGAAATTTTTTGTTTTCCATTGTTGAGCAAACTTAATTAAAATATCTCAGCAGATAAATAAGTTTGAAGATTTTTTAGCAAAAATTTAAGGATACCGGTTAATTAGTTATTTTTGTCGATTAATCGATATTTAGTGTCGTTAATCGTAATGAGGAACTTTTCAAAAGCATTTGTCATATTTCTATTTTGGGCAGGCATTGGTATTTTCTTTCTATATTCTACAAATGCTTTTGTAGGTGATGAAAGCTTAAAATCTCAATCGAGCCCTGGGATAAGCGATGCCGACAACGATCAGAATGATGCTCAATTTGAAAATGCTGAAACTATTGCAGACACTATACATGAAACGTCATACATAGATGACCATTTAAATGATATTGATACGTTGCAAACCGAAGTTTACACAGAAAACTCACTCCTTTTTGATGAACTAAATAGCTCATTAAAAGATCATTATAATAAAAAACCGGTTGAAAAGGCAGAAAAATCGGTTCCGCAAAGGGTAAAATCACCCAGAGGAGATATTATTTATCCTCGTTATTCTAATGGTGGTCTGGTGATGGATAAAAAGCTGCAACAGTATGCCAATTCGATCAAAGAAAAACTAGACACACATACTGATTATCAACTAATAATAGTGGGACATACAGATAATGTGGGTAACGATGTTGATAACTATCTTATAGCCTTAGAACGAGCCAGACAAATAAAATGGTACCTTACAACCCGAATGGGTCTAGATGAAGACCGAGTTAGCGCTATATCTAAAGGAGAAACAGAACCTCTCTTTAATAATGATACCAAAGCTCATCGATCAAAAAACAACAGAATAGAAGTAATAATAGAATAACCTAACACATGCAGGATAAAGTAGATACGATTACTATACCTATAGCCTACATCGAGGTTTTTACACTAATGCTTGTTTCCTTTATTATAGGATACACTTTTGCTTATTATTTTCACCGTTCTAAATATATTAAGAAAGTTGCAGCTTTGCAGCGAAATTTATCTACTCAATCTAAAACGGTAAGAGCAAGCACACAGATAAGCAGCAGAAATGAAAGAGAACCTCTTGCTGAAACTGAAGATAATGATTTTGATCTCAATCTTCATAAAAAAGCATTCTCTCAACAAGTTCTGGAAAAGCCCACAGATAATGACGGGTTATATTTGGATTTTGACAGATTAGGTTATGCTGCAGAAGAAAACGCAGATAATCTTCAAAAGATTGTAGGTATAGGTCCCTATACCGAAGAAAAATTGAATGATATTGGCATATTTACTTATTCACAGATAAGTAAATTTAATGATAAGGATATTGAGATCGTAACAGAGCTCATCAAATTCTTTCCAGACAGAATTAAAAATGATCAATGGGTAGCTAAAGCGAAACATCTGCAGCAGCAAAAAAAAAGCGGCTTAGCAGATGATAGTTTTAAAGCTTCTATGAGAAGAGCGTAATAAAAAAATGGCCGATTAATATCGGCCATTTTTTTATAGAATTACCCGATTTTTAGTTGTTTCCACCAAGTATTAATGGGAGTCCGCTATCGCCAGCACCTATCACCACAACTTTAGAATTAGGCGACTTAGCCAGCTCTAGCGTTGCTTCAATACCTTTATCTTTTAGAATCTGATCATTTAATGACTGACTTAAAATACGGTTAGCATCAGATTTACCCTGCGCCTGAATGATCTGTCTTTGCGCTTCTTTCTGTGCTGAAACCAGTCTAAATTCATACTCAAGCGATTCCTGCTCCTGCTTTAATTTTCGCTCAATAGCGGTCTTAATTGTAGGTGGCAAAGTCACATCACGCACAAGTACCTCGTCAAGAATTATATATTGATTTTTAATGATCTTCCTTGTTTCCTCATAAATTTCTGCCTGTATAGCATCACGTTTAGAAGAGTACAACTGCTCTGGTGTATATCTACCTACCACAGAACGCGCAGCAGAACGAACGGTTGGTAATAAAATCCTGTCTACATAGTCCTCACCTATTTCCTGGTGAAGTTTACCCAAATCTTTTGCGTCGGGTTGATACCAGATAGATGCATCTAATTTTATATCTAAACCATTAGATGAAAGAACATTCATTTTTTCAAAAAGCTCCTGTCTGCGCACTTCGTAAATAAATACTTTATTCCAGGGTGCAACAAGATGAAAGCCTTCTGTAAGTGGAGGTTCATCAGTCACTACACCCCCTCCAAAAGTTCGGTACAAAACACCGGCTTCACCAGAATCAATTGTAATTGCAGACTTTGCAAAAATGATTATTAAAATAATTGCACCTATTATAATAGGCAAACCTGCCTTAGGTAATTTATCCATAGTTATATATTTAATTTAGATTTATATGAGTCCGTTATATTTTCTAATGAACCATTCTGCCGCAAGAGAAGCAGCAATTATGAATAGTAGAATTCTGAAATCGATTAAAGGTACGGTTTTTTCACTACTCTTCTGGATGGGTATATGCCGGTCATCGTTCATGAGTGTTGCAATAAGTTCTGACTCGTTACCTATAGTAAATGAGCTGCCCTCGGTTTCCTGTGCAATACGTTCTATTTTTTTCCAGTCTGCATTAAAATTTTGATTTTCAATATTGTAATCTATAATTGTAAAAGAACCACTTTTATTGAGAGGCTCGTCATTTGTATAAACTGTAAATTGATATGTACCGGGATCTAAATTTCTTAGATTAACCTCAAACCTATTTCCTTTTACGAGAAAGGGAGCTTCATATGTTTGTTTGCTTTGAGTATTCTCTATTCTTATATTGAGAGAACCTCTGTTATCAAATACATAGTTTTTATCAAATAATTGAGCTTGCAATGTTATTTGACTGCCACCATAATAAAATGATTCATAATTAATTTGAAGACGCGAGCGCTTTTCTTTAGAAGCGCCATATTGAATGAGTTTATCAATGAAGTTATCAAAACCTTCAAAGCTTTTAGTCTCAATATAATTTTTAGCCCTCCATTTCCAGATTCCACTTCCAAAAAGAGCAATATGCCTAACACCATTTTCTTCGCCCAATGCAAGGAGCGGTTTAGAGGTATTTACTCCATTTATATTTTGATAAAGTGCTACTTCGTTAATTGATTTCAAAGAAATATCTCCAAAATTAGCATTTAAAGGAGGAAAATCTGAAAAGCCAATATCGTCAAGCAGAAAAGCAGTAAAATTAGAATTCAATAAAGGTTGAGCTTCATCAGATTCTTCAATTGCATTTTGACTGAATGAGTTCTGATTTTCATTCACAAAAGTGAGATCAGTTTCAGGTCCTGCAATTATAAAACTGTTCTTTTCTAATTTCTGTAATTCAGCAAAGACATTTTTGAAGGCGCTATCTGGCTGATAAAGGATCACAAAATCATAATCATTGATAACAGACGCGTCTATGGGGGTTTTTATTAAATCTACTTTTCTAAGTTGATTGCTTTCTATTGATTTTTGTAAAGCCCCCAGATCAGGATGAAGAACAGAATACACAATAAGAATTTTTGTATTTTGATCAATTACATCAACAGCAAAATTCTTGGCATTATTTACTGTGTTTTTTTCAGTATTTATTGGCGAAAGTTCAGCAGTATATTGCTGAACGCCGATCGCGCTTGCCGGTAGAAAGGTTTTAAAAATGTGAGATTTATTTTGAGGACTAAAATTCACCTTTTCCCTGTGAACAATTCGCCCTGATAATTTGATGAGAAATTGTGTTTCTACAGTTTGGCTTCCCTCATAACTACTTAATACTTCAACCGGAAATTCATTTTTAAGATATGCATATCTATTAACATTTATACGGTCTATACTGAGGTCATCATAAGTAGTAGTATCTCCTGCAGCCAAAAAATAAA
Organism: Leeuwenhoekiella sp. A2; assembly: GCF_047946655.1. GTDB lineage: Bacteria > Bacteroidota > Bacteroidia > Flavobacteriales > Flavobacteriaceae > Leeuwenhoekiella. The sequence continues at coordinate 3,608,007 of NZ_CP172311.1, forward strand.
TAGGTGTATTTAATTCATCAGCAACATAGGCGTAGTCTGCGCCTATATTTGCATTCCCGTCTGTGATAAGTAAAGGCGCATAAGTCGATGATTTATAGACATTATTAAAGGTTTGAAAAACCTGAGCTATGTTACTCTGACCCTGATCAAAAGTTAAAGAATCTAATGATGAAGTTCTTTCTCCAAAAGTATACAGATCAATATCAAAACGATCGCTCAAGCGACTATTTTGTAAGACATTAAAACTGTTTTTGACCTTTTCAGTAAAATCTAAATTTGCAATAGAAGATGAATTATCTACGGCAAGAGCAAGAACGGGCTTTACAATTGTGTAGCTTCTGTTTTTGAAAGTAGGATTTATAATAAGCAGCAAGACTGCAAATATTGTCACAAAACGGAGCAGAAAAAATATATAATTATACTTATTCCTGTTTTTAGTTTTATAAAAATATTGATAGGCCGCAATACCTAACGCTATTATTCCGGAAAGAATAATAAGAATAACGGTATTTTTGGCCATAAAATCGCTTATTTAAGGGAAAAATTAGGTTAGCATTCCGCCGTCTACCTGTAGAACCTGACCTGTAATATAATCACTCATATCACTTGCTAAAAATACGCAGGCATTTGCTATATCTTCCGGCTTACCACCTCTTTTTAGCGGAATAGCATCTCTCCAGCCAGCAACCGTTTTCTCGTCTAATTTTGCTGTCATCTCAGTTTCAATAAAACCAGGTGCAACCACATTAGTACGTATATTTCTTGAACCTAATTCTAAAGCCATAGATTTAGAAAAACCAATTATACCAGCCTTAGAAGCCGCATAATTAGCCTGCCCTGCATTTCCTTTAACACCAACTACAGAACTCATATTGATAATGCTGCCCTTACGTTGTTTTAACATAGTACGCTGTACGGCCTTAGTCATATTAAAGATAGATTTGAGGTTTACATTAAGAACCTGATCAAAATCTTCTTCACTCATTCTCATTAGCAGGTTATCTTTTGTAATACCCGCATTGTTTACCAAAACATCAATACTACTAAAATCTTCTAATACACTTGCAACCAATAGCTGAGCTTCTTCATAAGAAGCAGCGTTAGATTGATAAGCTTTAGCTTTAACACCTAATTGTGTTAATTCTTTCTCCAGTTCTTCTGCAGGACCTGCAGATGAGCTGTATGTAAAAGCAACATTAGCTCCATTTTTAGCAAAAACTTCTGCAATACCTTTTCCTATACCACGGCTTGCACCAGTAATAATTACATTTTTACCTTCAAGAATTTTCATATTCTAGTAATTGATGATTTTTGTGTGTATGTTTTTTCAAATATAACGAAACCCTAATTGACAGCGCTACGGTTACATTCAATTTGAAATAGAAAAAGCGGATGTTTAGATCCGCTTTTCTATTTTAAATATAATAAAGATTAGCCTAAAACTTCAGCCACCTTTTTTCCTATTTCTGCAGGTGAATCAACAACGTGTACACCACATTCTCTAAGAATAGCTTTTTTCGCCTGAGCGGTGTCATCACTGCCACCTACAATTGCGCCGGCATGACCCATTGTTCTACCAGCAGGAGCAGTTTCACCAGCAATAAAACCAATAACAGGTTTAGTTGTGCCGCTTTCTTTGATCCAGCGCGCAGCATCTGCCTCAAGTTGACCACCTATCTCGCCTATCATAACAACGGCTTCTGTTTCCGGATCATTAATTAGTAATTCTACTGCTTCTTTAGTAGTTGTACCAATGATAGGATCACCACCAATACCTATTGCAGTAGTAATGCCCAGACCTTGTTTTACCACCTGATCTGCTGCCTCATAAGTTAATGTTCCTGATTTTGAAACAATACCTACTTTCCCTTTCTTAAATACAAAACCAGGCATGATACCTACTTTCGCTTCACCGGGAGTTATTACGCCAGGACAGTTAGGACCTATTAGTCTACAATCTCTGTCTTTAATATAGTGCGCAGCTTTAATCATATCTGCTACGGGAATACCTTCTGTAATTGTAATAATAACTTTAATACCAGCGTCTGCAGATTCCATAATCGCATCTGCAGCAAATGCCGGAGGAACGAAAATAATAGAAACATCTGCCCCGGTTTCTTTTACCGCTTCTTCAACAGTATTAAATACCGGCTTATCCAGATGAGTTTGCCCACCTTTACCAGGAGTTACACCACCTACTACGTTAGTACCGTATTCAATCATTTGACCGGCGTGAAAAGTACCTTCACTTCCTGTGAAACCTTGAACTATTATTTTGGAATCTTTATTTACTAAAACGCTCATTTTTTAATTGGATTTAAGTGGTGACAAAAGTAAATTTTTATAAGGTAACGCTAAAGAATTTTTAAGACTTTATACGCTTGTAAGCATCAGTGTTTTGAGGATCTTCATCACTAGGCTGGCTAATCTGGTATCCTTTATAAAGTTTACCATCTTTTAACTCCCATATAGCCATGAAGTGAATTATTGCTACTTCCTCCTCAGGATTCTCAATAGTATGCAAATAATATGTCAATCGTATACACACCTGATCACCATCTTCCATAACATGAGAAACTGATGGCCTGAGCGATATAAAAGAACGGCCCATCTCACTAGACATAGAAGCTATATCGCGATAGGTCATTTTTGAAAAACCAGTTGAGGCATTCCAATATAATTCTGCATCAGGATGTAAGTATTTTTTTAGGATACTTGCATCATTTAAAAAATCAGATTCGTACAATCCTCTTACTATGTCTTTGCCTGATTTGCTCATTTTATTTTTGAAATTTTATCAATAATAAACGGAATTTGCCGTATTGAGGCAAGTTCTTTAAACTTCTTTTTACTTTCTTCTGCAGGACTACCAAAATAGGATTTACCAGATTCTAGTGTTCTCCCTACACCGCTTTGCGCGAAAACGACAGCACCTTCTTTAATTGTAATACCACTCGCTACACCTACCTGACCCCAGATCGTTACATCACTTTCTATTATAACGCATCCTGCGATACCAGTTTGAGCAGCAATAAGCACATTTTCACCAATTACCGTGTCATGACCAATATGTACCTGATTATCTAATTTAGAACCTTTACCTATTGTTGTATCTCCTGTGACACCTTTATCGATAGTACAAGCAGCTCCTAATTCTACAGAATCCTTTAAAACTACTCGCCCACCTGATCTCAACTTATCAAATCCTGTGGCCCGTTTTTTATAATAAAATGCATCTGCACCCAGAACAGTACCCCCATGAATAACAACATCATCGCCTATTACAGTATTATCATAAATACTTACGTTAGCATGTATGATACAGTTTTTACCTATCGTAACATTATTACCAATAAAAACACTTGGCTGAATAACCGTTCCCTCTCCTATCTTAGCAGAAGGAGCGATAGATGATGTGGCACTTTCAAAAGGTTTAAAAAACTGAGTCAGTTTATTAAAATCACGAAAAGGATCATCAGAAATCAAAAGAGCTTTTCCTTCTGGTCTCTCAACTTTTTTATTGATAAGAACAACAGTTGCTGCAGAATTTAAAGCCTTGTCATAATATTTAGGATGATCTACAAAAACTATGTCTCCAGATTCTACCACGTGGATCTCATTCATTCCCAATACAGGAAAATCGACATCCCCATCAAATTCCACAGAAATAATGGTTGCAATTTGCTCTAAAGTATATGGTTGAGGAAATTTCAAATTATTCCTTTATACGTTCTTTGTAGGTTCCTTTTTCGGTTTCAACCTTAATTTTATCCCCTTCATTAATAAATAAAGGTACTTGTACTTCTGCACCAGATTCTACAATTGCAGCTTTAGTAGAATTAGTTGCTGTATTTCCTTTTATACCTGGCTCAGTCTGTACAATTTCTAATATAACATGTGCCGGCATATCTACAGAGAGAGGCATATTATCTTCTGTATTAATAGAAATAGAAACTACTTCTCCTTCTTTAAGAAGACCAGGTTGATCAAGAGCACTTTCTAAAAGACGTATTTGTGTATAATCATCTGTATTCATAAAATGATAGAATTCACCATCATTATATAAATATTGGTATCCACGAGTTTCAACCCGCACATCTTCTATTTTGTGACCAGCAGAAAAAGTGTTATCCAGCACTTTACCGTTAGTTACACTTTTTAGTTTAGTGCGTACAAAAGCAGGTCCTTTACCTGGTTTTACGTGAAGAAATTCTATTATTTTATAAATGTCATGATTGAAATGAATACACATTCCATTTCTTATGTCTGATGTAGTTGCCATAATCTTTAATCTCTGTTCTCTTAATTAGTTGTAAAATATCCTTTCATAATACCGCGCTGTGAGTTCTTGATAAACTGCAGTATCTCATCACGTTCTGGTGTAGCTTCCATTTCGGCTTCAATAATATTTACTGCTTGCGTATTATTGTAGTTTTTCTGGTATAAAATGCGATAAATGTCCTGAATTTCCCGAATTTTTTCCGTGGTAAAACCTCTTCTTCTTAGTCCGATGGAATTAATCCCCACATAAGATAAAGGTTCTCTACCTGCTTTTACATATGGCGGCACATCTTTTCGCACAAGCGAACCACCAGTTACAAAAGCATGGCTACCAATAGTACAAAATTGTTGTACTGCTGCCATACCGGCCAGTACAACATAGTCTCCTACCTGAATATGACCGGCTAATGTACTGTTATTTGAAAATATACAATTATCTCCTACAATGCAATCATGCGCTATATGACTATAAGCCATTATCCAGCAGTTTTTACCTAACTGGGTTTTCATGCGATCTGTTGTCCCTCTATTGATAGTGACACATTCTCTTATGGTTGTGTTGTCACCAATTATAGTAACTGTATCTTCATCATCAAACTTTTTATCCTGAGGAATAGCAGAAATCACAGCTCCAGGAAAAATATTTACATTTTTACCTATACGTGCACCTTCCATAATAGTAACGTTAGATCCTATCCAACTACCCTCTCCTATGACGACGTTATTATTTATAGTTGTAAAAGGTTCTATTACAACATTCTTTGCAATTTTTGCACCTGGGTGCACATAAGCTAATGGCTGATTCATACTACTTCTCTTCTTTCTTTACTTTAACAATCTGCGCCATAAGTTCTGCTTCTGTGACGAGTTTTCCATTCGCGTAAGCATATCCTTGCATGTGACATATACCGCGGCGTATAGGTGATAATAATTCTAATTTAAAAACCAAAGTATCTCCCGGCAAAACCTGTTGCTTAAATCTTACATTATTTATTTTCATAAAATAGGTAAGATAATTCTCAGGATCTGGTACTGTACTTAATACTAAAATACCACCTGTCTGTGCCATAGCCTCCACCTGAAGCACACCTGGCATAACAGGAGCACCCGGAAAATGACCAACAAAGAATGGCTCATTCATAGTGACATTCTTTAAGCCCACCACATGATGATCTGATAATTCTAATATTTTGTCTACCAAAAGAAATGGTGGCCTGTGAGGCAGCATTTCCATAATGGCATTTACATCTTTAACGGGAGGTTTGCTCAAATCATATGTAGGTATATTATTTCTCTTTTCCTGACGTATAACTTTTTTGAGCTTTTTAGCAAACTGTGTATTTACATAATGCCCGGGTTTATTAGCAATAACCTTACCTTTTATATGTGTTCCCACTAAAGCAAGATCACCTATTACATCAAGGAGTTTATGTCTGGCAGCCTCATTGGGATGATGAAGTGTTAGATTGTCAAGTATGCCATTAGGTTTAACCGAAATATTATCTTTCTTAAAGGCTTCTCTCAACTTATCCATCGTGCCAGGAGAAAGCTCTTTATCAACGTATACAATTGCGTTATTTAAATCACCCCCTTTAATAAGACCGTGATCAAGAAGCATCTCTATCTCATGAAGAAAGCTGAATGTACGCGCATTAGATATTTCGCCTTTAAATTCAGTAATACTCTTAATGCTTGCATTTTGAGTACCCAGAACTTTTGTACCAAAATCAACCATAGTGGTCAACTGGTACTCATCTGAAGGCATTAACATGATCTCGCTCCCAGATTGCTCGTCTAAGTAATTGATAACTTCTGTTACCACATATTCTTCACGATAAGCCTCCTGTTCCTGCAGCCCTACACTCTCTAATGCTTCTATAAAATATTTTGAAGAACCATCCATAATAGGAGGTTCAGAAGCATCAAGTTCTATAATGATGTTATCAATATCTAAACCAACACAAGCTGCAAGAACATGCTCACTGGTTTGAATTGTAACCCCCATTTTTTCAAGATTGGTACCTCGCTCTGTACTGGTAACATAGTCTGCGTCAGCTTCTATGATCGGGTGTCCTTCCAGGTCTACACGTTTAAAAGCATAACCCGTATTTTCTTTGGCTGGTTTAAAGGTAAGGGTAACATTTTTACCTGTATGCAAACCAACGCCGGTTAAAGAGACTTCACCGGCGATTGTTTTTTGTTTTCCCTTGGTCTTACTTATCATGGGAGATATCTTTTGTCAAATTGTTTACTCGTTGTACAATAGATGGAAGATTTTTAAAATGCACGTATGATTTATTAAAATCTCCATATGATAGTGCCGGCGAACCCTGCACTGCTTCATCATCTTTTAAATTTCTAGAAATACCAGACTGGGCCTGTATTTTTACACGGTTGCCTATAGTTATATGACCTACAATACCTACCTGGCCACCTATAAGGCAATGCGAACCAATTTTTGTTGATCCTGCTATTCCCGTTTGTGCGGCTATGGCTGTATGCTCGCCTATTTCAACATTGTGAGCTATCTGTATCTGGTTGTCCAGTTTAACCCCTTTTCTGATGATAGTAGATCCTAATGTAGCTCTATCTATAGTTGTCCCTGCACCTACATCTACATTATCCTCTATGATAACATTACCTGTTTGAGGTACTTTGCTATATTCTCCCTTTTCATTTGGTGAAAAACCAAAACCATCTGCACCTATTATAGCACCACTATGTACATAAACCTCGTTGCCTATTATCGTTTCCGAATAAATTTTAGCTCCGGCAAAAATAACACAGTTATCACCTATTGTAACATTATCGCCTATATAAACATTGGGATAGATCTTTACGTTCTCTCCTATTTTTACATTACTGCCTAAATAAGAGAAAGCACCTAAATAGATATTCTCACCATAAGAAGCGCTTTCTGAAATAAAACTAGGATTTTCAATTCCTGTCTTATTCAGTTTTACCATGTTATAGTATTCCAGTAGTTTCGAAAACGATTTATAGGCGTCGTCAACACGTATGAGCGTTGTTGTGATTTCCTGTTCAACCTGAAAATCGCGGTCTACTATAGTAATACTTGCTTGGGTTGTATATATATAAGGAGTGTACTTTGGATTTGCTAAAAAAGTTAGCGAACCCTGTTTTCCTTCTTCAATTTTTGATAGCATTGAGACTTCGGCATCAGCATTACCTTCTACGGTACCTTCCAAAATCCCAGCAATCTGTGCAGCTGTAAATTTCATTATCGCAAAAATAGAAAAAAAGGGTTAATCTTTATACTTAGGGTAACAGATATAGTTTTTAATAACTTCTTTAGACAACGCCTTTAAACTCAGCTGATCACTGGCTGCAACAACATCTACCACCTTACCTTTTCTGGTAAGAATATCTATTCCCTGCTTTTTAAAAGTGTATGCCTGGTTAGAAATGGTACCGCCAAAAACAAAATAGAGCGCTTCTTTTCTACTAATATTACAATGATCTATAACCTTATTTATTTGTTGTTCTATAAACTCTTTTGAGAACGGTTTCTTCTTTATTTTTATTTGAAGCAAACGCCTATAAATTATAATTTCAGACAGAGTTCTTAACACAAAATCTTCATGATGAACCCACTCTTTCATTGCAGAAATTATATCGTAATCATCAAGAGAAGCAAATATACCAAGCGCCTTATCGTTAAAAGTTGACTCAGTAATTTGTTCAGTTAAAAAAAACTTTAAAGCACTACTACCTTTTAAATCAACGCCCATACTAGAGAGTTCTTTGGCTCTTTTTAATACGCGCACAAGAATTTGTTCGGCCACAAGACTTGTCTTATGTAGATATACCTGCCAGTACATTAACCTACGGGCAACAAGAAATTTTTCTATTGTATAAACTCCTTTCTCTTCTACTACCAGCTTATCATCTTTTACATTAAGCATAGCCAGAATACGATCTGTATTAATATTACCTTCTGCCATACCGGTATAAAAACTATCTCTTTTGAGATAGTCTGTACGATCCATATCTAATTGGCCAGAAACAAGTTGATTAAAAAATGTACGCTGATAAACACCTTTAAATATATTGATGCCCAGCGTTAAACTTCCGTTAAACTCCTCATTTAAAGCTTCCATAAATTGAAGCGATATCTGCTCATGATGTATATTTTCTACAATACTATGTTCCATAGCATGCGAGAAAGGACCGTGACCTATATCATGTAGTAAAATAGCGATCATCGCTGCTTCATGTTCTTCATGAGATATCTCAACACCCTTGCTCTTAAGCACCTGCAGGGCTTTATCCATAATATATAGACAACCCAGTGCGTGATGAAAGCGGGTATGATGTGCCCCGGGATAAACGAGATATGACATGCCCATTTGCGAAATTCTGCGTAGGCGCTGAAAATACGGATGCTCGATCAAGTCGAAAATAACGCCTTTTGGTATGGTAATAAACCCATATATAGGGTCGTTAATTATCGTAAGTTTGTGCTGGTTTTTCAAGCAAAAATCAATTAGAATTAAAATCGGGCTTTTTAGGCTGAAAATCGGTCATATATGCCCTAATATTAAACAAAGATACACTATGAATGCTATAAAAATTCTCTGGGTTGACGACGAAATCGATTTACTTAAGCCACATATCATATTTCTTGAAAAGAAGAATTATGAGGTAACAACCTGTCAAAGTGGTACTGAAGCCATCGATCTTGTTAAAGAAGAGAATTTTGATATTGTGTTTCTTGACGAAAATATGCCCGGTCTTACTGGTCTTGAAACTCTAAATGAGATCAAAGCAAACCGCGATACCCTTCCTGTGGTTATGATCACAAAAAGCGAAGAGGAATATATAATGGAGGAAGCCATAGGCTCAAAAATCGCCGATTACTTGATAAAACCCGTCAATCCGCACCAAATATTGCTCAGTTTAAAGAAAAATCTAGATACCAGCAGATTAGTTTCAGAGAAGACCACCAGCACTTACCAGCAGGAATTTAGAAAGATAGCGATGGAACTTGCCATGGTAAATTCTTATGAAGAATGGGCAGACCTTTATCAAAAATTGGTTTACTGGGAACTAGAACTTGAGAATATTGAAGATCAGGGAATGCATGAGATTTTAGAATCTCAAAAAAATGAAGCTAACACACAGTTTTTTAAATATATAGAACGCAATTACGAAGATTGGTTCACAGATGATGAGAAGCCGGTAATGTCTCATACGTTGTTTAAAGAACGTGTTGTACCCAATTTAAGTAAAGACACATCAACCATACTTATAGTAATAGACAATCTAAGATATGATCAATGGAAATCCTTTGAGCCTATCATAAACAACTACTACAAAAAGGAAAAAGAGCAAACCTATTTCAGCATTTTGCCAACGGCCACACAGTATGCTAGAAACTCAATTTTCTCAGGTCTTATGCCTAGCGAGATGGAAAAAAGACATCCAGACCTCTGGCTAAATGATACAGAAGAAGGTGGTAAAAATTTAAATGAAGACAAATTTTTAGAAGCTCAACTTAAGAGATTGGGTCTCGATCTTAAATGGGAATATCATAAAATAACCAGCCTTAAGGGCGGAAAAAAACTTGTTGAAAATTTTAACTCTCTTAAAAATAATGATCTTACTGTGCTTGTATACAATTTTGTAGACATGCTAAGCCATTCTAAAACTGAAATGGAAGTTATTAAAGAGTTGGCTTCTAATGATAAATCTTATCGCTCCCTAACTGAAAGTTGGTTTAAGAATTCACCATTACTTGAGATGATTCAGAAATCGCAGCAATTAGGGTTTAAGCTAATTATAACTACAGACCACGGTACAATTAATGTAAAAAATCCATCTAAAGTAATTGGAGATAAGAATACAAGTCTTAATTTAAGATATAAGACCGGTAGAAGCCTTACTTATGAGGATAAAGATGTTCTCGCAGTCACAGATCCTAAAAAAATACACTTGCCCAGTATTAATATGAGCAGCTCATTTATTTTTGCCCGAGGCGATCTGTTTTTTGCGTATCCTAACAATTACAACCATTATGTAAGCTATTATCGTAATACATATCAACATGGCGGCGTTTCACTTGAGGAAATGATAATTCCTTTTATAGTATTAAATCCTAGATAATCTCTATATTGCAGGACCCTTAAATCCTATAAATTGATGAACATAGTCTATAACCTGTCTGAAATAGATTCAGTTGCAAGAAAGGTATTAGCAAATTCTCAACACAAGACCATTTTATTCTACGGTGAAATGGGAGCTGGCAAAACGACACTTATTAAATCTTTATGCAAAGAGTTAGGTGCCAGCGATCAGGCTTCGAGCCCAACATTTTCTATTGTAAACGAGTATAATATTATAGGGGAAACCCCCATCTATCATTTTGACTTTTACAGATTAAAAGATGAAAATGAAGCTTTAGATATGGGTATTGAAGAATACTTTGCTTCAGGGGGCTGGATTTTTATTGAATGGCCAGAAAAAATTAACAATTTTTTACCTGCACAATCTCATTCGGCGAATTTAATATCGATTAATGACACGCAGCGTAACTTGAGTATTTCATAAATTTGTTAAAATAATGTTAAAACAATAAAGATAAAATGAAAGGATTTTCTTTCACTATTTTTATTATTGGTAGTTTAAACTACTTATATTTGGATTAATAAGCGTTAAAGGATAAAAAATAATATAAATCAATAAATGTTGAACTGATAATTACTAAAAAAAGGCCGCGAAAGTAATAATTTTATATGAGTTGGCAAAATAAAAGTGTTTAATGCATCTTTGTATAACAAATCATTAACACTCAAAAACTCACAATTATGAAATTAAAATCTTTACTCCTAGGTTTATTAATTGCCGGTGCAACTGCATTAACTTACACTGCAACTCAAGAACATCAAGCAGATTATGCAAGCAAACAGTTGGACAAAACGAAGATCAGAGTCCCTACTCACGGGTAGTATTATAGCTGCATTTTTAGTAGCGTCACCATACTTTTTTTACTTATATGAAGGAGTTCCGGACATACCAGTCTGGAACTTTTCTATTTTGGGACTTGATTTTAGATACGATAGTAACTTTTATTATAGCGTAAATGTTGTAGCATGGATAGTTATGGGGAAAATAGTACCTTTAATATTGTTCTTGATTTGGTTTTTTACCTGTAAACACTGGTGGTATCATGCTATTCTGGTTCCTATTTGCATGTATGTAATTCAGATATATCTCACTTTTCAAGAAGACACAATGCGTACTCAAGATATTACTGAGATTTACTTGCTTGCTCCTATTATTCTACTTGCTTTTGTATTTATCTATGTTATACGTACCAAAATATTTGATAAAATACACAATATTGACCTTGCTGAATTACAAAGAGGCAGCTTAAAAGGTGATATAAAAGAAAATAAAAAAGATCCTTATTATAATTACAGTCCTTCATCTTTTGTGATTGAAGATGAAGAAGTTTACCATGATGAGGATGATGAGGATGAGGATGACGAGCCATTGTATATGGGTTAAAGTAGATCACTTATTTAATTGTAGCTTTTCTTAAATTATCCGTAATTTGGGTCTCCTATCATCTAACAGCAAATGACCCTAACAAATAGTCCTTTTACACGAGAAGAGCTTCTTCCTCAAGAAGAAAAATTAGAAATAGAAAAAAGAAAAGGTTCGTTATTTATAGGTATTCCTAAAGAGAATCATTTTCAAGAAAAGCGTGTCTGTCTTACTCCTGATGCTGTGGCTGCAATTGTTGCACATGGTCACAGAGTTCTTTTAGAATCTAATGCCGGAGAAGATGCTAGATTTTCAGACCATGATTACTCAGAAGCTGGCGCAGAAATAACTAAAGACAAAGCGAAAGTTTTTGGTTGCCCAATGGTGCTCAAAGTTGAGCCGCCATCTCTTGACGAACTTGCATTAATGAATCCGCAAGCCGTTCTCATTTCCGCACTTCAGTTAAAAACACAATCAAAAAAGTATTTTACAGCATTAGCCGCAAAACGCATAACAGCTTTGGCTTTTGAATTCATAAGAGATGAAGATGGTACATATCCTGCTGTACGCGCTTTAAGCGAAATTGCGGGTACCGCTTCTATTTTAATAGCCTCAGAACTTATGTCCCGTGAAGAAGGTAACGGATTAATGTTTGGCAATATAAGCGGGGTTCCCCCTATAGAAGTTGTTATTTTAGGTGCTGGTACAGTGGGTGAATTTGCAGCACGTTCGGCTTTAGGTCTAGGTGCCAATGTCAAAATATTTGACAATTCATTAACCAAACTAAGATGTCTCCAGACAAATGTTGGCAGACCTCTTTATACTTCTACAGTTCAGCCAAAAAACCTTCTCAAGGCCTTAAGACGTTGTGATGTTGCCATAGGTGCTGTACGAGGTAAAGATCGCGCCCCTATTGTTGTTACTGAAACTATGATAGAAACCATGAAAAATGGAGCTATTATCATTGATGTAAGTATTGATATGGGTGGGTGTTTTGAAACCAGCGAGGTAACTTCTCATGATAATCCTACCTTCACCAAACATGGTATTGTGCATTATTGTGTGCCAAATATACCGGCACGTTATGCGAGAACGGCCTCATTATCAATAAGTAATATTTTTACCCCTTATCTGCTTAATATAGCTGAAAATGGCGGACTAGAAAATACGCTTCGTTTTGATAGAGGTTTGAAAAGTGGGTTGTACTTTTACCGCGGAATTTTAACCAGCAAGTCCGTTTCAGATTGGTTTGATTTACCATATCGAGACATCAATTTATTGTTCTTTTAAAATTCAGAATCATAGCACAGATTCAATAATCGATATTTAAATACTTCAAGGTTAACCTTGAATAAATTAGTTTTCTTTTAAGTATCTCAGGTCCTCCTCAGATATTTTATTTCAATTTTTCATGAAAATACTACATAGATTTGGTTACTATTTGGGAGGTTTCTCAATAGGTTTAATTCTGCTTGCTTTCTTTTTAAAAGGCAGTGGCACACAAATACCTTCTTGTGATTATATGCCTAATGCAAGAGCACTTAAGAATATGAGAACAAAGGGATATACTATTTCAGATCAGGCTAAAGAAGACATGACAGCATTAGAAATAGATACAACTAACGTAAGGTTGCTCTTTGAGGATGGTAATGTGGTATTCTCAAAAAGCAAACCCAGACAAAAACCATGCGGCCACTTTTATATTGAAACCGATGACTCTGCAAATAAACGGTTTGCTGCAAAAGTGACCAATTGTGAAGACAATGTGGTCATTGATAAATTTGAGGAACTTTAAAGACTTCGTCTTTTTCTCTCTTCCTTTAAAAGAGTAAGTTCTCTATTTGTTTGACCGGCGACAGAAGTATTTTCTTCCGCTCTGCGTATCAAATAAGGCATAACATCTTTAACAGGCCCAAAAGGTAAATATTTAGCAACATTGTAACCTTTTGCGGCTAGATTAAAACTTATGTGGTCACTCATACCATATAATTGACCAAACCATACGCGGGGATCATTAACTGCAATTTCTTTTTGCTGCATTAATTCTATAGCCAGATAATTGCTATATTCATTATGCGAGCCAATAAAAGCAGAAATATCACTTAAATTATCTAAAATATAGACCAAAACAGCATTAAAATGGGCATCAGTTTCTCCTTTATCTCTACATATAGGAGAATCATATCCCTTTTCTTCTGCCCGAGCACGCTCTTTTTCCATGTAAGCGCCTCTCACGATTTTTACTCCTAGTTTAAAGCCTTTTTCTAAAGAGTATTGATGCAGATTCTTCATGTATTCTAACCTGTCCCAACGGTAACATTGTAATGTATTGTAAACCACTGGTTTTTCCACATTATACTTTTCCATCATTTTGGTAACAAGATCATCTGCTGCAGTTTGCATCCAGCTTTCTTCTGCATCTATAAGTAATGCAACATTGCACTCACTTGCCTTTGTACAGATTCTATCAAAACGTTGTTGTATGCGTTGCCACTCATTTTCTTCTGCCTCAGTTAAAGTCTCTTTTTCTGTTACTTTACGCCAAATTTCAAAACGACCAAATCCTGTAGGCTTAAAAACTGAAAAAGGCATCGCATCCTTATCTTCTGCAAACTCGATAATCTTAAGAACACGCTCCAGCGCTTCATCAAACTGGTTTTCAAGTTCTTTTCCTTCAACAGAGAAATCAAGTACAGAATGCACATTTTTCTCATACATACGATCTACGACATTAAGACAATCTTTTTCATTAACTCCACCACAAAAATGATCAAAAACGGTTGCTCTAATCAACTTTTCTACAGGAAGATTAGCATTCAATGCAAAACGAGTCGCTGCTGTACCTATACGCACCAGCGGTTGTTTTGAGATCATTTTAAATAGAAAATAAGCGCGTTCTAGTTCGCTGTCTGACTTTAAAGCGAAAGCCGCTTCTGTGTTATCAAAGATTTTGTTCTCTAGCATAGCAAAAAAATGTCGGCAAATATACTTACATTATAATCGCATTTTTACAAAAAGATAGTAATTTCCCACCCAATATTTTTTTCAACTTTTATGGATTTTATACAAGCCAAGGATTACAAAGTCGTGTTTAACCAATATGGTTATAATAAGCTGAATGAACTCCTTGACAAAAAGAACTATAGCCTGATCTTCGTTTTAGTAGACAGCAATACGCATGAGCATTGCCTGGCTCCTTTTTTAGCTAATATTGCGACTGAAACCACTATTGAGGTCATAGAAATAGATCCCGGTGAAGAATTTAAAAATCTTGAAACATGCACCGGTGTCTGGAATGTATTGTCTGAGTTAAATGCAGACAGGCAAAGTGTTTTGATCAATTTAGGCGGTGGCGTTGTGACAGATTTAGGTGGTTTTGTGTCTTGTACCTATAGAAGAGGTATAGATTATATAAACGTGCCCACTACTCTATTGTCTATGGTAGATGCATCTGTAGGTGGAAAAACCGGAGTAGACCTTGGTAATTTAAAAAACCAGATAGGTGTGATAAGTAATCCTGAAATGGTTTTAGTAAACACAGAATTCCTCAATTCTTTATCTACAGAAGAACTAAGATCTGGCTTTGCAGAAATGCTTAAACATGGGTTAATAAGTAATTTAGATTACTGGAATGATGTGAAAAACTGTGACTATAAAAATATTGACGCTCTAGGCGAAATGATTTATAGATCTGTAGAAATTAAAAATGAAGTTGTTCTTGAAGATCCTTTTGAAAAAAACAGAAGAAAGACTTTAAATTACGGTCACACTTTGGGTCACGCTATTGAATCGTATTTTTTAACACATCCTGTCAAGAAACGTTTGCTTCACGGTGAAGCAATCGCCATAGGTATGATACTGGCAAATTACCTCTCTGCTCAACAAGCCCAATTTTCAATTGAAATGAGAGATGAAACCTCACAGGAAATTGAAAAATACTATGATAAAATAGCGTTTGAAAAAGAAGATATTAATGAAATAATAAAATTGTTAAAATTTGATAAAAAAAATAGTCACGGAAGAATAAATTTTGTTCTTTTAAATGACATTGGAAGTGCGGCGATCGATCAGGAAATTGCGAATGATTTGATTTATGAAGCTTTCAATTACTATAAAAATTTAAAATCGTAAAATGTAGAGATAGTATTGCCCATGCAAATCGTTTTTTTTTACATTTATCGCTGATTTGAACAAACCTTAAAAGCCCTTTATGCGTCGAGTAATCGTTGATTTTAAAAAACTTACACCAGAAATACTTTCACTGCTGGTCGATAAATATCCTTACGGATATGATGACGATCACATCATTTCTTTTAGAAATGCTAAGAACGAGCTTATAGAAGCTGTTGAAGTGAGAACAGAAGATACTATCTATCTCGTGAAAGTAAGTAAGAAGCTAGAAACCTCTATGGAAAACTTTGATGTAGATGATTATGAAGACGATGATCTACAAGAACCAATAAGCGAAATTCCAGAAAAAATTGATGAAGAGGTAGCAGATGAAGATTCTGAGAATGAAGTTGATGAAGAAGAAGAAGATTAATAATTCTATTTCTTTACAAATAAAAAAGCCGCGGTAAAATTATACCGCGGCTTTTTTAATTAATTGACACTTCTGCTTATTCTCTTTTATGCCTCAACGGTATCTTCGCTTTCTATAGCTACAAGATATCTTTCTGCATCAAGAGCCGCCATACAGCCACTACCGGCAGCCGTAATTGCCTGGCGATATTCTTTATCTTGTACATCACCGCTTGCAAAAACTCCGGGTTTATTAGTCTTGGTAGATTTATTGTGGGTTATAATATAACCAGTTTCATCCATCTCTAACTGACCTTTAAAAATATCTGTATTGGGTTTATGACCTATTGCAATAAATAATCCCGTAATGTCTATCTCATGTTTTTCTAAAGTCTTATTATTTACAATACGTAGTCCTTCAACTACCATATCACCTAAAACCTCTTCTACTTCAGAATTGTAAAGAACAGTTAGATTTTCGCGAGATGCGACACGATGTTGCATTGCTTTAGAAGCTCTTAATTCTTCTTTTCTCACGAGCATTGTAACATGCTTGCAAATATTAGAAAGATAAGTTGCTTCTTCTGCTGCAGTATCACCACCGCCAACTATTGCAACATTTTGACCTTTATAGAAAAAGCCATCACAAACTGCACAAGCAGATACCCCGCCACCGCGCAATTTTTGCTCACTGGGTAGACCAAGATATTTTGCCGTAGCACCGGTAGAAATTATTACAGTCTCTGCTTCGAGCTCTTTATTATTGTCTACAGTTATTTTATGAATTCCTCCTACTTCATCACTAAAATCAACATTTGTAACCATACCTATACGTACTTCGGTACCAAAACGCTCTGCTTGCTGTTGTAGCTGTACCATCATCGTAGGGCCATCAATACCTTCCGGGTAACCGGGAAAATTATCTACTTCTGTAGTTGTTGTAAGTTGACCACCTGGTTCTAGACCTGTGTACATGACAGGTTTCAGATCTGCGCGGGCAGCATATATTGCCGCGGTATATCCTGCAGGTCCTGATCCTATTATTAGGCATTTAATTCTTTCTGAAGCCATTTTAACTTTATTTTAATGTAGATTGTAAAATTACTCCTTTTCAATATACTAGAAAAAGAAGGATTTTACATTTATAAAGTCGTTATTAACATTCTATAATTACACTCAAAAAACCGGCTAAAACAAGCTAAAATTGATCATTTTTAGCATGAAATCGGTACTTATTCAATCCGTTTATAATTTTCTGCAGAGAATCTATTTCCCTCTTCATCTAATGTGATCTGGCTAAAATTATCTTCATCAAGAGTGAGCTCAAATGTAAAAACGCGCATTGTATCAATTATTTTCATCATTGATGCACTTCCATATTCTAAAGTTTCTATTAATTGATCGTCGAGTGCCATATAATGACCGTAACCAAACCATTCTACAGAATCCATAGGTACAAAGCGGGTCCACATCACACGGTCATCTGTAAATATTTTGATTTGACGGTAACCTTCTGTCGTAGGTATGGTATCACTTACTTCATTATCTGTATCGTAATAATAGAAGCTATCAAGTTCCCAGGTTCCCTTTAAGGTTTTTTCAAAATCTGTTTTTGTATTTTGATTCTGCTGAACTGGAAGAGACAACAAAAGAAAAGCCAATGGATAGAGTAGTAATTTCATTGCAGCATGGTTTTAGATTAATAACGGTAATTAACTGATATTAAGTTACAAAAAATCTCAATACTAAGAAATTAATAATTTCAGCACTTAAATAAATTTAGATATTAAGAACTTGTGAATTCTGTGCGATAATTTTACGAATATGAAAACATCAAAATATTTAATAAAGGGGTTTGTGATTAGAGGTATTTATTGAAATTATACTTTGGTGTTTTTAACAAATAACTATATTTGCAACCCTATTAAAAAAACAGGTTGTGTTGTTTTTTAATAGTAGGCATCGGGATGTAGCTTAGTCCGGTTAAAGTGCGCGTCTGGGGGGCGCGAGATCGGAGGTTCGAATCCTCTCATCCCGACGAACCAAACCTCGGTTTATATCAAAAAGCCTGTTAATCAACGAATTAGCAGGCTTTTAATTTTTTATGATATCATCTGATATCATTTGATATCATCTAAAATCAAGGCAAATGTGGGCAATTCGGTGTGCAATAAGGTGTGTAATTTATCGTAGATTTATATAGCATTTAGGCCATCTGGATGTAGTCTTTCACTAAGAATTGTTTAACTAAAAGACTTACAAAATGCCCGTAAACAGTACCTTAGGCGTTAATTTCTTTACACGTCCCAAACGAAACAATCCCAACAAACTGGATATCTATTTAAGAATTACAGTCAATAAAAAGCGCTCTGAAATGAGTATAAAGCGTGATATTGATGTAAAAGACTGGGATATACTCCGGGTAAAAGCCAAAGAAACTTCAGACCAACTTATCACACTCAACTCCTATATGGATGATGTAAAAGCTGAAGTTTTAAACGCGCATAAGGAGCTGCATGCAGAACGTAAAGTAATTACAGCGAAAGCGATCAAATTACGATATATGGGCGAAGATGAAGAGCGTATGACGCTCTTAGAGCTTGTGAAGTACCACAACGATAATATGGGATTGTCGCTAAAGCCCGGTACAATGAAAAATTACTACTCTACAGAAAAGTACATCAAGTCTTTTCTCTTAGATCATTATAAATCAGATGACTTCTTCTTAGTTGATCTAAATTACCGGTTTATAACAGAGTTTGAACGCTATATACGTACTTATAAACCTAAAAAGGAAAGAAAGACGTGTTCCATTAACGGTACGAGGAAGCATTTAGAACGGCTTCGTAAAATGGTTAATCTCGCAGTCAGAATGGAATGGTTGCCTAAAGATCCTTTTATCAATTATAAATTGAAATTTGAACGAAAGGAACGCTGCTATTTAACCCAGCGTGAATTAGATCGTATTGAGGAAACACATTTTACGAGTAAAGGTTACGAGCGCGTAAGAGATTGCTTTCTGTTTGCCTGTTACACGGGGCTTTCCTATGTAGATTTAAAAGCATTACGAAAAGACCAGTTGATTCCGGCTTCTAATGAGCGGTTGTGGATTTATACTAAACGTGAAAAGACCAACGAATCTGTTAAGGTTCCCCTCCTGCCCCAGGCTCTGGCACTAGTCGAGAAATATATAGAGGATAAGGAATTGGAAATCTCCGGCAAATTAATGCCCTTATACAGCAATCAGAAGGTGAATAAATACCTTAAAGAAATAATTGAAGTTTGTCAGATACATAAAAACGTAACCTTTCATGTGGCGCGTCATACCTTTGCGACTACAGTTACATTATCTAACGGAGTGCCCATTGAAACCGTATCAAAGCTTTTAGGGCACACACAGCTCCAAACAACTCTAATCTATGCCAGAGTATTGCAAAAGAAAGTTGGAGACGATATGGATGCTCTTATGCAGAAATTGGAAGCTAGGAATACTAAAGAGTCATTTTGATCTTCGATTATGATTTGATTCACACTAACAACTGAGGGCAGGTAATTTGCAAACCAACTCACCCTATACTTCCTGTATCTTACAGCTGAATTATTCGATCTATTCACCGGATATTTTACTATACTTAAATGAACATTCAAATTGATCTGATTTGATTGTCTTTAATATCTTTTAAGTATAAAAAATAATCTAAAGCCCTTAACGAGACTAGGGTTCAAGTCGATCGCTTATTAAAAAGCTTTAGTCCTCAAAGTTGATTTCATAATGTGTACTACGTCCCTCCCCTATAGGTATAAATAGTTTCTTTGCTGCTAAATCCTGAAGATCACGGGTTGCTGTAGCTTTTGATGTTTTGGTAAGGGCAATATACTTTTTTGCCGTCATCCCCCCTTTAAACCCTTCAGGTTCTTCGTCAAGCATTCGATTGATCACTTTTAACTGGCGCTCGTTCAGGGAATTTCTATGGCGATCAAAAAAACGGGCTTTTCTCAAAGTAAAAGAAACAAGCTCTTCCGCCTGAGATTGAGCTTCTAAAACAGTATTGACAAAATAAATAATCCAATCGGTTATTTCATTGGACTGCTGCGCGTTTTTTAGAGCCTTATAATAGGCTTGTTTATCGAGCTCGATAGCTTTAGAAAGACTCAGCAGGATAGGACGGTTTAAGTCTTGAGATAGTGCCTTTTCAGATAATGCCCTTCCTATTCTTCCATTGCCATCTTCAAAAGGATGAATGCTCTCAAAATACAGATGTGCAATCGCTGAACGGATAAGTGGTTTTTTAATAGGGTTGACTCCTTCTGGATGAGAATCATTAAACCACGTTATAAAAGCTTGCATTTCATTCTGAAGCAAATGGGAAGGCGGAGCTTCAAAATGGATCTTCTCCCTGCCCCAGCTACCGGATACGATCTGCATAGGCTCACTGTGCTTACGCCATTGCCCGGTATTAATGCGTTTAGCACTCCCTAATAGCGTTCTGTGCCATTCAAATAATGCCAGGTCTGTTAAAGGTTCTGCAAAATTTTGCCTCACCCGCACCATTAAATCTCCTACACCTCGCGCCATTGGGTCTTTGACCGCTTTGGGTGTACCATAACCCATATTGTTTCGTATAGAAGACATCACATCTTCCCGGCTCAGATATTCTCCCTCGATTTCTGACGTTTTAACAGCCTCAGCAACCATCAGAGATAAGATAGCTTCCATTTGCATCGTATCTGAGAGTCCTTCTAATATACCATTAACGCGACCAGCCCTTTGGCTGAATTCAAAGAGCTTCTCTTCAATTTCAGTTGTAGTATACTTAAAATTAGGCCAGTCTTCGTGTTGCCAGTTATACATGATGAGCCGATTAATCTGTTTAATTGGCTCAAATATAATCAAAAATTGAGCCGATTAGTACCCATAATCGGCTCATACTTCTATAAATCTAGAATTCGAGTTTACTTTAATATTATTTGGGGAAAAGTAAATTTGTTTAGGATCATAGCTTTGTATAGCTATAACAGGATTTATTTTTAATCTGTATAGCTATTTTAGGACGGGTCAACTCCAAGACATCCCCTAGGATAGAGTATGAAGAGTGTATGAAAACGGGTTTTGAAAAGCAGAAATCCTATCTTCCATTAAAGCTAAAACCCCAATATAAATTGCGCGTATTAATTTTCCATCTCTTTCAAAGGAAGGAAGATTATAAAAAAAATTAAATACGATTTAATTTTTGATTTCAAATTCTTTTATTTCAACCCTGTTCAACTTTTGATTAATACTAAGCATTACTCAATTCTTTCGTATGGATAAACATTTTTATAATTCCTATGTAAATAAGAACCTAAAGAAGGAGCCGATAATAAATTTTGAAATTCATGTTCAGGAACTCCTCTATAAACATAGACCCCTCCATTTAAGAATCTAACATATACTTCTTGATTTTGCACAAAATACCCTATACTCTCAATATTGGATGAACTAACTGGGATCATTTCTGGATAACTCATATTTTATAGTTTTTGTTTCGCCAAGATTTTAATAAATTTTTATACTCTTGTTTCGGATTATCAATTTCCACGAGCCATTTCTGAGAAGGTTTAGGATCTGAACTCTTAGGTGCATTTGCAATTTTAAAGAATTTAACTCTTGAAGGTATCTTGACTGCTTCTCCCGATATAAGTGCCTCACCCGTTCTTAAGCTAGGAAGTAAATCTACCATACTCTGTAATTCATCTTGAACAGCTGCTCTTATATGACCTCTGTCTTTTGAATTATTCATACGCAGTGCTATGATTGTGCCACATTGACTAAGTACAGTTTCATCCAATTCAGATGGTCTTTGTGTAACCATTAATAAACCAACCCCATACTTACGTCCCTCTTTGGCAATCATTTGAACTGTTCTAGATGAAATGGAGTGTTCCCCAGCTTTTAGATAACTATGTGCTTCTTCAAGTACAATGAGTAAGGGCTGATTTTTGCCTCCTACTTTAGTATTTACTCCCCAAAATAAGCCATCATATATAATTTTTAAAAGGGTGCCAGATATTGATGACATTATTTCACTTGGTATACCTGATAAATCCAATATAGTTATTGGAGCAACATCGCCTAACCACCTTAAAAAAATATTATCTAAATCTTCATCAATTTTACCTTTTTGGTCTGGCTTTAATTTACCTGGAGAAAATAGGAAACTATAACTGCTATCATTCAGTTTATTCCTCATACTATCCAAAAAGCTTAATAAACCTTTAGCTCTAATATTCAAAAATGGTGGAGAGTTACCCATTCCTGCAGGTGTATATTCATTAGATAACAATTGATCCGCATCACCTACAAATGTTAAATCACTTAAAATTGTTCTAGCATTATCCGTGAAAGTTTGCTTCTCAAAATCTATTAACTCAAACCAAAGTTTATTAAGACTAAAAGGAATTGGAGTATCTGCTGTAATTGACTCCTTCCTTACATCTATATTATTTTCTTCTGCACTTTTAATTTTTGCATCTACTACTTTTTCCCTAACATATTCTTTATTTTGATCGGACAAATTACCTGAAAAAACCTTCATCAATTCATTGAATGGTAAAGCCCAAAATGGTATTTCCAATCTTTTACCATCCTCAACAGAGTTTACTGCGATTACCTTTGAATGTTTAGATAGTGCATCATTATATTCACCGTGCGGATCAATGACCAAAATTCTTGAGCTTGGAAATTCTCTATTTGCTATTGATTGAAGTAATACAGATACAGAATTAGATTTTCCACTTCCAGTTGAACCTACAATAGCACAATGTCTTGAAATCAATTTATCTAGGTCTATTTTAGCATCTAAAGTTTCAGATACACTAATATTTCCAATTTTAATAGAATTTGCATCTTCATAACCGCCGTATATAATATCTAAATCATTAATAGTTACTAAATGAACATTGTCTCCGGTCGTAGGATACTGAGTAACTCCTCGTTCAAATTTTCTACCTACTTGTTCACCAGCCAAAACAATGTTTATCCACCTAGTATTTTTGATAAAATCGTAATCTTTTGCTAAAGATTCTCGAAGACTTTCGGGAATCGCTGCAGAACCTACTTGAGTTACTATACCATATAAGTTAGCATAACCTAAAGGAATTCTAACGAAGGATCCTATCTGACCTACTCTATATACGATACCATCGATAATGGGCATATTGGATTTTATATTGTCAAAAAGCCTGACAGAAATATTATTGCCACTTATACTGTCAATTTCACCTATTTCCGTAATTCTATTTTTTGACATTTTTCCCAAGTCTTTTTATTTCGTTTTCATTAATCATGGAATTTAAAAACTTGACAAGTGCACCAAACTCGGGTAAAATAAATTCACCTTTCCCAGTCCAAACCTCTTCTCCTTTTTTTTCCTTCTTTTCTTCATCTGAATCATAGTGAGCATCCTCATCAAAATATAGGTTCAAACTTACGGTATCATCAGAACTAGGTTCGGATTTCAAAATCCATTCTCCAAATTTGCATCCAATTATTGCTTTGCGTGATGCATATATTGATAATTTAGGATTCTCTTTTGCTATTTTAGACACTGTTGAAGCTTCAGTTATTTGATTGTATTTGTCAAAAAATAAACCAATTACGTGAGAAGTTGTATTTGTCTTTAAAGCTGAAATAATTCGTGAATTAATATGCTCATCACCCCATGAGTAACCACAGGTTATCAAAATGGAATCATCCTGTTTTAGAAAATTAGAAAGTCTGTCTAAAAGGCTTTCATAGGGTTGTTTCTTTGAATCTTTATACTTTAAAGTTGAAGGATAAATTAAAATATCTTCATCATCTGGACTTACTCTTAAAATCTTCTCTGTATCCTTGTCATAATGCCAACCAAGGGAACCATGTATTTTCCATAATTTTGTTTGATTTGTAAGAAATTTAAAATCCTCTACTGATTCAGGATTAAAAAAAGCTCTCAAACTTCCACAGAACCCATCATAATATGGAATTTCTTTATGCTCTAATCCAAGCTCAAATAAGAAATCGTAATTTGTTGTGAAAATTTCAATTGGAAACTTTCTTTCTGCTTGCCCTACCCAATTGGCAAAATCAGTTTGAACTAATTCTTCAACAATGTCTTTTGTTACAATTTTTTTAATTTCCCTCTTGGTAGAAATTTCGCATAGATCTATCTGATGAACACTTACTTTCTGTCTAACCCCTTTTTTTATTTTATTAATTAGATCAGCAAACTCTAATTTATTCAAAGAATTTAAATCACCATTACCAATAAAAGAATGTTTCTGCTCCAAATTAGATAGAATTGTTTCTATATTAAAGTTGGGGTCTCCTAGCTCATTCTTAATTTCTAATAGAGCATCTTTATATTTTTTATTATCACACCCTAATTCATCAACTATTTCAGATGTCATTTTTCCAATGGCAGGTACTGTTAATGATCGTAAATCTTTCTTCGCTAAAGAACTACCGGCACCAAATAAAAAACCAATTTTCTTTTTATCAGAAATTAAAATTTGTTGGATACCTCTTATATATTCAGAAGGGTCATGTTCAATATTCATCTAGGTGAAAATTTTAGATTACAAAATAAATTTATTTGTAATACATTATAAAAAAGCTTTAATCTCAGTTTTTTCAAAGCTTTACAAATAACTATTTATCAAGTAATTTCTCCAAATAAGCCACCTTATCCTTCTCTGCCTGAACCAAACGTTCGTACAGCTCTACTACTTTATCAATTGGATTGAATGAAGGCTGGATATTAATTGCATTCAATGTAGAACTGTCATTACTATTAAAAGTATTAGAGATTATATTAAGAACTGTTTCTTCAGAAAAATTCTCAATTCCCTCTTTAGTCACTCCTAAAACCTGCGCCACCCGTTCCAGTTTTTCATCTTCCACTGTTTCACTTTTTTCAAGAGTTGAAACACTTTGCTGGCTAATGCCTAACTCTTCGGCTAGGGTTTCCTGTTTCATACCACGCAGTTCTCTGATGCGAGCGATTTTGCGGCCTATATGATTGGGTTTGGTGGTGGTCATTTGTATTAGTTTTTGTTAGTACACTTAGGTTCTTCCTGATTCAGCTTGTAAAACACAATCTCATCATGGTATTTCACAGGCTGCAGGGGTAGATTACGCGTAAGGTCGGCTATACTTTTAAAGTATAACAGCAACCTGAACGCTATAACCTAATCAAAAGTAAGGCTTTTCTTTTAAAAGTTTTTACAAACGCAATTCAGCAGGAGTTTAGATAATCCTTTAATCGCCATCGTATGAAAACATTAGCCAGCACCATACCTGAAATCCATAAAGTAATAGCGGTCATCTGCAGCTTGTGCAAAGCGCATACCGTGTATCTGATCAGGCAGCTTCAGGTTACAATAGCTCACCAGTCTGTAACTATCTTATCAAAAACCACAAAACCGCGTTCCACCTATGTGCTTACAATGCTTATCATAAGCCACGATCAGGTTTCTAATCCGAAATACTTCATGAATGAAGTGTTTAATAAAACTCAGGAACAGGTTACCCTCTACTCCATTCACTATACCCTCAAAGAAGCCAATAATAAGATCAACTACGGCTGCAATTTCTTGAATCGGGTACTCAGGGAAGGCACCTTACTGTATAGCGAGGACAACCGGCTTGAATTAACGGGCTCTTACCTCTGCCATCCGGATGTATTTCGAGAAATCAAAATGCACTGGGATAAAAGGCTGGAACACGCGCTTTACTTTGAAGAAAAATCCACGATCTGCGAGGATAACCCGAGCAATCAGGGTAGATACCTGTTGTTGCACCAGGCCATTCAACAAGCCTGCCTGGGATTGATCTACGTCTTTTGGGAGTATCAGCCCTCCTATTTCTCCTTGCCCTACCTTTTGCACCTCTGTGAGCAGTTTTCAGAAGTTTCAAAGATTATCTACCCAAGAAAATCCTTTCGATCCCAACTGATCTATTCCCGCCTTTGCCACGCGCACTACAACTTAAACGAAAAGATTCACGAAGATCCTTCTGAATCAGACTCCCTAAAAGCGGAACACCTTACCTATAAGTTTATACTAGCTGCACGTAAGCTGGCCGATAAGAAACTTGAGGAGCTGAAAAAAATACACTATTTAAAGACAACTGATTATGAAAACAAATAAGATCAATAGACAAAAGCTCAAAAGTCTGAGGAAAATAGCCAATTACCCTTACGGCTTACAGAAAGAACAGCATCCCCGGCATAGGTTTAGGACTGCAAAGATTCGTTTTGAAGATTTTGAAGATCACCTCATGCGTACCACGGCGCTACTTGAAGTTTGTATTTTAGCACTAGAAGGAGAAGGAGTATTTTATTCCAAAAACTTAAGTCATAAAAGCGCGGATACTTCAATTCAGCAGGTGCTCGAACTGGTTATCGAATTATTACCCCACGACGATCTCTCTAAATACCAACAAATCCAGGCCATTCTGGATGAAGATCTGGAAAGCTTCGGTTTTCCCGAAAAATTAAAGAAACTACTTAAAACTAATGCTGTTGAAAAAGAAAAATAAAATCATTTACTTATTTCATCTTGAGCATATTCCTTTTTTGCTAAACTGAAATACAATAGTATATCATTACGCATACGTGTGTTGGCTGTTTCATTTACTTCCTCCAGAGCCGTCGCATTACCTTTTTGATAGTGGTATCTGCTTTCGGGATTCTAAATTAGAAAAGGGCTATAAATAGGAAGGCATAGCCGACCGGTTTATGCGGCCGACTAATTTAGAATACTGTATTTTTTCTATCAAAAAAGGTATGCTGCCTGGAGCGAATCAAAAGGAAAATAAATCACGAAAGTAAAAGATTGGCGATTTTAAGTAGGATGCCCAGCGAACTCAGGCCGCAATGTCTAGCTCGAGTTGATACTACAAAATTGACATTTTTGGCCTGTGTTCAAGACCTTTTGGACGAACCTCTTTCACCGAAACCCAGTGCAGGGGAATGGGTGAGGACTGTTTAAATTTTACATACCACTTACATTTTCAGTGTTTTTCACGAAAAAAATTGCCTGTTTTCAAGGGCTCAGGAAGTTTTTCACGAAATTTCGAGTTCTTTCACCAAAAAATTAAAACATAAACATCCTTAAATCAATAGAATGAGTAGTCATAACCTCGCGTAGCGGGTTATCCTCTTGCTACTCATTTTATATTCGCTAAGCTACTAAAAATGGTACTTTCTATTTGGGAGGTAATTTAATTTCTTAAATAAACCAATCAATTTTACTGAATCCATGCAATAGTTTATCGCCAGCTTGACGATTCACAGAAGAAATAAAGCAAATATGTCCATAAAGCCAGTCATGAAAAATCAAAATACCTTGCGCCTTTTTACCTTTTTCAGAAATCCTTTTTAAATGATCTTGTACTCCAAATTTTCTGCAATAGTAGATATGAGAACCTATTTCTTTTCTGTATTTTTTTGATACATTCACACCATTTGCAGTAGTGAGGCCTGTTACATATTGTTTGCCTCCCTTATTTAAATATTGAATCTTTTTTTCATTTATAAAAAATTTTTCTTCTGAAATTATTCTTCTAATTATCTTAAGACTAGGGAGTTTTTGATTGTCTCTAATCGAAAATGTTAAATCATCGGCGTATCTAGTATATTTGAAACCTTTCCTAACAGAAAGTTGTTCAAATCTATAGTCCATTGTTTTTGCTAGAATATTGGCCAATGTAGGACTCGTAGGAGCTCCTTGAGGTAAAATAGAGGGCGTGCTTCCAATTTCATACTTCATTAATTCCAGTTCAGCCCTTGGCATAGTCTTCCAGTACTCTTGCCTATGTTTAGCTGTAGTAAGTTTAGCAAAGGCCACTGCTAAATTCTTTCTATACCCCATGTCTGCAAAAATGGTAAAAACCCTATTTTCAGTTATAGTATCAAAAAATTTAAGGAGATCGATTTTTAAAATAAGTTCCGATTTCTCGTGGGGTATAGCGTTATCCTTTATTGAAATTTCTTTTCTAAATCCAGTACAAGAATATTGGAGTTGATGTTTTTCTAAAATATTAACAAGTATCCATTTCTGGATAAATTTCAAATCTTTAGATGGGCTCATTATTTCTCGATAACCACCTCTTCTTTTCTTTATTTTAAAATAATTATAGCGATAATTCTTATATGGTTCATCTTGATATTCATTTGTTTTATTTTCACCTATCAGATGTCTCAAATAACCTGATTGAACACCAATTAGCATAGCTAAGTGCTCAATAGAAAATATTACGGGAAAATTTGAATCATCTAATTTTTTTGCATATGATATTGTTGCCTTAATAAAATCTTGTGACTTGTTTTCTTCTTGTGCTTGCTTTATAAATTTTTCAAAGGGGAATGACATAAATCTAGGTTACTCTATGTGAATGTTAACGCAGTATTGATATGCTATGTTATGAGATATCAAAGAGCTAACAATTGAAATTATACTATAAGCAAATAACATAGCATATTAATTTCTGTTAAGTAGCTTTAGTACTCCTCAAGATACTACCCTGAGAATCTCGAATACGAGAATTGGCTAACCCTTCATTATGTCAATCCTTTAAAAGTTTTTGGAATATAAATTAATTCTTTCGGTTTTAAATTTTGTTCTGTTTGCTCTCTAAACTTTTCTTTACTTATTCTTTGTTGAAGTTTCTTAAAGTAAACTGTAGCTTTTACAGTTAATTGTCGTGATAAATCAACATATTTTCTGCTTAATGCAAGATTGTAGACTTCATCAAGTTCTTGATCAGTTAATCCCAATATATGACATATTATGTAATCCTCAGTGCCGTCTAACTTTAGTTTTATCAAAGCAATTAATGAATGGTTTAATTTAGTGTTATATTTCCGTTGTTCTTCGACCCGGTCAGTATTTGCCGCCTCCCTATATTCTTTCAGACTAAGTAAATCAATATTAAGTCTATTACAAATGCCAATATAAAATGCTATTCCTTTTTTAAATTCTTTTGCTTCATCCATCCTTGTTTGAGCATGACGAGGATATAATGGTTCCCAATTATTACTCCACCAAAATATTGGTAAAGTATTATTAGGGGTTCCGTGAGAAAATGCCAACAGACCTTGAGAATTTTTGAATCCCCCCTTATAATTATTACTAATCTTTATTAATTTTTCATATTTTGAATTATTATTATAGTGTCTATCGAAGTTTCCTAACGCAACTAAAGGTGAAGAAATTTTATCAAATATCTTAGATCTCTCTTGAGCATAAACCTCTATATAATTGAAAGTATCTGTTATTTTATTCTTCCCTTCGGACATTATAACTGTACACAACACACAAACTTTAGGTAGTTCAATTCTACCTAATATCCATTTTTCTATTCCTTCATCTGTATACTCATCACAAAAAGTTTTTCCAGATCCAATAAAATCGTCTATCAGAATTATACATTTATAATTCTCTACATCTATCTTTTCTAGATCCTTGCTAATAGTGATTTTTCCATTGTGTTCAAGATTTTTATAGAAAGGGCTATGGCTAAGTGGATAAGTTACTAACGTACCACTTTTGCCAAATTTACCGTAAGGAATCACTAATGCTTTATCATCATCTTGAAGTTCTGAGAATATTTTTTTAAGTAAATCTTCAAGCCTATATTGCATCTCTGGAAAATTCACATATTCAAAAACTTGAAGTAAATCATAAGCATATTTAAGATCTTCCTCCTCAAAATTCTCTAACCATCTAACAATCTTAGAGGGCATAACTGAGAATTTCAATTTTGGTAATAGATTATCTATATTTCTTAGAGCTCTATTAGTAAACTTAAATGTATGTGGTTTGGCTACTCCCATATTCTATAATAGTTATCAATCTTATCATTGTTTATTATCCTCTTTTAGTAGTTTCAACCTTTTTAGGTATCTGTTGTAAATAGGTTTTAAACCATTGATAGTATTCTTTGTGCTCAACCAATAAGTAATTGTATTAGCTTCTCTATATTCATGTGTTGTAAGTTGCTTGTATTTTTTTGAAACACTTATAGCAACTGATCTAGAGATTCCTCCAGAAATTAAATTTCTAACATCTTTGTCCCGAGTCCCTAATTCTAAAGCTGTAGGGAGCCCCATTGTAATTTTATATTTTTCCTTTTCTTCTTCTGTTAAAATAGAATCTAAAACGTCTACTAAAAGCTTAGTGTATTTTACGAGTAGGTAAGTAACTACAGAAGAATTTATCTTTATGATTTTATTAATTAGCTTATTAACCTGATACTTATCATTAGGATCTAATCGTTCTTCAGGCAGTACTCGATTATCAGTTGCATAAAATTTAATATCATTATCAATAAGTTGCTTATAGCTGAGGCCTTGTAGCCAAGTAGTAGCGTGAATTGCTAAAACAGTTGGGTTCATATTGATTATACTGTATCGCTCAAATGCCTCTTGGCTTAGGCTAAAAATATTTTCCAAACCCTGAAATATTGTAAGTAACTGCCAAAAGAAAGGCCGGTCACTATTTGGTTTGTCTTCTACATCCTCTCTTCGTCTTCTTTTCTCTAAAATTGAATTTGGTGTGATAACCCAATTTGAAATATCACCATTTTTGACTTTTAGGTAGAGCTCATTTTGAAGAATTGGGTCTATAGATTGATTTTCAATATTTATCTTTCTAGGAACCTCAAGGCTATTCAAAGTTTGCTCGAGCGTTTGAATATGATCTTGAATTAATAATTCGGGAACTCCTTTCCCAGTAAGATAATAATCTATATTTTCTGGATTTTTTATATACCGGTTCCTAATAAATAGAGTAAGCTGCTTTTGCTGATAAGTGCCATTTTTATCTATTTTACCATCCTCACTTAATACCTCTATATCATTAATATTTAAACCTAAATATGCAAAGTTATATTGCGGGATATTCTTAGTCGAATAGGTTGTTATTTCTTTTTCATAGTCCGCGTCAAAGTATTCAGAAGGAAGTTTGCCTTTATGATCTGGTTTTTCTATAAAATAAATAGTCCCAAAAAGAGATTCACTTAATCTTCCTGCTCTACCTATTAAGTTTCCAAATTCAAAATCTGTTAAATCATCAAGATTTTTTCGAGGGGTAATAATAAATAGGTTATTGGCAGGTAAGTTTACACCCTCAATTAAAGTAGAAGTGCAAAAGAGATTATTAATTTCCCTATCCTGAAACAGCTCTTCTACTTCCTTTCGAATAATATCAGGTAATTTTCCGTGATGAAAGGCCACTCCTTTTTCCAAACACTCAATTAGTAAGTAATCTTTATGGAACTCATCTTTAAGGAATTCTATTAGTTCTCGAACACGCTCAGGAATTTCCATTTCATCTATAGACTCTTGATATTCTTGTGCCCATTTTTCAGCATAGTCTCCTCGATTACTGTAAATGAGATTAGAGTTTTCTGGTGCAACAAGATTGATTATTCTTTGAAGTATGTTACCGTTAGTGCCATTTTTAAATAAGGTTTCAGCATTAAAATTAGTTTCGGCTTCTAGGAAAAAAGGTTTATTAATACCATCTCTCACTTCTACTTCTATATTTTGAGAGTCGCTAGACCTTATAATTTTCTTGAATTGTATTACTGGAGATAATTGAGTTACAAAAGATTTTGCCACTCTTCCAAATAGTTCGTTATAGGTCTTTTCTGGATTTAAGATATGTGGTCCAGCAGTTATTAATTGAGCTTTAGGGAACTGAATAGATAAATCTTCAAAAACATTTTCAAAAGTTGCTCCTCGACCTTGCTCGTCCTCCACACCTTGAATTTCGTCAATAAAAATAAAATCTAGTTTTATTTTAGATTCTAAATCCGCAGTTAATAATTTTATACATCTTTCAGGAGTAAGAATATAGAGAACCTTTGGCTCTCGATAAACTTCTTTTAAGAAGGCTTCTTCTTTCTCAGGTTTTTCATCATCATTTCCAATGAAAGCAGTACGTATAAGAGTATTGGAGTTTCTAAGCTCAATTCTAAATTCTTCACTTACCTGATTTATTAAAGCTCTACTAGGAACAACAAATAGTGCTTTATAAGTATTTCTTATAAAAAAAACTTCAGCTAGATATTGTTTAATTATAAAGGACTTTCCAGAAGAAGTTGGTGCCGAGACTGCTAAGTTTGATGTTTCATTTAACCCATTCCATAATTTCTTTTGGAAAGAAGTAAGTAAAACAGAACCCGTATCTGTGCTAATAGTATTATGTTGTCTTTGTAAACTTAATTCTAGGGATAAAAGACCGTCATAACCAAGAAATGGGAATGGACTTTCTGTGGAGTTAGCATCCGAAATTAATTCCTTGAAAAAACGAGTAGCTGTTAAATTACCTATTCTAGAAAATAGAATGTAACATAAGCCTATAATATAAGTATTTTCTTTCTTTTCTGCATTGGTTAGATATAGAAGTGATGCAAATCGCTGTGCTCTTATTCTATGAGCTTCAATATCACTATTTGCTAATATTGAACACAACCATACAGCTTTCCTCAAGAGTTTGAAATCAATTTCTTTTTCTTTATTTATTGTATAAGCAAAATAATTGCTGTGAAGAAAGTTTAAATTTATAGCAGAAAAAACTTCCTGAAGAGAAGTATGATTATAGGCTTGATGTTGTAAAGTTTTATCTCCTTCCATCCCTATAACAACTTATCATCCATTGCAGCCCTAAATTTTGATACGTCATCAACCGGAAAAAGAAAAAAATCCAAAAAACTATGTTCTAGATTTTGATTTTTAATATGATTAGTTACAAGATCAAAGACCTCTTGTTTCTGTTTTAACCGTTTTACAAGTTCCTTTGAAATTAATTCTTTGAACTCATCACTTGAGGTAGCTTTCTTTTGAATTTTCAAAATAAAAGCACGCTCGTACATTAAAATTATAGGGTGTACTAAGATTTGACTTTTATAAGCTTCAGTTTCTGGATCTAACCGATCATACAATTCATCAATATCAACACCATCTATCTCATATGTATCGATATTATCCCGAGCAATTAAAAGTTCGTGATTCCGATTATGAGCACTTTCTCGATCATTATGATATCTATTTATTGATCCTAACGCATCTACTATAGCCCCGGATAAGCTTTGCATTATTTTAGATTCACCAAACAAAATAGCTCTTTCATTATTGTAATCACCTAAAAAAACACCATCACTTCCCTTTACCTCATCATTTACATTTGTCAAATGTTTTATTTTATGCGCAATCATTTTACAACCAAGAACACTTTCTACCAAGGCAAAAAGTAAAAGTTCACCATATTTTCCGCCTATATAACTCTCACCTTTTTTACGAAAAAAAATACGGCTTTGATTAAAGATTTGACTCCATGTGTCCCTTTCAACCCGTTCACTTTCCTCCGCAACTAAATTCAAAATATCTGCTTCCTCAATATTTGGATTTGCTTTTCGAATAGCAACTTCATTACGCTTATGTTGTCTGGATATATCTTTTTCAATTTCTTTGATACTATAAACATAATGTGGAATAATTTTAGAAAGGAAATTACTTAAAGAAAGATAATCCATCTGAGTGGAAGAAGGCATAATAGTATAAACCCTCATATTAACCTTACTCCCTATCTTTTCTGTAAGGTGGGAAATTAATTCTTCTTCAACCCACCGTTTATTAATTTGAATAAGATTACTTTTAGTCATAAATCACTTAAAACTATAAATATAAAATGGTTTTTAAGAAAAATTATAAACATTTTGTATAAGAGAATTTAAATTAGTTACATCTACGTCTTTCCTTCTCTATAATTACCAGATCTAATCTGCCCATATTATCAATAAGCTTATTCTCTAAAACTCTTGCATAAATTTTTAGTTGTAAAAAGCTTAGAATGCCAAAGACTTTAGAAACTGTTTGAATTAAAGCAACAATTGATAGATTGACCCAGGCACAAAGTATTTTGGGCAGAGCGAAAACTGACTAATCAAATAAGACATATATTGAATTTACCGAAACAGGAAAGTATTTTCTAATAGAGCTTTATGCAAAAAAAAACAATAGTTGATTACTTAAAAATTGATTTTTAAAGAATAATTTTTTTACCTTTATTTTAATTTTAGATACAATCATTTAGTCTTATTTGACTAGAAATCGGCAATAAGGTGTAACTCCTTTATTAACAGGTCAAAAACATTGATATAACTGGGGTGATAGTTGCCAATAACGTGCTCTCATCCCGACAAAGTTTCAACTAAAAAATCCGCTGAAAATCGATCGATTTCAGCGGATTTTTAGCTTTTTAAGCCACTTTTTCTAAGGCTAATTACTTTGAGAATGGGTAAATCTTTGTATATCTTGAAATTGAGCTGCAATATTAAAATTGATTTCGATATCATCTTTTATAACAATCAATCCAAAAAGCTTTGTAGGCAGTGATAATTCATAATCACTAAGTTTTAAAGAAAGCACACCATTAAAAGTTTGATAATCACCTTCACTTACCACAACAGGAACATTATATTCTTTGTTTTTACCAGCCATTGTTATATTAACCTGTGCTACTAACTTATCTCTATGTATGGTCGCTTTAATTAATTCTAAAGTTATTTCAGGATACTCATCTGTTTTCAATAATTTCTGAAAATCTCTATTTATCCCTTTACTTCCGCAATCAAAACCTTTCGCATTGAGTACAAGGCTGGCATTTTTAAAAGTGATCACGCCATTCTTATCGCAATAAGAAATTAATTGACATGGTTTTAGATAATCAGTATTAAACCTGCAGGTAAACGTATTTACATTGGTTTTGCCTGTTATATTTAACTCACTGCTTTTAAGAACCTCTACAGCTTTTTTAGTATATGAGCTTTGCGCGAAAGCAAATGCGCCACATAGAATCATTAGGAAAAATAGTTTCGATTTCATCTTGATAATTTTTAAAAGGTGAAGAGACATACCTTCTCCCCACCTTTACTCACCAATCATGCTTTAAAAACTTATAGCTGCTTCAAAAGATAAGCCTTTAAAGTTACCGTCATTATGAATGTCTATTACAGGGTAATCATTATAGTCCTGGGTCATGTACTCTATTTTCATCAAGATATTTTTTGTCATAAACCATCCTGCAGCCAGTTGAAAACGATTTACGCTTACATCTGTACCACCTTCCAGTTCCCCGTCAACAAGATTATATCTTCCTCCTACATAAATATTCTCTGTAGGGCCAAAACGGTAAACTAATTCTCCAGAATATTGATTCCAGGTGCGATTATCACTTTCTGTAGATTTTTTACCGGTTGCAGTTTCAAAAATTCCAAAGAACTCTAAGCCTTTATACTTTAAAAATGGATTAATCATTACAGATGTCATTTCATTTTTAAGATCGGGATTAATACGTCCTGCACGAAAACCATCACCTGTGCCATCTGCTGCTGTCATAACATTATAATATCTTGATCCAGAACGGTCACCACTATATAAATAAGCACTTCCGGTTTGATTAGTTTTATAGATAGACCCTGTTAATCGTAGTCTTAGATCTGGTGCTACCGTATTGTCATAGCCTACTTTAGCTAAAAATGAAGGACTTGTAGTTTCAGGATTTGTAACAGCCTGATTTAATTTACCGTTAGTAACACCTAACATTCCTAACCAGCCGTCATTAAAAAGATATACTTCTGCTCCTACTTCAGTAGTAAAGCTATCCATCAAATAATTACCCACAAAAGGATTGTAGAGAGCCATTGCATTATCTGTTCTTCTAAAGTGAGCATCACCGTAGTTATTTTCCATGTGTCCTATTTTAACACGCATATGGTTCATCAATTCTTCCATAAAACCCTTTTGTATAAAATCGAGTTTATCTATTTGAATGTACCCACCTTTTACGTAGGTTTCTGTATGGTGCTGTGATGAAAGATATGTACGCAAGTGCATCCTAACGCCATCGTATAAAGCAACGTCCAGATCAAGATTTGCTGTAGCTAGATTAAAATTATCACCTATATCTTGCAAAACCGGAGTTGCAGTATTACCTGAATTCTCGTGATCAATAGATTGATATTGCAAAGTAGATGCACCTCCTATTCTTACATGAAGACCATCAAAGGTTGTTATAGTATCCTTAGGAGCTTCAAATTGATCTATCCCGCGTTTGTCTGGTTTTCTGTAGTTATCTAAGTCACGCTGACTTTGAGCTTGTACGGCCATTCCAAATAAAAACAGGCAAATAAGACTAAAATATTTTATTGAATTTTTCATGATGTTGATTTTTAAACTGTTAAATATTAATTGGTGAAAGTTGCTTTGAATTTAATTATGACCTTTTCGCCTGTTGTAATGGTGCCAAACAATGCTTTTGGAGGTTCAATTTTATAGTCGGTCATGTTGATTTCTTTCTCTCCGGAGAGTGTAATCTTACTTTGCACGATCTTAGCGTCAAAGACTAAAGAAATAGGCTTAGTAACCCCTGCCAGCATAAGATCTCCTGTGGTATTTACTGTATATTCTCCACTGTTTTTGGCATTAATGCTTTCTACAGATTTTAATTTGTAGGTGATATTTTGATAATCTTTTGTATTGAGAGCTTTAAATGTGTTTTTATCCATCCCGTTCTTGCCGCTCTTTAAGCTCTCTGCCAGAATTGATAAGTCTAATTTGCTAATGCTCTTTAATACATTTCCCTCTTGTTTTACTTCAATTGTTCCCTGCATGTTTTCTACCGTCAGTTCCCAGTCATGTAGGTTAGAAGTACCAAAAACCGCCATTTGCGAAGCTGATTTTTGAAGAGTAAAGGTTTGTGCTAGAAGTGATGCATTGAGACTTAGAAAAGAGATAACCAGAATTGTGGTTAAACGATAAGTACCTAAAATTTTCATGGTGATTGTTTTTAATTATAGGACAAAGTTGCAACCGCAATGAGTCTTATAAAATGACGAATGTCACCTTTGAAATAAATGGTTTAATGAATTTGTTGACTACAACGATTGAATTAAAAAATTCATTTAAAATTCGAAAATCAAGTTGCGTGATATGTAGAAAATAAACACATAAAGCCTGAAATATGGCAAAGAAAAAGGAGGTAAAAACCTCCCTTTTTCTATATAAAATCGCTCTTTTTTAGGCTAATTCTCTGTTTGTTATACCAATTTGGTGTTTATTGAGTTTAAAGAATTTAGCTTAAGCGAAAAGAAAATTTACCCCATTATTTTAAACCCTATCGTGCTAAATAAAAAGCCCAGACTTGCACAAAGAGCGGAAAGCCGGTTTTTATCAAGTTTTGAGATAGGTGCTATATCCTGGAATATTAGATATATAATATCGCCTCTAGAGAATAGCATCAAGGCTGCTGTAGTATCTGGTTTATCTAAAAAAGTAAGCTATAATAACTCCTAAGAATATCGTGATGCCTGATATAAAAGCGCACAGGATTACCAGAACTATATCTTCCATTTTATAATAATAGAAAGAGGCTTCTAATAGGTGAAGTTTTGAGAAACTGAATACATTCAGTGAAAAACCTTCTTTTAGAAAACCTCTCTCGTTATTGACAAATTAATTAGTTAGGATAACTTTTAATGCTTTCTCTTTGGCAGCATTGTCAAAGGTTTCATAGGCATCAATGATATTGTCTAATTTAAAATGATGGGTTATAAGTTGGCTAGGATCAAGTTTACCTGATTGAACATTTTTAAATAACATAGGCGTAGTTTCTGTATCTACTAATCTGGTGGTTATTGTAACATTATGTGACCACAGCGTTTCTAAATGCAGATCAACTTTTTTACCGTGAACCCCAATATTAGCGACGTAACCTCCTGCTGTGACAATTTTGGCACAAAGTTCAAAAGTAGCAGGAACCCCTACCGCTTCTATAGAGGTATCTACTCCCCTGTTCTTAGTTAATTGCATCACTTTTTCTACCGCTTTACCATCTGCGCTGTTGATCGTGTGGGTAGCTCCAAATTTTTTAGCAGCCTCCAGCCTATTATCATCAAGATCAATCATTATTATATTTGCCGGACTAAAAAATTGTGCGGTCAAAAGAGCCGCCATGCCTATAGGTCCTGCTCCTACTATAGCTACAGTGTCACCAGGCTGAACTCTGCCTTTTAAAACCCCACACTCAAAACCTGTAGGTAAAATATCGCTCAACATTACCAGAGAATCTTCATCTGATCCTTCTGGGATAGGATATAAACTGGTTTCAGCATATGGAATGCGTACATATTCTGCCTGAGTGCCATCTATGGTATTACCTAAGATCCAGCCGCCATTTTCACAATGTGAGTACATTGCTTTTCTGCAATATTCACATTTACCACATGCGGTTATACAGGAAATCAATACATGGTCACCTTTTTTAAAGGAGTTTACAGCGCTCCCGGTTTCTTCAATAATGCCCACACCTTCGTGACCAATAATACGCCCATCTGTAACAGTAGGAACATCACCTTTCATAATATGCAAATCTGTACCACAAATTGTGGTTTTACTGATTCTTACAATAGCATCAGTAGGCTCTTTTATTTCAGGTTTTGGTTTTTCTTCCCATGATTTTTCGCCTGGACCATGATAAACAAGTGCTTTCATAATTATAGATTTTAAATGTGAATATTTACATACTTCTAGCCGTTTAAATCATGAAGTGCCAGAATAGGAACTATCATAGCGTTACCCATATCTTTTACCAGTGATTTGGAAAAAATACTATCAAAGAACTTGTGCTTTTTATTGATAAAAGCGATCATTCCGCTCTGTCTGCTCTCTACAAAATGCCTCAACCCTAATTCTACTTCACTGCCTGTGAGCGTATGACATGTATAGTCTATACCTGTGAAAATTTCTTTTAATAATTCTTTGTTTTCTTGCTGCTCACTCGATAATTCATTTGCATTAGTCACATGTAAAATCCTTACCGGAGCATGAGAAATCTTTGATATTTCAATAAGATGATTAAGTTCAGCATGTTTATAATGAGTGGCGTAATTAGTAGGAAATACGATCTCATTAGGATATTTAGACTGGGTATTATGAGGAATTACAAGCACTGGGCAATTGCGTACTTTTTCCATAATACTCACTGTTCTGCTGCCATAAACTAAATTTTGAGAATTGTTCTCGCCTTTAGCACCCATGACAATAAGTTGAATATCTTTTTTTTCGACCTGATCTTTAAGAACATCAAGTAAAGAACCAAATTCTGAATAGAAATGAAATGTATGCGCCCAATCTTTAGGAAGAGATTCCAGATATGTTTTTACAGAATCCATATTGTTTTCTGATGCAGATCGCATTTCATTCAGTGTATCATGATCAGGTTTTGGAATCAATAAACTATCTGCAGAAAAACCTGAACGGTAATAGGCGTTTACTACATAAAACTCACAGACTTTATTGTTATACAACTCTGTAGCATAAATAAGTGCATTAAGTGAGTTTTTAGAAAAATCTATAGGAATTAAAATCTTGGTTTTCATCAGATGGTTTTTAAAATTCCATCAAATTTACAGACCTCAATGCGTATGAAAAATGACAAAGATCATCATCACTTATTAATAATTAAGACCACCTTGTATTCATAAGACCCTTTTCTAATGCTTATTTTTTAGTTCTAACAAACTGTTAAGTAGGTAATAGATTTGATTTTTGTAATTTCTTTCCAGATTTTAAAAATTATATATGAATAAATACTTCAAAATCTTTTGCTACTCCTTTGGTATTATAATTGGGAGCTATTTTTTAATATCGGGATTAATTAAAGCACAATCATTTTTCTCTCCTTTAATCACAGCAGTTGTATTGAGCTTAATCATATTACCTCTTGCAAAAAAAGTTGAAAGGAAACTCTCACGATCTGCCACGGCGCTACTTGCGGCTCTATTTTTCTTCTTGATTTCTTTGGGCTTTGCTGCATTAATTTCTATTCAGATCAAATCTTTTGTAGATGAATGGCCTAACATCAAAGAAACCATGAAACCTAAAGTTGAAAAACTAAAGAACTGGGCGGTACAAACATTACCTATATCTGAAGATGATCTTAAATTAAATCAGGAAAAACAGAAAACACTTACGAGCCAATCATCTGCAGGATCAAAATCAGGAAGCTTACTGGCTGGTATTAGCGGTTTCTTAGGCAATTATCTTCTTACATTTATCTACATATTTTTCCTGCTGAGTTATCGCCATATGTTTAAAGTATTTATTCTACGTGCCTTCCCAGAAAAGAATAGACAGCGCGTTACTACAGCTATTGATAAATCTGCACAGGTCGCTCCCCATTATTTGCAGGGTAAGTTAATTCTTATAGCACTTCTTTCTGTATTATATGCCATTGGCCTGGGAATTTCTGGTGTGAGTAATTTTATGCTTGTGAGTATCTTAGCAGCCATACTTTCTCTCCTGCCCTATATTGGTAATCTCATAGCATTTTTTATAGCCATGAGCCTTGGGTATCTTACATCTGGTGAAACAGGTGTTTTAATAGGTATAGTGCTCACTTTTTCTGTGGCACAGTTTGTAGAAAGTTATGTGCTTGAGCCTTATGTAGTGGGAGATCGTGTAGATCTGCATCCCTTCTTTGTCATTCTTGCAGTAATCATTGGCAACATGATTTGGGGTATCATCGGGATGCTGCTTGCTATACCTCTAGCTGCAATCGTAACGGTTATTTTACTTCATATTCCGCCATTAAAAGATGTGGGAATCCTGTTAAGTAAACATCAGTTTGAAGAAAAATAAGTATATCCAGGGGCGCTGATTTTAGGTGATGAATGAGCGATAATTAGTCGGCTAGAGCCTATTTTAACGTAATTGTAATAAATTTTGAATAAAAATGCGCTTAATTTATGCACAATGAAAATCTTCACTTCCCCCATATTTACGCTTTGGTTAACTTTCAACCTCGTTTTATCTTTCCCTTTAAGGGCTTTTCAGGCCGATACTTCTAAGGTAGAAAAGCATCAGGATTTTCCTCCTTCAGAAGAGACCACCTCACAAACCGGAAATTTTGAACCTAATGCGATAAGAGAGTATAACGAAGCATATTATATACTAAGCCGACTGAATAAAAGTATAGGTCTTCCGCCTAATAAATTTAATTTTCAGTCACCACAGGCTACTCTTGAGCATTTTGTGATCAGCGCCAGAAACGGAAATTATGAAGATGCCGCTTACGCTCTAAATCTCAATTTACTCCCTGACAACACTACTATAGAAGAGGCTGCAGAATTAGCAGAGAAGCTCTATTTCGTATTAAACCAAAGAGTAAAAATAGACTGGAGCGGTCTTTCAGACAGGCCAGATGGTCAAACCGATATTCAGACAACAACTAATCAGGCAATAGCGGGCAACCCGCGCAGAAGTGTAGTTTTTGGTGAGATAGATATTGAGGGGCGGGATGCCGTTCTCAGGTTGCAACGTGTAAAATATAAAGACTTTGGTGCGTTCTGGTTAATTTCTTCAAATACGGTTGAAAATATAGACAGTTTGTATGCGCTGTACGGCCCCAGACAATTAGACCGCATGATGCCAGACTGGGCAAGAATACGTTTATGGAACATGCCTATCTGGAAATTTGCAGGTACTTTAATTCTCATATTATTATCCTATTACTTAGGCAGATTCTGCATCTACATTCTTAAACTAATTTTTAAAAAATCTGGAAAATCGTGGATGAACACAATTGCTAAAAAACTTGCTGTGCCGGCTGGTTTTGCAATAGGTGTTCTCTTTTTTTATGTGACGCTTAATAAGCTTATTTCCTTTGGCGGAACCTTCGCAAGCACACTTTATGCGATTTTACTTATTACCGTAATTGGTGCAATTACCTGGTTTATAATGCGATTTATAGACTCTTTTATGCTCTATCTGGCCGAAAATAAAATAGGTGACACAAATCCCGAAGAAAATTCTGAAGCGCGCATGATGCTAACCTATGTCTCTGTTGCGCGGCGAGTAATTACCTTTCTGGTCATAATTATAGGCGGCTCTGTCATTCTTTCACAATTTAGATCCCTTGAAAAACTGGGTATTTCACTACTGGCTTCTGCCGGAGTTGCAACCGTAATTCTGGGTATTGCGGCACAAAGCACGCTGGGTAATATTATTGCAGGAATTCAAATTGCTCTTACACGCCCGGCTCGTATAGGTGATACCGTAATTATAAATGATGACTGGGGTTATGTAGAAGATATTCGATTTACGTATATGGTAGTTAGAACATGGGATCAACG
Source organism: Leeuwenhoekiella sp. A2 (assembly GCF_047946655.1). Taxonomy (GTDB): domain Bacteria; phylum Bacteroidota; class Bacteroidia; order Flavobacteriales; family Flavobacteriaceae; genus Leeuwenhoekiella. The sequence continues at coordinate 3,650,536 of NZ_CP172311.1, forward strand.
ACGCCTAATTGTACCATTAAAACAGGTGGTAACACAAACTTTTGAAAATTGGTCTATGACAAGTGCACATCAAATTAAGCCGATAATTCTTTATGCTGATTATAGAATAAATGTGCAGGAAGTACGTGATAAATTTGAAGAACTACTCGAGAATTCAGATGATTGGGACCGTGAGAATCCACCCAGCGTGCAAGTTGTAGAGGTCACTGAAAAAGCGATGAAAATAAGAGCGCTTTGTAGTGCTAAAGATGCTTCTACATCCTGGGACTTACATTGCAAATTGCGTGAAGATCTCGTAGCTTTTATCTGTAAACTGGAAGACGGCGCTCATTTATCAAAGTCGCGTCTGCTGTTTGAAAATAAGCCTGAGTAATTCTTGTTCCATTTCCCTTTTTTTATAGAATTTCAAATATTATATATTCTTTTAAATAATATTATATTTCAGGAAAATTGATTGGTTAATTTTTCGCTTTAAGCGAAAAAAACACCTCCCGATTTCACCTCGTAAAAGACGATTTTTAGGTGTAAAATCCCGATTTTTTATTTAAACATTCTAATAATAGGCTTTCAACAAAAAGAGGACCATAAAATTCAATTAATTACAAATCAGAGTTTTTTATGAACAAAAAGTTTTTAATTAAATCTTTTTTGTTCAACTTAGAGGTTATCAACTAACCAAAAAGTAATTATGAAGAACTTTACTTTTGTCTTATTTCTCCTCTTTTCAATTTATAATTCAACCGCACAAATCGTTTCGGGAAAAGTAACAGATGCTGTAGGAATGCCCTTTCCCGGCGTCTCTATTATTATTGAAAAAAATAACACAGGCACTACTACAGATTTTGACGGTAATTACCAGATAAACGCTACTCCTTCTGATATTTTGAAATTTACATATATCGGGATGAAATCACAGGAAATCGCTGTGGGACAGCAAAAAACGATAAATGTTGTACTGCAGGAAGATACACAGCAACTTAACGAAGTTGTTGTAACTGCCCTTGGTATTAAAAAGGAAAAACGATCTGTAGGTTATGCTGTACAAGAAATAGGCAACGATGAGCTTACGCGAAACAGCAACACCGATGTATTAAGTGGGATTCAGGGTAAAGTCGCCGGAGTAACAATAAATTCTACCAGTGGTGCTGCAGGAGCGGGTTCTAGTATAATAATACGTGGTATTACATCCTTAAATCCTTCCGCAAATAATCAGCCATTATTTGTAGTTGATGGTATCCCAATAAGTAACGAGAGCCCTACAGGTAGCGTTTTACCCAGTACAGGTTCTAATGCTCCGTCATCATCAGAGCAATTCTCTTTTACAAACCGTAGTGCAGACCTCAACCCCAATGATATTGAAAGCGTATCTATACTAAAAGGTCCGGCAGCTACTGCTTTGTATGGCGTACGAGCCGCTAACGGGGTTGTCGTCATTACAACAAAGAAAGGAGCCAGCGGTGAGATGACATTTAATCTAAAAAGTACAGTTGTATCTCATCACGTTCTGGTGTAGCTTCCATTTCGGCTTCAATAATATTTACTGCTTGCGTATTATTGTAGTTTTTCTGGTATAAAATGCGATAAATGTCCTGAATTTCCCGAATTTTTTCCGTGGTAAAACCTCTTCTTCTTAGTCCGATGGAATTAATCCCCACATAAGATAAAGGTTCTCTACCTGCTTTTACATATGGCGGCACATCTTTTCGCACAAGCGAACCACCAGTTACAAAAGCATGGCTACCAATAGTACAAAATTGTTGTACTGCTGCCATACCGGCCAGTACAACATAGTCTCCTACCTGAATATGACCGGCTAATGTACTGTTATTTGAAAATATACAATTATCTCCTACAATGCAATCATGCGCTATATGACTATAAGCCATTATCCAGCAGTTTTTACCTAACTGGGTTTTCATGCGATCTGTTGTCCCTCTATTGATAGTGACACATTCTCTTATGGTTGTGTTGTCACCAATTATAGTAACTGTATCTTCATCATCAAACTTTTTATCCTGAGGAATAGCAGAAATCACAGCTCCAGGAAAAATATTTACATTTTTACCTATACGTGCACCTTCCATAATAGTAACGTTAGATCCTATCCAACTACCCTCTCCTATGACGACGTTATTATTTATAGTTGTAAAAGGTTCTATTACAACATTCTTTGCAATTTTTGCACCTGGGTGCACATAAGCTAATGGCTGATTCATACTACTTCTCTTCTTTCTTTACTTTAACAATCTGCGCCATAAGTTCTGCTTCTGTGACGAGTTTTCCATTCGCGTAAGCATATCCTTGCATGTGACATATACCGCGGCGTATAGGTGATAATAATTCTAATTTAAAAACCAAAGTATCTCCCGGCAAAACCTGTTGCTTAAATCTTACATTATTTATTTTCATAAAATAGGTAAGATAATTCTCAGGATCTGGTACTGTACTTAATACTAAAATACCACCTGTCTGTGCCATAGCCTCCACCTGAAGCACACCTGGCATAACAGGAGCACCCGGAAAATGACCAACAAAGAATGGCTCATTCATAGTGACATTCTTTAAGCCCACCACATGATGATCTGATAATTCTAATATTTTGTCTACCAAAAGAAATGGTGGCCTGTGAGGCAGCATTTCCATAATGGCATTTACATCTTTAACGGGAGGTTTGCTCAAATCATATGTAGGTATATTATTTCTCTTTTCCTGACGTATAACTTTTTTGAGCTTTTTAGCAAACTGTGTATTTACATAATGCCCGGGTTTATTAGCAATAACCTTACCTTTTATATGTGTTCCCACTAAAGCAAGATCACCTATTACATCAAGGAGTTTATGTCTGGCAGCCTCATTGGGATGATGAAGTGTTAGATTGTCAAGTATGCCATTAGGTTTAACCGAAATATTATCTTTCTTAAAGGCTTCTCTCAACTTATCCATCGTGCCAGGAGAAAGCTCTTTATCAACGTATACAATTGCGTTATTTAAATCACCCCCTTTAATAAGACCGTGATCAAGAAGCATCTCTATCTCATGAAGAAAGCTGAATGTACGCGCATTAGATATTTCGCCTTTAAATTCAGTAATACTCTTAATGCTTGCATTTTGAGTACCCAGAACTTTTGTACCAAAATCAACCATAGTGGTCAACTGGTACTCATCTGAAGGCATTAACATGATCTCGCTCCCAGATTGCTCGTCTAAGTAATTGATAACTTCTGTTACCACATATTCTTCACGATAAGCCTCCTGTTCCTGCAGCCCTACACTCTCTAATGCTTCTATAAAATATTTTGAAGAACCATCCATAATAGGAGGTTCAGAAGCATCAAGTTCTATAATGATGTTATCAATATCTAAACCAACACAAGCTGCAAGAACATGCTCACTGGTTTGAATTGTAACCCCCATTTTTTCAAGATTGGTACCTCGCTCTGTACTGGTAACATAGTCTGCGTCAGCTTCTATGATCGGGTGTCCTTCCAGGTCTACACGTTTAAAAGCATAACCCGTATTTTCTTTGGCTGGTTTAAAGGTAAGGGTAACATTTTTACCTGTATGCAAACCAACGCCGGTTAAAGAGACTTCACCGGCGATTGTTTTTTGTTTTCCCTTGGTCTTACTTATCATGGGAGATATCTTTTGTCAAATTGTTTACTCGTTGTACAATAGATGGAAGATTTTTAAAATGCACGTATGATTTATTAAAATCTCCATATGATAGTGCCGGCGAACCCTGCACTGCTTCATCATCTTTTAAATTTCTAGAAATACCAGACTGGGCCTGTATTTTTACACGGTTGCCTATAGTTATATGACCTACAATACCTACCTGGCCACCTATAAGGCAATGCGAACCAATTTTTGTTGATCCTGCTATTCCCGTTTGTGCGGCTATGGCTGTATGCTCGCCTATTTCAACATTGTGAGCTATCTGTATCTGGTTGTCCAGTTTAACCCCTTTTCTGATGATAGTAGATCCTAATGTAGCTCTATCTATAGTTGTCCCTGCACCTACATCTACATTATCCTCTATGATAACATTACCTGTTTGAGGTACTTTGCTATATTCTCCCTTTTCATTTGGTGAAAAACCAAAACCATCTGCACCTATTATAGCACCACTATGTACATAAACCTCGTTGCCTATTATCGTTTCCGAATAAATTTTAGCTCCGGCAAAAATAACACAGTTATCACCTATTGTAACATTATCGCCTATATAAACATTGGGATAGATCTTTACGTTCTCTCCTATTTTTACATTACTGCCTAAATAAGAGAAAGCACCTAAATAGATATTCTCACCATAAGAAGCGCTTTCTGAAATAAAACTAGGATTTTCAATTCCTGTCTTATTCAGTTTTACCATGTTATAGTATTCCAGTAGTTTCGAAAACGATTTATAGGCGTCGTCAACACGTATGAGCGTTGTTGTGATTTCCTGTTCAACCTGAAAATCGCGGTCTACTATAGTAATACTTGCTTGGGTTGTATATATATAAGGAGTGTACTTTGGATTTGCTAAAAAAGTTAGCGAACCCTGTTTTCCTTCTTCAATTTTTGATAGCATTGAGACTTCGGCATCAGCATTACCTTCTACGGTACCTTCCAAAATCCCAGCAATCTGTGCAGCTGTAAATTTCATTATCGCAAAAATAGAAAAAAAGGGTTAATCTTTATACTTAGGGTAACAGATATAGTTTTTAATAACTTCTTTAGACAACGCCTTTAAACTCAGCTGATCACTGGCTGCAACAACATCTACCACCTTACCTTTTCTGGTAAGAATATCTATTCCCTGCTTTTTAAAAGTGTATGCCTGGTTAGAAATGGTACCGCCAAAAACAAAATAGAGCGCTTCTTTTCTACTAATATTACAATGATCTATAACCTTATTTATTTGTTGTTCTATAAACTCTTTTGAGAACGGTTTCTTCTTTATTTTTATTTGAAGCAAACGCCTATAAATTATAATTTCAGACAGAGTTCTTAACACAAAATCTTCATGATGAACCCACTCTTTCATTGCAGAAATTATATCGTAATCATCAAGAGAAGCAAATATACCAAGCGCCTTATCGTTAAAAGTTGACTCAGTAATTTGTTCAGTTAAAAAAAACTTTAAAGCACTACTACCTTTTAAATCAACGCCCATACTAGAGAGTTCTTTGGCTCTTTTTAATACGCGCACAAGAATTTGTTCGGCCACAAGACTTGTCTTATGTAGATATACCTGCCAGTACATTAACCTACGGGCAACAAGAAATTTTTCTATTGTATAAACTCCTTTCTCTTCTACTACCAGCTTATCATCTTTTACATTAAGCATAGCCAGAATACGATCTGTATTAATATTACCTTCTGCCATACCGGTATAAAAACTATCTCTTTTGAGATAGTCTGTACGATCCATATCTAATTGGCCAGAAACAAGTTGATTAAAAAATGTACGCTGATAAACACCTTTAAATATATTGATGCCCAGCGTTAAACTTCCGTTAAACTCCTCATTTAAAGCTTCCATAAATTGAAGCGATATCTGCTCATGATGTATATTTTCTACAATACTATGTTCCATAGCATGCGAGAAAGGACCGTGACCTATATCATGTAGTAAAATAGCGATCATCGCTGCTTCATGTTCTTCATGAGATATCTCAACACCCTTGCTCTTAAGCACCTGCAGGGCTTTATCCATAATATATAGACAACCCAGTGCGTGATGAAAGCGGGTATGATGTGCCCCGGGATAAACGAGATATGACATGCCCATTTGCGAAATTCTGCGTAGGCGCTGAAAATACGGATGCTCGATCAAGTCGAAAATAACGCCTTTTGGTATGGTAATAAACCCATATATAGGGTCGTTAATTATCGTAAGTTTGTGCTGGTTTTTCAAGCAAAAATCAATTAGAATTAAAATCGGGCTTTTTAGGCTGAAAATCGGTCATATATGCCCTAATATTAAACAAAGATACACTATGAATGCTATAAAAATTCTCTGGGTTGACGACGAAATCGATTTACTTAAGCCACATATCATATTTCTTGAAAAGAAGAATTATGAGGTAACAACCTGTCAAAGTGGTACTGAAGCCATCGATCTTGTTAAAGAAGAGAATTTTGATATTGTGTTTCTTGACGAAAATATGCCCGGTCTTACTGGTCTTGAAACTCTAAATGAGATCAAAGCAAACCGCGATACCCTTCCTGTGGTTATGATCACAAAAAGCGAAGAGGAATATATAATGGAGGAAGCCATAGGCTCAAAAATCGCCGATTACTTGATAAAACCCGTCAATCCGCACCAAATATTGCTCAGTTTAAAGAAAAATCTAGATACCAGCAGATTAGTTTCAGAGAAGACCACCAGCACTTACCAGCAGGAATTTAGAAAGATAGCGATGGAACTTGCCATGGTAAATTCTTATGAAGAATGGGCAGACCTTTATCAAAAATTGGTTTACTGGGAACTAGAACTTGAGAATATTGAAGATCAGGGAATGCATGAGATTTTAGAATCTCAAAAAAATGAAGCTAACACACAGTTTTTTAAATATATAGAACGCAATTACGAAGATTGGTTCACAGATGATGAGAAGCCGGTAATGTCTCATACGTTGTTTAAAGAACGTGTTGTACCCAATTTAAGTAAAGACACATCAACCATACTTATAGTAATAGACAATCTAAGATATGATCAATGGAAATCCTTTGAGCCTATCATAAACAACTACTACAAAAAGGAAAAAGAGCAAACCTATTTCAGCATTTTGCCAACGGCCACACAGTATGCTAGAAACTCAATTTTCTCAGGTCTTATGCCTAGCGAGATGGAAAAAAGACATCCAGACCTCTGGCTAAATGATACAGAAGAAGGTGGTAAAAATTTAAATGAAGACAAATTTTTAGAAGCTCAACTTAAGAGATTGGGTCTCGATCTTAAATGGGAATATCATAAAATAACCAGCCTTAAGGGCGGAAAAAAACTTGTTGAAAATTTTAACTCTCTTAAAAATAATGATCTTACTGTGCTTGTATACAATTTTGTAGACATGCTAAGCCATTCTAAAACTGAAATGGAAGTTATTAAAGAGTTGGCTTCTAATGATAAATCTTATCGCTCCCTAACTGAAAGTTGGTTTAAGAATTCACCATTACTTGAGATGATTCAGAAATCGCAGCAATTAGGGTTTAAGCTAATTATAACTACAGACCACGGTACAATTAATGTAAAAAATCCATCTAAAGTAATTGGAGATAAGAATACAAGTCTTAATTTAAGATATAAGACCGGTAGAAGCCTTACTTATGAGGATAAAGATGTTCTCGCAGTCACAGATCCTAAAAAAATACACTTGCCCAGTATTAATATGAGCAGCTCATTTATTTTTGCCCGAGGCGATCTGTTTTTTGCGTATCCTAACAATTACAACCATTATGTAAGCTATTATCGTAATACATATCAACATGGCGGCGTTTCACTTGAGGAAATGATAATTCCTTTTATAGTATTAAATCCTAGATAATCTCTATATTGCAGGACCCTTAAATCCTATAAATTGATGAACATAGTCTATAACCTGTCTGAAATAGATTCAGTTGCAAGAAAGGTATTAGCAAATTCTCAACACAAGACCATTTTATTCTACGGTGAAATGGGAGCTGGCAAAACGACACTTATTAAATCTTTATGCAAAGAGTTAGGTGCCAGCGATCAGGCTTCGAGCCCAACATTTTCTATTGTAAACGAGTATAATATTATAGGGGAAACCCCCATCTATCATTTTGACTTTTACAGATTAAAAGATGAAAATGAAGCTTTAGATATGGGTATTGAAGAATACTTTGCTTCAGGGGGCTGGATTTTTATTGAATGGCCAGAAAAAATTAACAATTTTTTACCTGCACAATCTCATTCGGCGAATTTAATATCGATTAATGACACGCAGCGTAACTTGAGTATTTCATAAATTTGTTAAAATAATGTTAAAACAATAAAGATAAAATGAAAGGATTTTCTTTCACTATTTTTATTATTGGTAGTTTAAACTACTTATATTTGGATTAATAAGCGTTAAAGGATAAAAAATAATATAAATCAATAAATGTTGAACTGATAATTACTAAAAAAAGGCCGCGAAAGTAATAATTTTATATGAGTTGGCAAAATAAAAGTGTTTAATGCATCTTTGTATAACAAATCATTAACACTCAAAAACTCACAATTATGAAATTAAAATCTTTACTCCTAGGTTTATTAATTGCCGGTGCAACTGCATTAACTTACACTGCAACTCAAGAACATCAAGCAGATTATGCAAGCAAACAGTTGGACAAAACGAAGATCAGAGTCCCTACTCACGGGTAGTATTATAGCTGCATTTTTAGTAGCGTCACCATACTTTTTTTACTTATATGAAGGAGTTCCGGACATACCAGTCTGGAACTTTTCTATTTTGGGACTTGATTTTAGATACGATAGTAACTTTTATTATAGCGTAAATGTTGTAGCATGGATAGTTATGGGGAAAATAGTACCTTTAATATTGTTCTTGATTTGGTTTTTTACCTGTAAACACTGGTGGTATCATGCTATTCTGGTTCCTATTTGCATGTATGTAATTCAGATATATCTCACTTTTCAAGAAGACACAATGCGTACTCAAGATATTACTGAGATTTACTTGCTTGCTCCTATTATTCTACTTGCTTTTGTATTTATCTATGTTATACGTACCAAAATATTTGATAAAATACACAATATTGACCTTGCTGAATTACAAAGAGGCAGCTTAAAAGGTGATATAAAAGAAAATAAAAAAGATCCTTATTATAATTACAGTCCTTCATCTTTTGTGATTGAAGATGAAGAAGTTTACCATGATGAGGATGATGAGGATGAGGATGACGAGCCATTGTATATGGGTTAAAGTAGATCACTTATTTAATTGTAGCTTTTCTTAAATTATCCGTAATTTGGGTCTCCTATCATCTAACAGCAAATGACCCTAACAAATAGTCCTTTTACACGAGAAGAGCTTCTTCCTCAAGAAGAAAAATTAGAAATAGAAAAAAGAAAAGGTTCGTTATTTATAGGTATTCCTAAAGAGAATCATTTTCAAGAAAAGCGTGTCTGTCTTACTCCTGATGCTGTGGCTGCAATTGTTGCACATGGTCACAGAGTTCTTTTAGAATCTAATGCCGGAGAAGATGCTAGATTTTCAGACCATGATTACTCAGAAGCTGGCGCAGAAATAACTAAAGACAAAGCGAAAGTTTTTGGTTGCCCAATGGTGCTCAAAGTTGAGCCGCCATCTCTTGACGAACTTGCATTAATGAATCCGCAAGCCGTTCTCATTTCCGCACTTCAGTTAAAAACACAATCAAAAAAGTATTTTACAGCATTAGCCGCAAAACGCATAACAGCTTTGGCTTTTGAATTCATAAGAGATGAAGATGGTACATATCCTGCTGTACGCGCTTTAAGCGAAATTGCGGGTACCGCTTCTATTTTAATAGCCTCAGAACTTATGTCCCGTGAAGAAGGTAACGGATTAATGTTTGGCAATATAAGCGGGGTTCCCCCTATAGAAGTTGTTATTTTAGGTGCTGGTACAGTGGGTGAATTTGCAGCACGTTCGGCTTTAGGTCTAGGTGCCAATGTCAAAATATTTGACAATTCATTAACCAAACTAAGATGTCTCCAGACAAATGTTGGCAGACCTCTTTATACTTCTACAGTTCAGCCAAAAAACCTTCTCAAGGCCTTAAGACGTTGTGATGTTGCCATAGGTGCTGTACGAGGTAAAGATCGCGCCCCTATTGTTGTTACTGAAACTATGATAGAAACCATGAAAAATGGAGCTATTATCATTGATGTAAGTATTGATATGGGTGGGTGTTTTGAAACCAGCGAGGTAACTTCTCATGATAATCCTACCTTCACCAAACATGGTATTGTGCATTATTGTGTGCCAAATATACCGGCACGTTATGCGAGAACGGCCTCATTATCAATAAGTAATATTTTTACCCCTTATCTGCTTAATATAGCTGAAAATGGCGGACTAGAAAATACGCTTCGTTTTGATAGAGGTTTGAAAAGTGGGTTGTACTTTTACCGCGGAATTTTAACCAGCAAGTCCGTTTCAGATTGGTTTGATTTACCATATCGAGACATCAATTTATTGTTCTTTTAAAATTCAGAATCATAGCACAGATTCAATAATCGATATTTAAATACTTCAAGGTTAACCTTGAATAAATTAGTTTTCTTTTAAGTATCTCAGGTCCTCCTCAGATATTTTATTTCAATTTTTCATGAAAATACTACATAGATTTGGTTACTATTTGGGAGGTTTCTCAATAGGTTTAATTCTGCTTGCTTTCTTTTTAAAAGGCAGTGGCACACAAATACCTTCTTGTGATTATATGCCTAATGCAAGAGCACTTAAGAATATGAGAACAAAGGGATATACTATTTCAGATCAGGCTAAAGAAGACATGACAGCATTAGAAATAGATACAACTAACGTAAGGTTGCTCTTTGAGGATGGTAATGTGGTATTCTCAAAAAGCAAACCCAGACAAAAACCATGCGGCCACTTTTATATTGAAACCGATGACTCTGCAAATAAACGGTTTGCTGCAAAAGTGACCAATTGTGAAGACAATGTGGTCATTGATAAATTTGAGGAACTTTAAAGACTTCGTCTTTTTCTCTCTTCCTTTAAAAGAGTAAGTTCTCTATTTGTTTGACCGGCGACAGAAGTATTTTCTTCCGCTCTGCGTATCAAATAAGGCATAACATCTTTAACAGGCCCAAAAGGTAAATATTTAGCAACATTGTAACCTTTTGCGGCTAGATTAAAACTTATGTGGTCACTCATACCATATAATTGACCAAACCATACGCGGGGATCATTAACTGCAATTTCTTTTTGCTGCATTAATTCTATAGCCAGATAATTGCTATATTCATTATGCGAGCCAATAAAAGCAGAAATATCACTTAAATTATCTAAAATATAGACCAAAACAGCATTAAAATGGGCATCAGTTTCTCCTTTATCTCTACATATAGGAGAATCATATCCCTTTTCTTCTGCCCGAGCACGCTCTTTTTCCATGTAAGCGCCTCTCACGATTTTTACTCCTAGTTTAAAGCCTTTTTCTAAAGAGTATTGATGCAGATTCTTCATGTATTCTAACCTGTCCCAACGGTAACATTGTAATGTATTGTAAACCACTGGTTTTTCCACATTATACTTTTCCATCATTTTGGTAACAAGATCATCTGCTGCAGTTTGCATCCAGCTTTCTTCTGCATCTATAAGTAATGCAACATTGCACTCACTTGCCTTTGTACAGATTCTATCAAAACGTTGTTGTATGCGTTGCCACTCATTTTCTTCTGCCTCAGTTAAAGTCTCTTTTTCTGTTACTTTACGCCAAATTTCAAAACGACCAAATCCTGTAGGCTTAAAAACTGAAAAAGGCATCGCATCCTTATCTTCTGCAAACTCGATAATCTTAAGAACACGCTCCAGCGCTTCATCAAACTGGTTTTCAAGTTCTTTTCCTTCAACAGAGAAATCAAGTACAGAATGCACATTTTTCTCATACATACGATCTACGACATTAAGACAATCTTTTTCATTAACTCCACCACAAAAATGATCAAAAACGGTTGCTCTAATCAACTTTTCTACAGGAAGATTAGCATTCAATGCAAAACGAGTCGCTGCTGTACCTATACGCACCAGCGGTTGTTTTGAGATCATTTTAAATAGAAAATAAGCGCGTTCTAGTTCGCTGTCTGACTTTAAAGCGAAAGCCGCTTCTGTGTTATCAAAGATTTTGTTCTCTAGCATAGCAAAAAAATGTCGGCAAATATACTTACATTATAATCGCATTTTTACAAAAAGATAGTAATTTCCCACCCAATATTTTTTTCAACTTTTATGGATTTTATACAAGCCAAGGATTACAAAGTCGTGTTTAACCAATATGGTTATAATAAGCTGAATGAACTCCTTGACAAAAAGAACTATAGCCTGATCTTCGTTTTAGTAGACAGCAATACGCATGAGCATTGCCTGGCTCCTTTTTTAGCTAATATTGCGACTGAAACCACTATTGAGGTCATAGAAATAGATCCCGGTGAAGAATTTAAAAATCTTGAAACATGCACCGGTGTCTGGAATGTATTGTCTGAGTTAAATGCAGACAGGCAAAGTGTTTTGATCAATTTAGGCGGTGGCGTTGTGACAGATTTAGGTGGTTTTGTGTCTTGTACCTATAGAAGAGGTATAGATTATATAAACGTGCCCACTACTCTATTGTCTATGGTAGATGCATCTGTAGGTGGAAAAACCGGAGTAGACCTTGGTAATTTAAAAAACCAGATAGGTGTGATAAGTAATCCTGAAATGGTTTTAGTAAACACAGAATTCCTCAATTCTTTATCTACAGAAGAACTAAGATCTGGCTTTGCAGAAATGCTTAAACATGGGTTAATAAGTAATTTAGATTACTGGAATGATGTGAAAAACTGTGACTATAAAAATATTGACGCTCTAGGCGAAATGATTTATAGATCTGTAGAAATTAAAAATGAAGTTGTTCTTGAAGATCCTTTTGAAAAAAACAGAAGAAAGACTTTAAATTACGGTCACACTTTGGGTCACGCTATTGAATCGTATTTTTTAACACATCCTGTCAAGAAACGTTTGCTTCACGGTGAAGCAATCGCCATAGGTATGATACTGGCAAATTACCTCTCTGCTCAACAAGCCCAATTTTCAATTGAAATGAGAGATGAAACCTCACAGGAAATTGAAAAATACTATGATAAAATAGCGTTTGAAAAAGAAGATATTAATGAAATAATAAAATTGTTAAAATTTGATAAAAAAAATAGTCACGGAAGAATAAATTTTGTTCTTTTAAATGACATTGGAAGTGCGGCGATCGATCAGGAAATTGCGAATGATTTGATTTATGAAGCTTTCAATTACTATAAAAATTTAAAATCGTAAAATGTAGAGATAGTATTGCCCATGCAAATCGTTTTTTTTTACATTTATCGCTGATTTGAACAAACCTTAAAAGCCCTTTATGCGTCGAGTAATCGTTGATTTTAAAAAACTTACACCAGAAATACTTTCACTGCTGGTCGATAAATATCCTTACGGATATGATGACGATCACATCATTTCTTTTAGAAATGCTAAGAACGAGCTTATAGAAGCTGTTGAAGTGAGAACAGAAGATACTATCTATCTCGTGAAAGTAAGTAAGAAGCTAGAAACCTCTATGGAAAACTTTGATGTAGATGATTATGAAGACGATGATCTACAAGAACCAATAAGCGAAATTCCAGAAAAAATTGATGAAGAGGTAGCAGATGAAGATTCTGAGAATGAAGTTGATGAAGAAGAAGAAGATTAATAATTCTATTTCTTTACAAATAAAAAAGCCGCGGTAAAATTATACCGCGGCTTTTTTAATTAATTGACACTTCTGCTTATTCTCTTTTATGCCTCAACGGTATCTTCGCTTTCTATAGCTACAAGATATCTTTCTGCATCAAGAGCCGCCATACAGCCACTACCGGCAGCCGTAATTGCCTGGCGATATTCTTTATCTTGTACATCACCGCTTGCAAAAACTCCGGGTTTATTAGTCTTGGTAGATTTATTGTGGGTTATAATATAACCAGTTTCATCCATCTCTAACTGACCTTTAAAAATATCTGTATTGGGTTTATGACCTATTGCAATAAATAATCCCGTAATGTCTATCTCATGTTTTTCTAAAGTCTTATTATTTACAATACGTAGTCCTTCAACTACCATATCACCTAAAACCTCTTCTACTTCAGAATTGTAAAGAACAGTTAGATTTTCGCGAGATGCGACACGATGTTGCATTGCTTTAGAAGCTCTTAATTCTTCTTTTCTCACGAGCATTGTAACATGCTTGCAAATATTAGAAAGATAAGTTGCTTCTTCTGCTGCAGTATCACCACCGCCAACTATTGCAACATTTTGACCTTTATAGAAAAAGCCATCACAAACTGCACAAGCAGATACCCCGCCACCGCGCAATTTTTGCTCACTGGGTAGACCAAGATATTTTGCCGTAGCACCGGTAGAAATTATTACAGTCTCTGCTTCGAGCTCTTTATTATTGTCTACAGTTATTTTATGAATTCCTCCTACTTCATCACTAAAATCAACATTTGTAACCATACCTATACGTACTTCGGTACCAAAACGCTCTGCTTGCTGTTGTAGCTGTACCATCATCGTAGGGCCATCAATACCTTCCGGGTAACCGGGAAAATTATCTACTTCTGTAGTTGTTGTAAGTTGACCACCTGGTTCTAGACCTGTGTACATGACAGGTTTCAGATCTGCGCGGGCAGCATATATTGCCGCGGTATATCCTGCAGGTCCTGATCCTATTATTAGGCATTTAATTCTTTCTGAAGCCATTTTAACTTTATTTTAATGTAGATTGTAAAATTACTCCTTTTCAATATACTAGAAAAAGAAGGATTTTACATTTATAAAGTCGTTATTAACATTCTATAATTACACTCAAAAAACCGGCTAAAACAAGCTAAAATTGATCATTTTTAGCATGAAATCGGTACTTATTCAATCCGTTTATAATTTTCTGCAGAGAATCTATTTCCCTCTTCATCTAATGTGATCTGGCTAAAATTATCTTCATCAAGAGTGAGCTCAAATGTAAAAACGCGCATTGTATCAATTATTTTCATCATTGATGCACTTCCATATTCTAAAGTTTCTATTAATTGATCGTCGAGTGCCATATAATGACCGTAACCAAACCATTCTACAGAATCCATAGGTACAAAGCGGGTCCACATCACACGGTCATCTGTAAATATTTTGATTTGACGGTAACCTTCTGTCGTAGGTATGGTATCACTTACTTCATTATCTGTATCGTAATAATAGAAGCTATCAAGTTCCCAGGTTCCCTTTAAGGTTTTTTCAAAATCTGTTTTTGTATTTTGATTCTGCTGAACTGGAAGAGACAACAAAAGAAAAGCCAATGGATAGAGTAGTAATTTCATTGCAGCATGGTTTTAGATTAATAACGGTAATTAACTGATATTAAGTTACAAAAAATCTCAATACTAAGAAATTAATAATTTCAGCACTTAAATAAATTTAGATATTAAGAACTTGTGAATTCTGTGCGATAATTTTACGAATATGAAAACATCAAAATATTTAATAAAGGGGTTTGTGATTAGAGGTATTTATTGAAATTATACTTTGGTGTTTTTAACAAATAACTATATTTGCAACCCTATTAAAAAAACAGGTTGTGTTGTTTTTTAATAGTAGGCATCGGGATGTAGCTTAGTCCGGTTAAAGTGCGCGTCTGGGGGGCGCGAGATCGGAGGTTCGAATCCTCTCATCCCGACGAACCAAACCTCGGTTTATATCAAAAAGCCTGTTAATCAACGAATTAGCAGGCTTTTAATTTTTTATGATATCATCTGATATCATTTGATATCATCTAAAATCAAGGCAAATGTGGGCAATTCGGTGTGCAATAAGGTGTGTAATTTATCGTAGATTTATATAGCATTTAGGCCATCTGGATGTAGTCTTTCACTAAGAATTGTTTAACTAAAAGACTTACAAAATGCCCGTAAACAGTACCTTAGGCGTTAATTTCTTTACACGTCCCAAACGAAACAATCCCAACAAACTGGATATCTATTTAAGAATTACAGTCAATAAAAAGCGCTCTGAAATGAGTATAAAGCGTGATATTGATGTAAAAGACTGGGATATACTCCGGGTAAAAGCCAAAGAAACTTCAGACCAACTTATCACACTCAACTCCTATATGGATGATGTAAAAGCTGAAGTTTTAAACGCGCATAAGGAGCTGCATGCAGAACGTAAAGTAATTACAGCGAAAGCGATCAAATTACGATATATGGGCGAAGATGAAGAGCGTATGACGCTCTTAGAGCTTGTGAAGTACCACAACGATAATATGGGATTGTCGCTAAAGCCCGGTACAATGAAAAATTACTACTCTACAGAAAAGTACATCAAGTCTTTTCTCTTAGATCATTATAAATCAGATGACTTCTTCTTAGTTGATCTAAATTACCGGTTTATAACAGAGTTTGAACGCTATATACGTACTTATAAACCTAAAAAGGAAAGAAAGACGTGTTCCATTAACGGTACGAGGAAGCATTTAGAACGGCTTCGTAAAATGGTTAATCTCGCAGTCAGAATGGAATGGTTGCCTAAAGATCCTTTTATCAATTATAAATTGAAATTTGAACGAAAGGAACGCTGCTATTTAACCCAGCGTGAATTAGATCGTATTGAGGAAACACATTTTACGAGTAAAGGTTACGAGCGCGTAAGAGATTGCTTTCTGTTTGCCTGTTACACGGGGCTTTCCTATGTAGATTTAAAAGCATTACGAAAAGACCAGTTGATTCCGGCTTCTAATGAGCGGTTGTGGATTTATACTAAACGTGAAAAGACCAACGAATCTGTTAAGGTTCCCCTCCTGCCCCAGGCTCTGGCACTAGTCGAGAAATATATAGAGGATAAGGAATTGGAAATCTCCGGCAAATTAATGCCCTTATACAGCAATCAGAAGGTGAATAAATACCTTAAAGAAATAATTGAAGTTTGTCAGATACATAAAAACGTAACCTTTCATGTGGCGCGTCATACCTTTGCGACTACAGTTACATTATCTAACGGAGTGCCCATTGAAACCGTATCAAAGCTTTTAGGGCACACACAGCTCCAAACAACTCTAATCTATGCCAGAGTATTGCAAAAGAAAGTTGGAGACGATATGGATGCTCTTATGCAGAAATTGGAAGCTAGGAATACTAAAGAGTCATTTTGATCTTCGATTATGATTTGATTCACACTAACAACTGAGGGCAGGTAATTTGCAAACCAACTCACCCTATACTTCCTGTATCTTACAGCTGAATTATTCGATCTATTCACCGGATATTTTACTATACTTAAATGAACATTCAAATTGATCTGATTTGATTGTCTTTAATATCTTTTAAGTATAAAAAATAATCTAAAGCCCTTAACGAGACTAGGGTTCAAGTCGATCGCTTATTAAAAAGCTTTAGTCCTCAAAGTTGATTTCATAATGTGTACTACGTCCCTCCCCTATAGGTATAAATAGTTTCTTTGCTGCTAAATCCTGAAGATCACGGGTTGCTGTAGCTTTTGATGTTTTGGTAAGGGCAATATACTTTTTTGCCGTCATCCCCCCTTTAAACCCTTCAGGTTCTTCGTCAAGCATTCGATTGATCACTTTTAACTGGCGCTCGTTCAGGGAATTTCTATGGCGATCAAAAAAACGGGCTTTTCTCAAAGTAAAAGAAACAAGCTCTTCCGCCTGAGATTGAGCTTCTAAAACAGTATTGACAAAATAAATAATCCAATCGGTTATTTCATTGGACTGCTGCGCGTTTTTTAGAGCCTTATAATAGGCTTGTTTATCGAGCTCGATAGCTTTAGAAAGACTCAGCAGGATAGGACGGTTTAAGTCTTGAGATAGTGCCTTTTCAGATAATGCCCTTCCTATTCTTCCATTGCCATCTTCAAAAGGATGAATGCTCTCAAAATACAGATGTGCAATCGCTGAACGGATAAGTGGTTTTTTAATAGGGTTGACTCCTTCTGGATGAGAATCATTAAACCACGTTATAAAAGCTTGCATTTCATTCTGAAGCAAATGGGAAGGCGGAGCTTCAAAATGGATCTTCTCCCTGCCCCAGCTACCGGATACGATCTGCATAGGCTCACTGTGCTTACGCCATTGCCCGGTATTAATGCGTTTAGCACTCCCTAATAGCGTTCTGTGCCATTCAAATAATGCCAGGTCTGTTAAAGGTTCTGCAAAATTTTGCCTCACCCGCACCATTAAATCTCCTACACCTCGCGCCATTGGGTCTTTGACCGCTTTGGGTGTACCATAACCCATATTGTTTCGTATAGAAGACATCACATCTTCCCGGCTCAGATATTCTCCCTCGATTTCTGACGTTTTAACAGCCTCAGCAACCATCAGAGATAAGATAGCTTCCATTTGCATCGTATCTGAGAGTCCTTCTAATATACCATTAACGCGACCAGCCCTTTGGCTGAATTCAAAGAGCTTCTCTTCAATTTCAGTTGTAGTATACTTAAAATTAGGCCAGTCTTCGTGTTGCCAGTTATACATGATGAGCCGATTAATCTGTTTAATTGGCTCAAATATAATCAAAAATTGAGCCGATTAGTACCCATAATCGGCTCATACTTCTATAAATCTAGAATTCGAGTTTACTTTAATATTATTTGGGGAAAAGTAAATTTGTTTAGGATCATAGCTTTGTATAGCTATAACAGGATTTATTTTTAATCTGTATAGCTATTTTAGGACGGGTCAACTCCAAGACATCCCCTAGGATAGAGTATGAAGAGTGTATGAAAACGGGTTTTGAAAAGCAGAAATCCTATCTTCCATTAAAGCTAAAACCCCAATATAAATTGCGCGTATTAATTTTCCATCTCTTTCAAAGGAAGGAAGATTATAAAAAAAATTAAATACGATTTAATTTTTGATTTCAAATTCTTTTATTTCAACCCTGTTCAACTTTTGATTAATACTAAGCATTACTCAATTCTTTCGTATGGATAAACATTTTTATAATTCCTATGTAAATAAGAACCTAAAGAAGGAGCCGATAATAAATTTTGAAATTCATGTTCAGGAACTCCTCTATAAACATAGACCCCTCCATTTAAGAATCTAACATATACTTCTTGATTTTGCACAAAATACCCTATACTCTCAATATTGGATGAACTAACTGGGATCATTTCTGGATAACTCATATTTTATAGTTTTTGTTTCGCCAAGATTTTAATAAATTTTTATACTCTTGTTTCGGATTATCAATTTCCACGAGCCATTTCTGAGAAGGTTTAGGATCTGAACTCTTAGGTGCATTTGCAATTTTAAAGAATTTAACTCTTGAAGGTATCTTGACTGCTTCTCCCGATATAAGTGCCTCACCCGTTCTTAAGCTAGGAAGTAAATCTACCATACTCTGTAATTCATCTTGAACAGCTGCTCTTATATGACCTCTGTCTTTTGAATTATTCATACGCAGTGCTATGATTGTGCCACATTGACTAAGTACAGTTTCATCCAATTCAGATGGTCTTTGTGTAACCATTAATAAACCAACCCCATACTTACGTCCCTCTTTGGCAATCATTTGAACTGTTCTAGATGAAATGGAGTGTTCCCCAGCTTTTAGATAACTATGTGCTTCTTCAAGTACAATGAGTAAGGGCTGATTTTTGCCTCCTACTTTAGTATTTACTCCCCAAAATAAGCCATCATATATAATTTTTAAAAGGGTGCCAGATATTGATGACATTATTTCACTTGGTATACCTGATAAATCCAATATAGTTATTGGAGCAACATCGCCTAACCACCTTAAAAAAATATTATCTAAATCTTCATCAATTTTACCTTTTTGGTCTGGCTTTAATTTACCTGGAGAAAATAGGAAACTATAACTGCTATCATTCAGTTTATTCCTCATACTATCCAAAAAGCTTAATAAACCTTTAGCTCTAATATTCAAAAATGGTGGAGAGTTACCCATTCCTGCAGGTGTATATTCATTAGATAACAATTGATCCGCATCACCTACAAATGTTAAATCACTTAAAATTGTTCTAGCATTATCCGTGAAAGTTTGCTTCTCAAAATCTATTAACTCAAACCAAAGTTTATTAAGACTAAAAGGAATTGGAGTATCTGCTGTAATTGACTCCTTCCTTACATCTATATTATTTTCTTCTGCACTTTTAATTTTTGCATCTACTACTTTTTCCCTAACATATTCTTTATTTTGATCGGACAAATTACCTGAAAAAACCTTCATCAATTCATTGAATGGTAAAGCCCAAAATGGTATTTCCAATCTTTTACCATCCTCAACAGAGTTTACTGCGATTACCTTTGAATGTTTAGATAGTGCATCATTATATTCACCGTGCGGATCAATGACCAAAATTCTTGAGCTTGGAAATTCTCTATTTGCTATTGATTGAAGTAATACAGATACAGAATTAGATTTTCCACTTCCAGTTGAACCTACAATAGCACAATGTCTTGAAATCAATTTATCTAGGTCTATTTTAGCATCTAAAGTTTCAGATACACTAATATTTCCAATTTTAATAGAATTTGCATCTTCATAACCGCCGTATATAATATCTAAATCATTAATAGTTACTAAATGAACATTGTCTCCGGTCGTAGGATACTGAGTAACTCCTCGTTCAAATTTTCTACCTACTTGTTCACCAGCCAAAACAATGTTTATCCACCTAGTATTTTTGATAAAATCGTAATCTTTTGCTAAAGATTCTCGAAGACTTTCGGGAATCGCTGCAGAACCTACTTGAGTTACTATACCATATAAGTTAGCATAACCTAAAGGAATTCTAACGAAGGATCCTATCTGACCTACTCTATATACGATACCATCGATAATGGGCATATTGGATTTTATATTGTCAAAAAGCCTGACAGAAATATTATTGCCACTTATACTGTCAATTTCACCTATTTCCGTAATTCTATTTTTTGACATTTTTCCCAAGTCTTTTTATTTCGTTTTCATTAATCATGGAATTTAAAAACTTGACAAGTGCACCAAACTCGGGTAAAATAAATTCACCTTTCCCAGTCCAAACCTCTTCTCCTTTTTTTTCCTTCTTTTCTTCATCTGAATCATAGTGAGCATCCTCATCAAAATATAGGTTCAAACTTACGGTATCATCAGAACTAGGTTCGGATTTCAAAATCCATTCTCCAAATTTGCATCCAATTATTGCTTTGCGTGATGCATATATTGATAATTTAGGATTCTCTTTTGCTATTTTAGACACTGTTGAAGCTTCAGTTATTTGATTGTATTTGTCAAAAAATAAACCAATTACGTGAGAAGTTGTATTTGTCTTTAAAGCTGAAATAATTCGTGAATTAATATGCTCATCACCCCATGAGTAACCACAGGTTATCAAAATGGAATCATCCTGTTTTAGAAAATTAGAAAGTCTGTCTAAAAGGCTTTCATAGGGTTGTTTCTTTGAATCTTTATACTTTAAAGTTGAAGGATAAATTAAAATATCTTCATCATCTGGACTTACTCTTAAAATCTTCTCTGTATCCTTGTCATAATGCCAACCAAGGGAACCATGTATTTTCCATAATTTTGTTTGATTTGTAAGAAATTTAAAATCCTCTACTGATTCAGGATTAAAAAAAGCTCTCAAACTTCCACAGAACCCATCATAATATGGAATTTCTTTATGCTCTAATCCAAGCTCAAATAAGAAATCGTAATTTGTTGTGAAAATTTCAATTGGAAACTTTCTTTCTGCTTGCCCTACCCAATTGGCAAAATCAGTTTGAACTAATTCTTCAACAATGTCTTTTGTTACAATTTTTTTAATTTCCCTCTTGGTAGAAATTTCGCATAGATCTATCTGATGAACACTTACTTTCTGTCTAACCCCTTTTTTTATTTTATTAATTAGATCAGCAAACTCTAATTTATTCAAAGAATTTAAATCACCATTACCAATAAAAGAATGTTTCTGCTCCAAATTAGATAGAATTGTTTCTATATTAAAGTTGGGGTCTCCTAGCTCATTCTTAATTTCTAATAGAGCATCTTTATATTTTTTATTATCACACCCTAATTCATCAACTATTTCAGATGTCATTTTTCCAATGGCAGGTACTGTTAATGATCGTAAATCTTTCTTCGCTAAAGAACTACCGGCACCAAATAAAAAACCAATTTTCTTTTTATCAGAAATTAAAATTTGTTGGATACCTCTTATATATTCAGAAGGGTCATGTTCAATATTCATCTAGGTGAAAATTTTAGATTACAAAATAAATTTATTTGTAATACATTATAAAAAAGCTTTAATCTCAGTTTTTTCAAAGCTTTACAAATAACTATTTATCAAGTAATTTCTCCAAATAAGCCACCTTATCCTTCTCTGCCTGAACCAAACGTTCGTACAGCTCTACTACTTTATCAATTGGATTGAATGAAGGCTGGATATTAATTGCATTCAATGTAGAACTGTCATTACTATTAAAAGTATTAGAGATTATATTAAGAACTGTTTCTTCAGAAAAATTCTCAATTCCCTCTTTAGTCACTCCTAAAACCTGCGCCACCCGTTCCAGTTTTTCATCTTCCACTGTTTCACTTTTTTCAAGAGTTGAAACACTTTGCTGGCTAATGCCTAACTCTTCGGCTAGGGTTTCCTGTTTCATACCACGCAGTTCTCTGATGCGAGCGATTTTGCGGCCTATATGATTGGGTTTGGTGGTGGTCATTTGTATTAGTTTTTGTTAGTACACTTAGGTTCTTCCTGATTCAGCTTGTAAAACACAATCTCATCATGGTATTTCACAGGCTGCAGGGGTAGATTACGCGTAAGGTCGGCTATACTTTTAAAGTATAACAGCAACCTGAACGCTATAACCTAATCAAAAGTAAGGCTTTTCTTTTAAAAGTTTTTACAAACGCAATTCAGCAGGAGTTTAGATAATCCTTTAATCGCCATCGTATGAAAACATTAGCCAGCACCATACCTGAAATCCATAAAGTAATAGCGGTCATCTGCAGCTTGTGCAAAGCGCATACCGTGTATCTGATCAGGCAGCTTCAGGTTACAATAGCTCACCAGTCTGTAACTATCTTATCAAAAACCACAAAACCGCGTTCCACCTATGTGCTTACAATGCTTATCATAAGCCACGATCAGGTTTCTAATCCGAAATACTTCATGAATGAAGTGTTTAATAAAACTCAGGAACAGGTTACCCTCTACTCCATTCACTATACCCTCAAAGAAGCCAATAATAAGATCAACTACGGCTGCAATTTCTTGAATCGGGTACTCAGGGAAGGCACCTTACTGTATAGCGAGGACAACCGGCTTGAATTAACGGGCTCTTACCTCTGCCATCCGGATGTATTTCGAGAAATCAAAATGCACTGGGATAAAAGGCTGGAACACGCGCTTTACTTTGAAGAAAAATCCACGATCTGCGAGGATAACCCGAGCAATCAGGGTAGATACCTGTTGTTGCACCAGGCCATTCAACAAGCCTGCCTGGGATTGATCTACGTCTTTTGGGAGTATCAGCCCTCCTATTTCTCCTTGCCCTACCTTTTGCACCTCTGTGAGCAGTTTTCAGAAGTTTCAAAGATTATCTACCCAAGAAAATCCTTTCGATCCCAACTGATCTATTCCCGCCTTTGCCACGCGCACTACAACTTAAACGAAAAGATTCACGAAGATCCTTCTGAATCAGACTCCCTAAAAGCGGAACACCTTACCTATAAGTTTATACTAGCTGCACGTAAGCTGGCCGATAAGAAACTTGAGGAGCTGAAAAAAATACACTATTTAAAGACAACTGATTATGAAAACAAATAAGATCAATAGACAAAAGCTCAAAAGTCTGAGGAAAATAGCCAATTACCCTTACGGCTTACAGAAAGAACAGCATCCCCGGCATAGGTTTAGGACTGCAAAGATTCGTTTTGAAGATTTTGAAGATCACCTCATGCGTACCACGGCGCTACTTGAAGTTTGTATTTTAGCACTAGAAGGAGAAGGAGTATTTTATTCCAAAAACTTAAGTCATAAAAGCGCGGATACTTCAATTCAGCAGGTGCTCGAACTGGTTATCGAATTATTACCCCACGACGATCTCTCTAAATACCAACAAATCCAGGCCATTCTGGATGAAGATCTGGAAAGCTTCGGTTTTCCCGAAAAATTAAAGAAACTACTTAAAACTAATGCTGTTGAAAAAGAAAAATAAAATCATTTACTTATTTCATCTTGAGCATATTCCTTTTTTGCTAAACTGAAATACAATAGTATATCATTACGCATACGTGTGTTGGCTGTTTCATTTACTTCCTCCAGAGCCGTCGCATTACCTTTTTGATAGTGGTATCTGCTTTCGGGATTCTAAATTAGAAAAGGGCTATAAATAGGAAGGCATAGCCGACCGGTTTATGCGGCCGACTAATTTAGAATACTGTATTTTTTCTATCAAAAAAGGTATGCTGCCTGGAGCGAATCAAAAGGAAAATAAATCACGAAAGTAAAAGATTGGCGATTTTAAGTAGGATGCCCAGCGAACTCAGGCCGCAATGTCTAGCTCGAGTTGATACTACAAAATTGACATTTTTGGCCTGTGTTCAAGACCTTTTGGACGAACCTCTTTCACCGAAACCCAGTGCAGGGGAATGGGTGAGGACTGTTTAAATTTTACATACCACTTACATTTTCAGTGTTTTTCACGAAAAAAATTGCCTGTTTTCAAGGGCTCAGGAAGTTTTTCACGAAATTTCGAGTTCTTTCACCAAAAAATTAAAACATAAACATCCTTAAATCAATAGAATGAGTAGTCATAACCTCGCGTAGCGGGTTATCCTCTTGCTACTCATTTTATATTCGCTAAGCTACTAAAAATGGTACTTTCTATTTGGGAGGTAATTTAATTTCTTAAATAAACCAATCAATTTTACTGAATCCATGCAATAGTTTATCGCCAGCTTGACGATTCACAGAAGAAATAAAGCAAATATGTCCATAAAGCCAGTCATGAAAAATCAAAATACCTTGCGCCTTTTTACCTTTTTCAGAAATCCTTTTTAAATGATCTTGTACTCCAAATTTTCTGCAATAGTAGATATGAGAACCTATTTCTTTTCTGTATTTTTTTGATACATTCACACCATTTGCAGTAGTGAGGCCTGTTACATATTGTTTGCCTCCCTTATTTAAATATTGAATCTTTTTTTCATTTATAAAAAATTTTTCTTCTGAAATTATTCTTCTAATTATCTTAAGACTAGGGAGTTTTTGATTGTCTCTAATCGAAAATGTTAAATCATCGGCGTATCTAGTATATTTGAAACCTTTCCTAACAGAAAGTTGTTCAAATCTATAGTCCATTGTTTTTGCTAGAATATTGGCCAATGTAGGACTCGTAGGAGCTCCTTGAGGTAAAATAGAGGGCGTGCTTCCAATTTCATACTTCATTAATTCCAGTTCAGCCCTTGGCATAGTCTTCCAGTACTCTTGCCTATGTTTAGCTGTAGTAAGTTTAGCAAAGGCCACTGCTAAATTCTTTCTATACCCCATGTCTGCAAAAATGGTAAAAACCCTATTTTCAGTTATAGTATCAAAAAATTTAAGGAGATCGATTTTTAAAATAAGTTCCGATTTCTCGTGGGGTATAGCGTTATCCTTTATTGAAATTTCTTTTCTAAATCCAGTACAAGAATATTGGAGTTGATGTTTTTCTAAAATATTAACAAGTATCCATTTCTGGATAAATTTCAAATCTTTAGATGGGCTCATTATTTCTCGATAACCACCTCTTCTTTTCTTTATTTTAAAATAATTATAGCGATAATTCTTATATGGTTCATCTTGATATTCATTTGTTTTATTTTCACCTATCAGATGTCTCAAATAACCTGATTGAACACCAATTAGCATAGCTAAGTGCTCAATAGAAAATATTACGGGAAAATTTGAATCATCTAATTTTTTTGCATATGATATTGTTGCCTTAATAAAATCTTGTGACTTGTTTTCTTCTTGTGCTTGCTTTATAAATTTTTCAAAGGGGAATGACATAAATCTAGGTTACTCTATGTGAATGTTAACGCAGTATTGATATGCTATGTTATGAGATATCAAAGAGCTAACAATTGAAATTATACTATAAGCAAATAACATAGCATATTAATTTCTGTTAAGTAGCTTTAGTACTCCTCAAGATACTACCCTGAGAATCTCGAATACGAGAATTGGCTAACCCTTCATTATGTCAATCCTTTAAAAGTTTTTGGAATATAAATTAATTCTTTCGGTTTTAAATTTTGTTCTGTTTGCTCTCTAAACTTTTCTTTACTTATTCTTTGTTGAAGTTTCTTAAAGTAAACTGTAGCTTTTACAGTTAATTGTCGTGATAAATCAACATATTTTCTGCTTAATGCAAGATTGTAGACTTCATCAAGTTCTTGATCAGTTAATCCCAATATATGACATATTATGTAATCCTCAGTGCCGTCTAACTTTAGTTTTATCAAAGCAATTAATGAATGGTTTAATTTAGTGTTATATTTCCGTTGTTCTTCGACCCGGTCAGTATTTGCCGCCTCCCTATATTCTTTCAGACTAAGTAAATCAATATTAAGTCTATTACAAATGCCAATATAAAATGCTATTCCTTTTTTAAATTCTTTTGCTTCATCCATCCTTGTTTGAGCATGACGAGGATATAATGGTTCCCAATTATTACTCCACCAAAATATTGGTAAAGTATTATTAGGGGTTCCGTGAGAAAATGCCAACAGACCTTGAGAATTTTTGAATCCCCCCTTATAATTATTACTAATCTTTATTAATTTTTCATATTTTGAATTATTATTATAGTGTCTATCGAAGTTTCCTAACGCAACTAAAGGTGAAGAAATTTTATCAAATATCTTAGATCTCTCTTGAGCATAAACCTCTATATAATTGAAAGTATCTGTTATTTTATTCTTCCCTTCGGACATTATAACTGTACACAACACACAAACTTTAGGTAGTTCAATTCTACCTAATATCCATTTTTCTATTCCTTCATCTGTATACTCATCACAAAAAGTTTTTCCAGATCCAATAAAATCGTCTATCAGAATTATACATTTATAATTCTCTACATCTATCTTTTCTAGATCCTTGCTAATAGTGATTTTTCCATTGTGTTCAAGATTTTTATAGAAAGGGCTATGGCTAAGTGGATAAGTTACTAACGTACCACTTTTGCCAAATTTACCGTAAGGAATCACTAATGCTTTATCATCATCTTGAAGTTCTGAGAATATTTTTTTAAGTAAATCTTCAAGCCTATATTGCATCTCTGGAAAATTCACATATTCAAAAACTTGAAGTAAATCATAAGCATATTTAAGATCTTCCTCCTCAAAATTCTCTAACCATCTAACAATCTTAGAGGGCATAACTGAGAATTTCAATTTTGGTAATAGATTATCTATATTTCTTAGAGCTCTATTAGTAAACTTAAATGTATGTGGTTTGGCTACTCCCATATTCTATAATAGTTATCAATCTTATCATTGTTTATTATCCTCTTTTAGTAGTTTCAACCTTTTTAGGTATCTGTTGTAAATAGGTTTTAAACCATTGATAGTATTCTTTGTGCTCAACCAATAAGTAATTGTATTAGCTTCTCTATATTCATGTGTTGTAAGTTGCTTGTATTTTTTTGAAACACTTATAGCAACTGATCTAGAGATTCCTCCAGAAATTAAATTTCTAACATCTTTGTCCCGAGTCCCTAATTCTAAAGCTGTAGGGAGCCCCATTGTAATTTTATATTTTTCCTTTTCTTCTTCTGTTAAAATAGAATCTAAAACGTCTACTAAAAGCTTAGTGTATTTTACGAGTAGGTAAGTAACTACAGAAGAATTTATCTTTATGATTTTATTAATTAGCTTATTAACCTGATACTTATCATTAGGATCTAATCGTTCTTCAGGCAGTACTCGATTATCAGTTGCATAAAATTTAATATCATTATCAATAAGTTGCTTATAGCTGAGGCCTTGTAGCCAAGTAGTAGCGTGAATTGCTAAAACAGTTGGGTTCATATTGATTATACTGTATCGCTCAAATGCCTCTTGGCTTAGGCTAAAAATATTTTCCAAACCCTGAAATATTGTAAGTAACTGCCAAAAGAAAGGCCGGTCACTATTTGGTTTGTCTTCTACATCCTCTCTTCGTCTTCTTTTCTCTAAAATTGAATTTGGTGTGATAACCCAATTTGAAATATCACCATTTTTGACTTTTAGGTAGAGCTCATTTTGAAGAATTGGGTCTATAGATTGATTTTCAATATTTATCTTTCTAGGAACCTCAAGGCTATTCAAAGTTTGCTCGAGCGTTTGAATATGATCTTGAATTAATAATTCGGGAACTCCTTTCCCAGTAAGATAATAATCTATATTTTCTGGATTTTTTATATACCGGTTCCTAATAAATAGAGTAAGCTGCTTTTGCTGATAAGTGCCATTTTTATCTATTTTACCATCCTCACTTAATACCTCTATATCATTAATATTTAAACCTAAATATGCAAAGTTATATTGCGGGATATTCTTAGTCGAATAGGTTGTTATTTCTTTTTCATAGTCCGCGTCAAAGTATTCAGAAGGAAGTTTGCCTTTATGATCTGGTTTTTCTATAAAATAAATAGTCCCAAAAAGAGATTCACTTAATCTTCCTGCTCTACCTATTAAGTTTCCAAATTCAAAATCTGTTAAATCATCAAGATTTTTTCGAGGGGTAATAATAAATAGGTTATTGGCAGGTAAGTTTACACCCTCAATTAAAGTAGAAGTGCAAAAGAGATTATTAATTTCCCTATCCTGAAACAGCTCTTCTACTTCCTTTCGAATAATATCAGGTAATTTTCCGTGATGAAAGGCCACTCCTTTTTCCAAACACTCAATTAGTAAGTAATCTTTATGGAACTCATCTTTAAGGAATTCTATTAGTTCTCGAACACGCTCAGGAATTTCCATTTCATCTATAGACTCTTGATATTCTTGTGCCCATTTTTCAGCATAGTCTCCTCGATTACTGTAAATGAGATTAGAGTTTTCTGGTGCAACAAGATTGATTATTCTTTGAAGTATGTTACCGTTAGTGCCATTTTTAAATAAGGTTTCAGCATTAAAATTAGTTTCGGCTTCTAGGAAAAAAGGTTTATTAATACCATCTCTCACTTCTACTTCTATATTTTGAGAGTCGCTAGACCTTATAATTTTCTTGAATTGTATTACTGGAGATAATTGAGTTACAAAAGATTTTGCCACTCTTCCAAATAGTTCGTTATAGGTCTTTTCTGGATTTAAGATATGTGGTCCAGCAGTTATTAATTGAGCTTTAGGGAACTGAATAGATAAATCTTCAAAAACATTTTCAAAAGTTGCTCCTCGACCTTGCTCGTCCTCCACACCTTGAATTTCGTCAATAAAAATAAAATCTAGTTTTATTTTAGATTCTAAATCCGCAGTTAATAATTTTATACATCTTTCAGGAGTAAGAATATAGAGAACCTTTGGCTCTCGATAAACTTCTTTTAAGAAGGCTTCTTCTTTCTCAGGTTTTTCATCATCATTTCCAATGAAAGCAGTACGTATAAGAGTATTGGAGTTTCTAAGCTCAATTCTAAATTCTTCACTTACCTGATTTATTAAAGCTCTACTAGGAACAACAAATAGTGCTTTATAAGTATTTCTTATAAAAAAAACTTCAGCTAGATATTGTTTAATTATAAAGGACTTTCCAGAAGAAGTTGGTGCCGAGACTGCTAAGTTTGATGTTTCATTTAACCCATTCCATAATTTCTTTTGGAAAGAAGTAAGTAAAACAGAACCCGTATCTGTGCTAATAGTATTATGTTGTCTTTGTAAACTTAATTCTAGGGATAAAAGACCGTCATAACCAAGAAATGGGAATGGACTTTCTGTGGAGTTAGCATCCGAAATTAATTCCTTGAAAAAACGAGTAGCTGTTAAATTACCTATTCTAGAAAATAGAATGTAACATAAGCCTATAATATAAGTATTTTCTTTCTTTTCTGCATTGGTTAGATATAGAAGTGATGCAAATCGCTGTGCTCTTATTCTATGAGCTTCAATATCACTATTTGCTAATATTGAACACAACCATACAGCTTTCCTCAAGAGTTTGAAATCAATTTCTTTTTCTTTATTTATTGTATAAGCAAAATAATTGCTGTGAAGAAAGTTTAAATTTATAGCAGAAAAAACTTCCTGAAGAGAAGTATGATTATAGGCTTGATGTTGTAAAGTTTTATCTCCTTCCATCCCTATAACAACTTATCATCCATTGCAGCCCTAAATTTTGATACGTCATCAACCGGAAAAAGAAAAAAATCCAAAAAACTATGTTCTAGATTTTGATTTTTAATATGATTAGTTACAAGATCAAAGACCTCTTGTTTCTGTTTTAACCGTTTTACAAGTTCCTTTGAAATTAATTCTTTGAACTCATCACTTGAGGTAGCTTTCTTTTGAATTTTCAAAATAAAAGCACGCTCGTACATTAAAATTATAGGGTGTACTAAGATTTGACTTTTATAAGCTTCAGTTTCTGGATCTAACCGATCATACAATTCATCAATATCAACACCATCTATCTCATATGTATCGATATTATCCCGAGCAATTAAAAGTTCGTGATTCCGATTATGAGCACTTTCTCGATCATTATGATATCTATTTATTGATCCTAACGCATCTACTATAGCCCCGGATAAGCTTTGCATTATTTTAGATTCACCAAACAAAATAGCTCTTTCATTATTGTAATCACCTAAAAAAACACCATCACTTCCCTTTACCTCATCATTTACATTTGTCAAATGTTTTATTTTATGCGCAATCATTTTACAACCAAGAACACTTTCTACCAAGGCAAAAAGTAAAAGTTCACCATATTTTCCGCCTATATAACTCTCACCTTTTTTACGAAAAAAAATACGGCTTTGATTAAAGATTTGACTCCATGTGTCCCTTTCAACCCGTTCACTTTCCTCCGCAACTAAATTCAAAATATCTGCTTCCTCAATATTTGGATTTGCTTTTCGAATAGCAACTTCATTACGCTTATGTTGTCTGGATATATCTTTTTCAATTTCTTTGATACTATAAACATAATGTGGAATAATTTTAGAAAGGAAATTACTTAAAGAAAGATAATCCATCTGAGTGGAAGAAGGCATAATAGTATAAACCCTCATATTAACCTTACTCCCTATCTTTTCTGTAAGGTGGGAAATTAATTCTTCTTCAACCCACCGTTTATTAATTTGAATAAGATTACTTTTAGTCATAAATCACTTAAAACTATAAATATAAAATGGTTTTTAAGAAAAATTATAAACATTTTGTATAAGAGAATTTAAATTAGTTACATCTACGTCTTTCCTTCTCTATAATTACCAGATCTAATCTGCCCATATTATCAATAAGCTTATTCTCTAAAACTCTTGCATAAATTTTTAGTTGTAAAAAGCTTAGAATGCCAAAGACTTTAGAAACTGTTTGAATTAAAGCAACAATTGATAGATTGACCCAGGCACAAAGTATTTTGGGCAGAGCGAAAACTGACTAATCAAATAAGACATATATTGAATTTACCGAAACAGGAAAGTATTTTCTAATAGAGCTTTATGCAAAAAAAAACAATAGTTGATTACTTAAAAATTGATTTTTAAAGAATAATTTTTTTACCTTTATTTTAATTTTAGATACAATCATTTAGTCTTATTTGACTAGAAATCGGCAATAAGGTGTAACTCCTTTATTAACAGGTCAAAAACATTGATATAACTGGGGTGATAGTTGCCAATAACGTGCTCTCATCCCGACAAAGTTTCAACTAAAAAATCCGCTGAAAATCGATCGATTTCAGCGGATTTTTAGCTTTTTAAGCCACTTTTTCTAAGGCTAATTACTTTGAGAATGGGTAAATCTTTGTATATCTTGAAATTGAGCTGCAATATTAAAATTGATTTCGATATCATCTTTTATAACAATCAATCCAAAAAGCTTTGTAGGCAGTGATAATTCATAATCACTAAGTTTTAAAGAAAGCACACCATTAAAAGTTTGATAATCACCTTCACTTACCACAACAGGAACATTATATTCTTTGTTTTTACCAGCCATTGTTATATTAACCTGTGCTACTAACTTATCTCTATGTATGGTCGCTTTAATTAATTCTAAAGTTATTTCAGGATACTCATCTGTTTTCAATAATTTCTGAAAATCTCTATTTATCCCTTTACTTCCGCAATCAAAACCTTTCGCATTGAGTACAAGGCTGGCATTTTTAAAAGTGATCACGCCATTCTTATCGCAATAAGAAATTAATTGACATGGTTTTAGATAATCAGTATTAAACCTGCAGGTAAACGTATTTACATTGGTTTTGCCTGTTATATTTAACTCACTGCTTTTAAGAACCTCTACAGCTTTTTTAGTATATGAGCTTTGCGCGAAAGCAAATGCGCCACATAGAATCATTAGGAAAAATAGTTTCGATTTCATCTTGATAATTTTTAAAAGGTGAAGAGACATACCTTCTCCCCACCTTTACTCACCAATCATGCTTTAAAAACTTATAGCTGCTTCAAAAGATAAGCCTTTAAAGTTACCGTCATTATGAATGTCTATTACAGGGTAATCATTATAGTCCTGGGTCATGTACTCTATTTTCATCAAGATATTTTTTGTCATAAACCATCCTGCAGCCAGTTGAAAACGATTTACGCTTACATCTGTACCACCTTCCAGTTCCCCGTCAACAAGATTATATCTTCCTCCTACATAAATATTCTCTGTAGGGCCAAAACGGTAAACTAATTCTCCAGAATATTGATTCCAGGTGCGATTATCACTTTCTGTAGATTTTTTACCGGTTGCAGTTTCAAAAATTCCAAAGAACTCTAAGCCTTTATACTTTAAAAATGGATTAATCATTACAGATGTCATTTCATTTTTAAGATCGGGATTAATACGTCCTGCACGAAAACCATCACCTGTGCCATCTGCTGCTGTCATAACATTATAATATCTTGATCCAGAACGGTCACCACTATATAAATAAGCACTTCCGGTTTGATTAGTTTTATAGATAGACCCTGTTAATCGTAGTCTTAGATCTGGTGCTACCGTATTGTCATAGCCTACTTTAGCTAAAAATGAAGGACTTGTAGTTTCAGGATTTGTAACAGCCTGATTTAATTTACCGTTAGTAACACCTAACATTCCTAACCAGCCGTCATTAAAAAGATATACTTCTGCTCCTACTTCAGTAGTAAAGCTATCCATCAAATAATTACCCACAAAAGGATTGTAGAGAGCCATTGCATTATCTGTTCTTCTAAAGTGAGCATCACCGTAGTTATTTTCCATGTGTCCTATTTTAACACGCATATGGTTCATCAATTCTTCCATAAAACCCTTTTGTATAAAATCGAGTTTATCTATTTGAATGTACCCACCTTTTACGTAGGTTTCTGTATGGTGCTGTGATGAAAGATATGTACGCAAGTGCATCCTAACGCCATCGTATAAAGCAACGTCCAGATCAAGATTTGCTGTAGCTAGATTAAAATTATCACCTATATCTTGCAAAACCGGAGTTGCAGTATTACCTGAATTCTCGTGATCAATAGATTGATATTGCAAAGTAGATGCACCTCCTATTCTTACATGAAGACCATCAAAGGTTGTTATAGTATCCTTAGGAGCTTCAAATTGATCTATCCCGCGTTTGTCTGGTTTTCTGTAGTTATCTAAGTCACGCTGACTTTGAGCTTGTACGGCCATTCCAAATAAAAACAGGCAAATAAGACTAAAATATTTTATTGAATTTTTCATGATGTTGATTTTTAAACTGTTAAATATTAATTGGTGAAAGTTGCTTTGAATTTAATTATGACCTTTTCGCCTGTTGTAATGGTGCCAAACAATGCTTTTGGAGGTTCAATTTTATAGTCGGTCATGTTGATTTCTTTCTCTCCGGAGAGTGTAATCTTACTTTGCACGATCTTAGCGTCAAAGACTAAAGAAATAGGCTTAGTAACCCCTGCCAGCATAAGATCTCCTGTGGTATTTACTGTATATTCTCCACTGTTTTTGGCATTAATGCTTTCTACAGATTTTAATTTGTAGGTGATATTTTGATAATCTTTTGTATTGAGAGCTTTAAATGTGTTTTTATCCATCCCGTTCTTGCCGCTCTTTAAGCTCTCTGCCAGAATTGATAAGTCTAATTTGCTAATGCTCTTTAATACATTTCCCTCTTGTTTTACTTCAATTGTTCCCTGCATGTTTTCTACCGTCAGTTCCCAGTCATGTAGGTTAGAAGTACCAAAAACCGCCATTTGCGAAGCTGATTTTTGAAGAGTAAAGGTTTGTGCTAGAAGTGATGCATTGAGACTTAGAAAAGAGATAACCAGAATTGTGGTTAAACGATAAGTACCTAAAATTTTCATGGTGATTGTTTTTAATTATAGGACAAAGTTGCAACCGCAATGAGTCTTATAAAATGACGAATGTCACCTTTGAAATAAATGGTTTAATGAATTTGTTGACTACAACGATTGAATTAAAAAATTCATTTAAAATTCGAAAATCAAGTTGCGTGATATGTAGAAAATAAACACATAAAGCCTGAAATATGGCAAAGAAAAAGGAGGTAAAAACCTCCCTTTTTCTATATAAAATCGCTCTTTTTTAGGCTAATTCTCTGTTTGTTATACCAATTTGGTGTTTATTGAGTTTAAAGAATTTAGCTTAAGCGAAAAGAAAATTTACCCCATTATTTTAAACCCTATCGTGCTAAATAAAAAGCCCAGACTTGCACAAAGAGCGGAAAGCCGGTTTTTATCAAGTTTTGAGATAGGTGCTATATCCTGGAATATTAGATATATAATATCGCCTCTAGAGAATAGCATCAAGGCTGCTGTAGTATCTGGTTTATCTAAAAAAGTAAGCTATAATAACTCCTAAGAATATCGTGATGCCTGATATAAAAGCGCACAGGATTACCAGAACTATATCTTCCATTTTATAATAATAGAAAGAGGCTTCTAATAGGTGAAGTTTTGAGAAACTGAATACATTCAGTGAAAAACCTTCTTTTAGAAAACCTCTCTCGTTATTGACAAATTAATTAGTTAGGATAACTTTTAATGCTTTCTCTTTGGCAGCATTGTCAAAGGTTTCATAGGCATCAATGATATTGTCTAATTTAAAATGATGGGTTATAAGTTGGCTAGGATCAAGTTTACCTGATTGAACATTTTTAAATAACATAGGCGTAGTTTCTGTATCTACTAATCTGGTGGTTATTGTAACATTATGTGACCACAGCGTTTCTAAATGCAGATCAACTTTTTTACCGTGAACCCCAATATTAGCGACGTAACCTCCTGCTGTGACAATTTTGGCACAAAGTTCAAAAGTAGCAGGAACCCCTACCGCTTCTATAGAGGTATCTACTCCCCTGTTCTTAGTTAATTGCATCACTTTTTCTACCGCTTTACCATCTGCGCTGTTGATCGTGTGGGTAGCTCCAAATTTTTTAGCAGCCTCCAGCCTATTATCATCAAGATCAATCATTATTATATTTGCCGGACTAAAAAATTGTGCGGTCAAAAGAGCCGCCATGCCTATAGGTCCTGCTCCTACTATAGCTACAGTGTCACCAGGCTGAACTCTGCCTTTTAAAACCCCACACTCAAAACCTGTAGGTAAAATATCGCTCAACATTACCAGAGAATCTTCATCTGATCCTTCTGGGATAGGATATAAACTGGTTTCAGCATATGGAATGCGTACATATTCTGCCTGAGTGCCATCTATGGTATTACCTAAGATCCAGCCGCCATTTTCACAATGTGAGTACATTGCTTTTCTGCAATATTCACATTTACCACATGCGGTTATACAGGAAATCAATACATGGTCACCTTTTTTAAAGGAGTTTACAGCGCTCCCGGTTTCTTCAATAATGCCCACACCTTCGTGACCAATAATACGCCCATCTGTAACAGTAGGAACATCACCTTTCATAATATGCAAATCTGTACCACAAATTGTGGTTTTACTGATTCTTACAATAGCATCAGTAGGCTCTTTTATTTCAGGTTTTGGTTTTTCTTCCCATGATTTTTCGCCTGGACCATGATAAACAAGTGCTTTCATAATTATAGATTTTAAATGTGAATATTTACATACTTCTAGCCGTTTAAATCATGAAGTGCCAGAATAGGAACTATCATAGCGTTACCCATATCTTTTACCAGTGATTTGGAAAAAATACTATCAAAGAACTTGTGCTTTTTATTGATAAAAGCGATCATTCCGCTCTGTCTGCTCTCTACAAAATGCCTCAACCCTAATTCTACTTCACTGCCTGTGAGCGTATGACATGTATAGTCTATACCTGTGAAAATTTCTTTTAATAATTCTTTGTTTTCTTGCTGCTCACTCGATAATTCATTTGCATTAGTCACATGTAAAATCCTTACCGGAGCATGAGAAATCTTTGATATTTCAATAAGATGATTAAGTTCAGCATGTTTATAATGAGTGGCGTAATTAGTAGGAAATACGATCTCATTAGGATATTTAGACTGGGTATTATGAGGAATTACAAGCACTGGGCAATTGCGTACTTTTTCCATAATACTCACTGTTCTGCTGCCATAAACTAAATTTTGAGAATTGTTCTCGCCTTTAGCACCCATGACAATAAGTTGAATATCTTTTTTTTCGACCTGATCTTTAAGAACATCAAGTAAAGAACCAAATTCTGAATAGAAATGAAATGTATGCGCCCAATCTTTAGGAAGAGATTCCAGATATGTTTTTACAGAATCCATATTGTTTTCTGATGCAGATCGCATTTCATTCAGTGTATCATGATCAGGTTTTGGAATCAATAAACTATCTGCAGAAAAACCTGAACGGTAATAGGCGTTTACTACATAAAACTCACAGACTTTATTGTTATACAACTCTGTAGCATAAATAAGTGCATTAAGTGAGTTTTTAGAAAAATCTATAGGAATTAAAATCTTGGTTTTCATCAGATGGTTTTTAAAATTCCATCAAATTTACAGACCTCAATGCGTATGAAAAATGACAAAGATCATCATCACTTATTAATAATTAAGACCACCTTGTATTCATAAGACCCTTTTCTAATGCTTATTTTTTAGTTCTAACAAACTGTTAAGTAGGTAATAGATTTGATTTTTGTAATTTCTTTCCAGATTTTAAAAATTATATATGAATAAATACTTCAAAATCTTTTGCTACTCCTTTGGTATTATAATTGGGAGCTATTTTTTAATATCGGGATTAATTAAAGCACAATCATTTTTCTCTCCTTTAATCACAGCAGTTGTATTGAGCTTAATCATATTACCTCTTGCAAAAAAAGTTGAAAGGAAACTCTCACGATCTGCCACGGCGCTACTTGCGGCTCTATTTTTCTTCTTGATTTCTTTGGGCTTTGCTGCATTAATTTCTATTCAGATCAAATCTTTTGTAGATGAATGGCCTAACATCAAAGAAACCATGAAACCTAAAGTTGAAAAACTAAAGAACTGGGCGGTACAAACATTACCTATATCTGAAGATGATCTTAAATTAAATCAGGAAAAACAGAAAACACTTACGAGCCAATCATCTGCAGGATCAAAATCAGGAAGCTTACTGGCTGGTATTAGCGGTTTCTTAGGCAATTATCTTCTTACATTTATCTACATATTTTTCCTGCTGAGTTATCGCCATATGTTTAAAGTATTTATTCTACGTGCCTTCCCAGAAAAGAATAGACAGCGCGTTACTACAGCTATTGATAAATCTGCACAGGTCGCTCCCCATTATTTGCAGGGTAAGTTAATTCTTATAGCACTTCTTTCTGTATTATATGCCATTGGCCTGGGAATTTCTGGTGTGAGTAATTTTATGCTTGTGAGTATCTTAGCAGCCATACTTTCTCTCCTGCCCTATATTGGTAATCTCATAGCATTTTTTATAGCCATGAGCCTTGGGTATCTTACATCTGGTGAAACAGGTGTTTTAATAGGTATAGTGCTCACTTTTTCTGTGGCACAGTTTGTAGAAAGTTATGTGCTTGAGCCTTATGTAGTGGGAGATCGTGTAGATCTGCATCCCTTCTTTGTCATTCTTGCAGTAATCATTGGCAACATGATTTGGGGTATCATCGGGATGCTGCTTGCTATACCTCTAGCTGCAATCGTAACGGTTATTTTACTTCATATTCCGCCATTAAAAGATGTGGGAATCCTGTTAAGTAAACATCAGTTTGAAGAAAAATAAGTATATCCAGGGGCGCTGATTTTAGGTGATGAATGAGCGATAATTAGTCGGCTAGAGCCTATTTTAACGTAATTGTAATAAATTTTGAATAAAAATGCGCTTAATTTATGCACA
Organism: Leeuwenhoekiella sp. A2; assembly: GCF_047946655.1. GTDB lineage: Bacteria > Bacteroidota > Bacteroidia > Flavobacteriales > Flavobacteriaceae > Leeuwenhoekiella. The sequence goes on from NZ_CP172311.1 coordinate 3,688,814, forward strand.
ATGAAAATCTTCACTTCCCCCATATTTACGCTTTGGTTAACTTTCAACCTCGTTTTATCTTTCCCTTTAAGGGCTTTTCAGGCCGATACTTCTAAGGTAGAAAAGCATCAGGATTTTCCTCCTTCAGAAGAGACCACCTCACAAACCGGAAATTTTGAACCTAATGCGATAAGAGAGTATAACGAAGCATATTATATACTAAGCCGACTGAATAAAAGTATAGGTCTTCCGCCTAATAAATTTAATTTTCAGTCACCACAGGCTACTCTTGAGCATTTTGTGATCAGCGCCAGAAACGGAAATTATGAAGATGCCGCTTACGCTCTAAATCTCAATTTACTCCCTGACAACACTACTATAGAAGAGGCTGCAGAATTAGCAGAGAAGCTCTATTTCGTATTAAACCAAAGAGTAAAAATAGACTGGAGCGGTCTTTCAGACAGGCCAGATGGTCAAACCGATATTCAGACAACAACTAATCAGGCAATAGCGGGCAACCCGCGCAGAAGTGTAGTTTTTGGTGAGATAGATATTGAGGGGCGGGATGCCGTTCTCAGGTTGCAACGTGTAAAATATAAAGACTTTGGTGCGTTCTGGTTAATTTCTTCAAATACGGTTGAAAATATAGACAGTTTGTATGCGCTGTACGGCCCCAGACAATTAGACCGCATGATGCCAGACTGGGCAAGAATACGTTTATGGAACATGCCTATCTGGAAATTTGCAGGTACTTTAATTCTCATATTATTATCCTATTACTTAGGCAGATTCTGCATCTACATTCTTAAACTAATTTTTAAAAAATCTGGAAAATCGTGGATGAACACAATTGCTAAAAAACTTGCTGTGCCGGCTGGTTTTGCAATAGGTGTTCTCTTTTTTTATGTGACGCTTAATAAGCTTATTTCCTTTGGCGGAACCTTCGCAAGCACACTTTATGCGATTTTACTTATTACCGTAATTGGTGCAATTACCTGGTTTATAATGCGATTTATAGACTCTTTTATGCTCTATCTGGCCGAAAATAAAATAGGTGACACAAATCCCGAAGAAAATTCTGAAGCGCGCATGATGCTAACCTATGTCTCTGTTGCGCGGCGAGTAATTACCTTTCTGGTCATAATTATAGGCGGCTCTGTCATTCTTTCACAATTTAGATCCCTTGAAAAACTGGGTATTTCACTACTGGCTTCTGCCGGAGTTGCAACCGTAATTCTGGGTATTGCGGCACAAAGCACGCTGGGTAATATTATTGCAGGAATTCAAATTGCTCTTACACGCCCGGCTCGTATAGGTGATACCGTAATTATAAATGATGACTGGGGTTATGTAGAAGATATTCGATTTACGTATATGGTAGTTAGAACATGGGATCAACGACGCCTAATTGTACCATTAAAACAGGTGGTAACACAAACTTTTGAAAATTGGTCTATGACAAGTGCACATCAAATTAAGCCGATAATTCTTTATGCTGATTATAGAATAAATGTGCAGGAAGTACGTGATAAATTTGAAGAACTACTCGAGAATTCAGATGATTGGGACCGTGAGAATCCACCCAGCGTGCAAGTTGTAGAGGTCACTGAAAAAGCGATGAAAATAAGAGCGCTTTGTAGTGCTAAAGATGCTTCTACATCCTGGGACTTACATTGCAAATTGCGTGAAGATCTCGTAGCTTTTATCTGTAAACTGGAAGACGGCGCTCATTTATCAAAGTCGCGTCTGCTGTTTGAAAATAAGCCTGAGTAATTCTTGTTCCATTTCCCTTTTTTTATAGAATTTCAAATATTATATATTCTTTTAAATAATATTATATTTCAGGAAAATTGATTGGTTAATTTTTCGCTTTAAGCGAAAAAAACACCTCCCGATTTCACCTCGTAAAAGACGATTTTTAGGTGTAAAATCCCGATTTTTTATTTAAACATTCTAATAATAGGCTTTCAACAAAAAGAGGACCATAAAATTCAATTAATTACAAATCAGAGTTTTTTATGAACAAAAAGTTTTTAATTAAATCTTTTTTGTTCAACTTAGAGGTTATCAACTAACCAAAAAGTAATTATGAAGAACTTTACTTTTGTCTTATTTCTCCTCTTTTCAATTTATAATTCAACCGCACAAATCGTTTCGGGAAAAGTAACAGATGCTGTAGGAATGCCCTTTCCCGGCGTCTCTATTATTATTGAAAAAAATAACACAGGCACTACTACAGATTTTGACGGTAATTACCAGATAAACGCTACTCCTTCTGATATTTTGAAATTTACATATATCGGGATGAAATCACAGGAAATCGCTGTGGGACAGCAAAAAACGATAAATGTTGTACTGCAGGAAGATACACAGCAACTTAACGAAGTTGTTGTAACTGCCCTTGGTATTAAAAAGGAAAAACGATCTGTAGGTTATGCTGTACAAGAAATAGGCAACGATGAGCTTACGCGAAACAGCAACACCGATGTATTAAGTGGGATTCAGGGTAAAGTCGCCGGAGTAACAATAAATTCTACCAGTGGTGCTGCAGGAGCGGGTTCTAGTATAATAATACGTGGTATTACATCCTTAAATCCTTCCGCAAATAATCAGCCATTATTTGTAGTTGATGGTATCCCAATAAGTAACGAGAGCCCTACAGGTAGCGTTTTACCCAGTACAGGTTCTAATGCTCCGTCATCATCAGAGCAATTCTCTTTTACAAACCGTAGTGCAGACCTCAACCCCAATGATATTGAAAGCGTATCTATACTAAAAGGTCCGGCAGCTACTGCTTTGTATGGCGTACGAGCCGCTAACGGGGTTGTCGTCATTACAACAAAGAAAGGAGCCAGCGGTGAGATGACATTTAATCTAAAAAGTACAGTTGGTTTTAACGAAGTAAGTAAAACTCCTGATGTGCAGAAGACTTGGCGAGAAGGACGTGCCGGTGAAATTGTTTCTGTACCCAACATTAATTCGCCTACAGGTTACGATTATTTAAATGGGAATACATTCGGTTTTTGGTCTCTGGGACCGAAATATGCCCCAAATGAACCGATTTATGACAATTTCAGGGATTTATTTAGAAAAGGATATCAGTCTACAAATTCTTTCAGTTTAAGTGGCGGTGGCGATAGCTACACCTATTTTGGCTCACTTTCTCGCTCTGATGAAGAAGGGATTGTACCTAATACAGATTATGACCGCACAACGATAAAACTTTCCGGGACGGTAAACATCACAGATAAATTTAGCATAGAACCTTCTTTTTCTTACATATATTCTGATGGTAGATTGCCTAATGGTGGCGATAAGTCAATTATGAGTTCGCTTTCTTACTGGTCACCTACTATAGACGTGAATGATTATTTATTACCCGATGGAACAGAGAAAAACTATACCGCCGGCGTTGCTGATAATCCACGTTATTTTGCTGAAGTTAGTTATTTAGACAGCAAAGTAAACCGCATCCTGTCTAATATGAAACTGAACTATCAAATCGCAGATTGGGTTACGGTTCAATATCAATTAGGTATAGATAATTACCACGATGAGCGCTACAGATTTGTCCCGCCAGATATCGACCCTGGTTCTGCTACAGGCGGTTTTATTGTGAACGAAGGTTTAAATTATAACGAAATAACATCTAATCTTTTTGTGACTTTTGATAGGAAGATCAACGAAGATCTTACAGCTACTTTACTGCTGGGAAATCAAATTTCAGATATAGAATCAAAACGACTTACTAATCGCGCAGAAGGTCTCAATCCTGACAATCTCAACGCATACGATGAAGCAACAAATTATTTTAATGACATAGGCGGAAGCGAAAGAAAAATTGTAGGTGTATTTGGCGATCTTCGGCTTGATTATAAAAGCACACTCTACCTTAACGCCACAGGAAGAAATGACTGGTCTTCCACCCTTCCTAAAGAGAACAGAAGCTTTTTCTATCCTTCTGTAAGTTTGAGTTACGTACTTTCTCAAACCCTTCAGGACACAGGAACCTTACCAGATTTTTTAAGTTATGCAAAGCTAAGAGCCTCGTACGCAGAAGTTGGTAAAGATGCGCCACCGTATGTGGGTGTTTATTATGACAGACCTTCTAATTTTCCTTATGGTGATATTGATGGGTATTCCCGCGATAGTCAGGGAGGTTCGGCAGTTTTAAAACCAGAACGTACAACTTCGTATGAGTTTGGTGGCGAATTCAGATTCTTTAATAACCGTTTTGGTTTTGATGTAACGTATTACAAACAAAATAGTAAAGACCAGATCCTGCCGGTTCCGGTAGCTCAATCTTCCGGGTTTGATACGTTTGTGCTCAATGCCGGGGAGATAGAAAATAAAGGTATAGAAACTTTAGTAAATATAACCCCCATAAAAACCAATGATTTTCAATGGGATATCACCTTAAACTGGTCAAAAGTTGATGCAGAAGTACTTTCTCTACCTGCAGGTATAGACGAGATTATTTTTGCTGATAGCGGTTTTGCAGGTATAGTTTCTAAACTTCAGGTAGGCGGCGCTCCAGGTGACCTCTTTGGTTATACCTGGGCTTATGATGATGCAGGTAACAGGATAATAGGTGATGACGGCTTTCCTCATGTAGTTGCCCGTAGTCCATCAGATCTGGTAAAAGTAGGAAATGCGATGCCAGATTGGTTAGGAAGCATAGGCAGTACAATAAGCTATAAAGATTTGTCTCTTTCATTTTTATTTGAACGAAAAGAAGGCGGGGAAATATATGATTCTGGTCAACGCAACAGCATACGTAACGGTGTGGTTGCTATTACCGAACAACGTGAAGACGGCGTTATTCTTGACGGAGTTCTCGCCGATGGTACACCAAATAATATTCCTGTAAATATTGATGAGAATTACTACCGCAGTTCTGATATTTATAACCGTGCTGCAGAAATTCTTGTTGAGGACGCTTCCTGGTGGCGCCTGCGCAATGTGACTTTATCTTATAGTTTACCAAACAGAATACTTAATCAAATCCCATTTAACAGGGTAACATTTAGCTTTACGGGAACTAATTTGTGGATTGATACACCTTTTAGAGGTTACGATCCTGAAGGAAGCCAGTTTAGCGCGGGAACTAACGCCTATGGTTTTACCGGACTCAATATTCCCAATACCAGATCGTATCTCTTTGGTGTAAACCTAAATTTTTAGACTATGAAAGCAGTTAAATATATATTCATCTTATTAAGTGTCACCGCAATTTTTACAGCCTGCGATGATTATCTGGGCGATAATGTTGATCCTAATAAAGAGCAGACAGATGCGATTGCTCCGGCAGACATGCTGCCAACTTCTATTTACTACACCTCTTCAGGATTCTATCAGGTTGCATCAAGCATGTGTCAAATTTCGCAACAGCTTGCTTCTTATTTTCAACCTGGTGCAGATACACAGGAGGAAACTCAAATAGCAGGCGCATGGAGTTCTATTTATTTGCAGGCGTTACCCGATATAAATACATTATCTGAAAAAGCCGAAAACGAGAACGCATCTCATTACTCTGGTATTGCCAAAATATTGCAGGCTGTAAATCTGGGGCTGGCAACGGATCAATGGGGTGATGTTCCGGCTTCTATGGCGACAATGGGTGAAGGAGATTTTACACCTTCATTTAATCCACAAGAGCAGGTTTATGATCAAATAAATACTTTGCTCGATGATGCTATTAGCCTGCTGGGAGCCAGTGATAGTTCTGGGATGACTCCGGGAGACGATGATCTTATTTACGGCGGTGATACGGCAAAATGGATTAAAGCAGCTTATTTCTTAAAAGCCAGATATGCCATTCATTTAAGCGAAATTGATCAAAGTGCAGCTGTTTCTCAGGCATTAAGTGCAATACCAAACGCGTTCTCTTCAAACGCCGATGATTTTCAATTAGTTTACAACACACGAAATTTCAACTTATGGAACAGTGGCGTTGTTCTACCGAACAATACCGGAAATTTTTCCGTCTTGGCTTCAGATCAACTCATTAGTTTAATGAATGGTTCTGCAATCCCATTCTCTTCTATAGAAATGGACCCAAGATTGCCAAAAATTGTGACTATTGGTGATGACGACGACGAATATCTGGGTGCCATAAATGGTTCTGGCGGGGTACATGAATTTGGTGATCCTAACATAGGTGCAAATACAAATCTGGGTGCAGATAATTATTATTCGTCTCAAACAGCTCCTATTGTGATGGGAAGTTATGCCGAATTAAAATTTATTCAGGCGGAAGCATTATTTCTTCAGAATGGCGGCACCTCAACTTCTGTAGGAGCCACCGCTGCCGCTTATATTGCTTACATGGAAGGTATTCAGGCAAATATGGATAAACTGGGAGTTTCTGCCACTGACAGTGCTGCTTATATAACCGATGCTTCTGTAGATGTAGGCGCTGGTAATCTTACCCTGGCTTTGATCATGAGAGAGAAATTTATTGCCACTTTTCTAAATCCTGAATCGTTTGTTGATCTAAGAAGATATGACTTTAATCCTGCGGTGTTCATTGGTTTGGAATTACCCGAAAATCATAACGCTGCTCTTAACGGCCAATGGATAAGAAGAGCGCAATATCCCTCTTCTGAACAAACTCGAAACGGTGATGAAGTCAATGCCGTTATTAAACCGATTGACGAAGGCGTCTGGTGGGATGCAGATTAGAATTGATTTATAAGAGTAGTAAGCTTATAGATATCTTCAGGCGTATGTCCTGCTGAAATGACTATTTTATTGACAACAGGAGAATCTTCCTGTGGGTAAGCAAAACTGGTTGCTATTATACCATTATCGGCCAAAAAGAGGGATAAATCAGTGTTTTTATGGCTAAAAACGGGATGATTTTTTAATTGCACGAATTGATCGAAATTCTTGCATTTGGTTTTGAACCGTGAAATGTTTTCCTGTAGTTTTTTTCGCTGCTGCGAAAAAATAGCCTGTGATTGCAATAAAGTAGCAATATTTGCAGGAGAAGCCGGACTACCGCCACCAAAAACAGCTGTGTTTTTTAATTCGTCAATTCTCTTTTTTGTACCTAGGATAGCACCTGCAGAAATGCCGAGACTTTTTCCCAGCGAAAAACAAATCAGCAGTTCTTTAGGATTCAGGGTATTTAAATAATTATAAACTCCACCGCCATCCTCGCCTATTATTCCTATACCGTGAGAATCATCTGCAATTAGAATCACTTCATCCAGCGGAAGCGTTTTTAGTCCGGTAAAATCAGGATAATTCAGTCCACTGAATTCTATAGCATCAAGCAAAACAACAGGTTGAACTTTTGAATTGGTTTCAGTATGATTTCTCAATGCTAGATTCAGGCTTTCATAATCACTGTATTCTTCAATGTTAGAATTATAGAGCGCAGAATGTGTATGTGGCGCATAAAACAATTTGTAAGCTGAATTATCAAAATGTCCAGCAACGAGTTGGCCAGCCAAATACCCCGATGACAAAGTAACTGCAGCTTCAGCACCTGTGATTTCTGCTAAATAATCTTCAGCCTCCTCATAGATAGAAAACTGAACATTTGCCTTTCGAGAAGCGCCATAATTGGTTCCGAATTTCCTGATATTTTCGATAAGAATATCCTGAAAGGCCGTATGGTATTGCAAACCTAAATAGGAAGTCCCACCAAAGTAGAGATACGTTTTATCATCAATTATAACTTCTCTGCCCGGGAATGTGTCTATAAAATTTATCATTCCCATAACGTAATTCCGCTACCGCCAATTTCCGGGAAGATCACTTTACCGTCACTTTCTATCTTGACTCCACCTGCAATGTCCTCCTTCAACAGCATTGCACCATCCATATCAACAAAATCCAGTTGTGGCAACAGTTGCGCAATTGCCGAAATGCCCACAGTACTTTCTGTCATGCAACCCACCATTACTTTTAAACCTAGTTTTTTGGCTCTTTTAATCATGCGCAACGCTGGTGTTAATCCGCCACATTTAGTGAGCTTTATATTTATACCATCAAAATAGGGAGCGCACTTCTCAACATCATGTTCTACAATGCAACTTTCATCTGCAATAACTGGTAAAGCACATTTCGTTTTTAAAACCTGCATTCCGTCCCAATTATCAGCTTTAAGTGGTTGCTCCAGAAATTCTACCCCCAAATCCTTAAGTTTTATGGCATTTTCTACAGCTTCTTCCGGTTGCCAGGCACAATTTGCATCTACTCTAAAAACAGCATCGGTGTGTTTTCTAAGTTCTTCTATTATTTGCACGTCTTCATGAGTACCCAATTTCACTTTATAAATGGGCCATGGTTTTTCTTTCATTTTAGCAACCATTTTTTCAATAGAATCCAGACCAATGGTATAGTTAGTGACAGGATATTTTTCGTTAGAAGTTTTCCAAATTTCATACAAAGGTTTGTCCTGAAGCTTTCCATACAGATCATGAGCCGCAAGGTCTAAAGCGCAAATACTAAAGTTGCTTAGTTTTTTTTCGATCAAAAAATCATGAAAAATCTCCGGAGTTGTAAACGGAAAGCTTTCAATTAAATGCCTTATCGCTTCTATTTCCTGCTGCATGCTTTCAAAAGTGATCTCGTAATAGGGATTAGAAGTAGCTTCACCGTATCCGGTTTTTCCGTCTAGCGAAAGACAGGCTATTAAAGTATCTTGAAAGTCATGCGATTCTCGCGAAATGGTAAAAGTATGTTTTAACGGAAGTACGTATTTCTTAAGCTGAAGCTGCATATTTTGATTTTAGACTAAGATATTGAATCCATAACTATTTGTGCGGCGAACTGCCTACAATTTGTATGTAATATTAATTTATAAAGACAATCATTTAAACAAATAGTACTTTTGAAAAAGCATAACTCAAATTGGCCAACAATGAATGAAGATCTGAAAGCATACGCCCACCTTTTTGAAAATGAATTGTTAGAAGAAATAAGTGAAGTAGGTGTACAAAAACATATAGCTGAAGGTGAAAAACTCATGGAAATAGGCCAATATGTAACTGCAATGCCGTTACTAATTTCTGGAGCGATCAAAATATTACGAGAGGATAAAGAGGGTGATGAACTTCTGCTTTACTTCCTTGAAAAAGGCGATACTTGTGCCATGACCCTAAGTTGCTGCATGGGCCAAACAAAAAGTGAGATACGCGCAATCGCAGAATTAGATACAGAATTGATTATGATCCCCATTCAAAAAATGGAAGAATGGACGGCAAACTATAAGAGTTGGCGCAATTTTGTTTTTGAAAGTTACCACACCCGCCTCATGGAAATGCTTGACACAATTGACAGCATCGCCTTTTTAAATATGGATGAAAGGCTCCTGAAATACCTCAGCGACAAAGTTAAGATCACAAAAGACAACGTAATAAACAGCACGCATCAGGATATCGCTTATGAACTGCATACATCCCGAGTTGTGATCTCCAGGTTGCTAAAAGCACTTGAAAACAGAGGCAAGATAAAATTACACCGCAACAAAATAGAAGTCTTGTTTTAATCTACAGAACTTACATTTTTAGAGTTTCATAATTTTTTGCCATATTTATGCTTTGTAACCTTTGTTACTGCAAAAGCTTTGCAAGGCATATACTTTTGTGCTATAAATTATGATATGGAAGTAACAGCAATACTGGGTTATATTGGGGCTTTATTTATAGGGCTTGTATTGGGACTTATTGGCGGTGGCGGCTCTATTCTTACCGTTCCTATCTTAGTTTATCTTCTGGCACTTAATCCGGTGGTGGCGACTGCTTACTCCTTATTTGTTGTTGGCTCTTCTTCACTCGTAGGTGCTGTGCAGAACATGCAAAAGGGTTTAGTTAAATATAAAGTTGCCGCAGTTTTTGCTCTACCCGCGTTTATCGCGGTCTATTTAACCAGACGTTATCTGGTACCTGCATTTCCTGATGTATTATTCAGTTTCAATTCTATTACCGTAACAAAAGATATTGGGATCATGGTATTTTTTGCAATCGTAATGATACTTGCTTCTTATGCCATGATCAAAAACAATAAGAAGAAAAAGGAGTGTGTAGATTGTAAAATGAATTATCCTATCATTCTCATTTACGGGCTATTTATTGGTATAATTACGGGGATTTTAGGCGCTGGAGGCGGATTTTTAATAATACCCGCTTTAGTTTTACTTGCCGGTTTACCTATGAAAGAAGCTGTGGCGACTTCTTTATTAATAATAGCAGTTAATTCACTTATCGGTTTTCTGGGAGACGTACAAAATCTTACCATTGACTGGGCTTTCTTAGGCATTTTCACAGGTATTTCAATTATTGGGATCTTTTTAGGCATCTGGCTCAATAAATTTATTAACGAAAGTAAATTGAAGAAAATCTTTGGGTGGTTTGTACTACTAATGGGTATTTATATTATCTATAAAGAGTTGATATAATGAAAAAGTCCTGAGTTTATTACTCAGGACTCATAAGTATTTTCTGTGTGAATAGAATTTAAGCAGGTACACTGTCTTGCTCTTCCAGAATACCCTCTTTAGTTAAATCTTGCCAGAATGCTTCTGGTATTTCTACGTCAAAAGCAGCAATGTTTTGTTTTACCTGATCCGGTTTGCTGGCTCCTGCCAATACAGTTGAAACTGCTTCTGGCGCATACGAGAATTGTAAAGAAGCATCTACAAGGTCTACATTATGCTTTTTAGCTATACGCCTGGCTGTTTCATAACGCTCTTTGATATCATCGGGCATTTTACCCCAGTAATTATAGCGTCCCTTACCAGCCAATAATCCTGCATTAAAAGGCGCTGCAATTATAAGATCTGCATCGCTGTTCTCGATGGCAGGCAATAATTTTTCTTTAGCCTCTTTATGTTCTACTATAGAATATTGAATTGCACATAAAAATATATCAGGATCTGCAACCTCAAGAGTTCTCAAAATAGGTTCTATGGTATTTACTCCCAGTCCCCATCCTTGTATAAGACCTTCATCTCTCATTTTAGACAATTCTGGCATTGCACCATTTTTGGCAATCTCAAACTGCTTTTCCCATCCTCCTGGCAGATCTTCATCGTTATCTGGTGACAAATCATGTATAAAAACATAGTCTAGTCGCTCTACTCCTAATCGCTGCAGGCTGTCTTCTATAGATCTACGCACACCGGCTGCGGTATAATCGTATTTATAGGCAAAAGGTGAAGGTTCATTCCACATAGATTCAGGGACATCTTTAGTAGGATATAAAATGCGCCCCACTTTTGAAGAAAGCAAATATTCTTCGCGCTTCTTATTGTGTAAAAAATGACCGAATCTTCTTTCGCTCAGCCCAAAGCCGTAAAAAGGAGAAGTATCATAATACCTTACCGCTGCTTCCCAGGCTGCTTCCAGCGTTTCTTCAGCCTGTTTGTCTGTCACAACCTCAAAGCAATTGCCTATTGGCACGCCACCAAGTCCGTACTTATGTTCTGCTCCTAATTTTGTCTTTTTCATAGTTGGATATTTTTTAGGTTTGTCCCTTAAAATTAAGCACAAAAAGGGCGATAAAAGAGTATTTATCTGGCTATAACAAAACTGTAACATTACTTAACCCTGCAGAAGGTATTGTTTCTAGAATCAACTTTTAAATTGTTAAATAATTCTATTTTTGCAAAACTAAAATGAGAACTCTTGTCTAAATACTTCAATATAATAATAGACTCTTTTGTAGGGTACTTCTATTATCTTATTGATGAGATCACAAACCCGTCATGGACCAACTATTTCTATTGGCTCCTGGCACTCTCAATTCTGGTTTTTCTTATTGAGATAATCTTACCCTGGCGCACAAAACAACCCATTTTTAGAAAGGGATTTTGGCTTGATGCTTTTTATATCCTTTTCAATTTCTTTTTATTTTCTCTCGTAGGTTATAATGCGATTTCTAATGTAGGAGTCGAGGTTTTTAATGATTTTCTGGCGATTTTTGGTGTGGAGAATATAGTCGCATTTCACGTAAATACGCTTCCGGTATGGTCGCAGTTGCTTATTATGTTTATCATTGCAGATTTTATACAATGGAATGTGCACCGCATGCTACACCGTGTTCCCTGGATGTGGAGGTTTCATAAAGTACATCACAGCGTAAAAGAAATGGGTTTTGCAGCGCAATTCCGTTTTCACTTTATGGAAACTATTATCTATAAATCTATACAGTACATTCCGCTGGCCATGATAGGTTTTGGCATTGAGCAATTTTTTGTAATTCATATGCTCGCCGTTTTCATAGGTCATTTAAATCACGCCAATGTAAATTGGAATTATGGCAAGTTGGGATATATTTTTAACAATCCAAACATGCACATCTGGCATCACGCAAAAGAATTACCACCTAATCATAAATACGGTATGAACTACGGTTTAAGCCTGAGTATTTGGGATTACTTGTTTGGCACAGCTTACGTTCCTGAAAGCGGTAGAAATATAGAAATAGGTTTTAATGGAGATGAGAATTTCCCCAAAGACTTTAAGAACCAGCTTACCTACCCTTTTAAAAAACAAAACTGAAATAATAGCAATCTGTAACTAAAGTTACTGTGGCATACACATAACCACAATATTTTTGCTCTAAAGAATAAAACTTACATCATGTTGATAAAACAATTTGAATATAAACCGTTATCGCACTACTCTTACGCAATTATTAGTGAGGGCCAGATGGCACTTGTAGATCCAGAGCGTGATCCCATGCATTACTACGCTTTCGCGGAAGCGCACAACGCAGAGATAGTAGCGATTTTTGAAACGCACCCGCATGCAGATTTTGTAAGTGCGCATTTGCAAATACATAAAGAAACCGGAGCAACTATTTACGCAAGTAAATTATTAGGAGCAGATTATGAGCACACCTCTTTTGACGATGGTTCATCTTTAAAAATGGGAAATGTTACTTTTAAAGGAATAAATACTCCCGGGCATTCACCAGACAGTATTACTATTGTGGCAGAAGATGGTGATCGCACAGCCTTATTTACTGGAGATACCTTATTCATAGGCGATGTAGGCCGCCCTGATTTACGTGAAAACGCAGGCAATATGCGAGCAAAACGTCTTGAACTTGCAAAAGAAATGTATAAAAGCATTACGACGAAGTTTAATGATCTGCCTGATGAATCTTTGATCTATCCTGCTCATGGTGCGGGAAGTCTATGTGGTAAGAACCTGAGTGCAGATTCTTCTAGTACTTTAGGCAATGAGCGCATGGGCAACTGGGCTTTTAAAGATCAAACCGAACAGGAATTTATTGATACTATACTAGACTCACAGCCATTCATCCCTCATTATTTTGGTTTTGATGTTGATATCAATAAAACCGGTGCACAAAATTTAAATGAAAGCATCGCCGGCATTCCGCTTCAAGTAAATATTAACGAAGTAGGGCAAGGTTTATTGGTTATAGATACCCGTGATGAGGCCCATTTTAAAACCAAACATTTACCGGGAAGCATCAATATAATGGCAGTTTCAGATACTGCCAAATTTGAAACCTGGTTAGGATCTATCGTTCAGCCTAAAGAAGAATTTGTTCTTGTGGTAGACAGCATAGAGAACGCATGGAAATTGCTTAATCGCGTAGCGAAAATAGGTTATGAATCTCAAATAAAACTGGTAGCAACTCTTAAGGATGAAAAGATCGTTTCTTCAGATAATTTTGAGTTAGATTCTTTTAAAGAAAATCCCGATTCATATACAATCATAGATATTCGCAATCCCAGCGAGACTGAAGAAGGTAAATTCTTTGAGAATGCCATTACTATCCCGTTAAATGAGCTACGGGAAAAAACAGATGAAATACCCACAGACAAACCTATTGTTGTGCATTGTGCAGGTGGTTATCGCAGTGCGGCAGGAAGCAGTATTGTAGACAAAGCAATAGATAAAGTACCTGTTTACGACCTTAGTGAGAACGTAAAACAGTTTAGCTAGAACATTTAAAATACTCTTGATGAAAGCAGTTGTAGAACTACCCTAAAAAGTAGCAATACAACTGCTTTTTTTATGCATTTTTAGCTGGTTTTACACCTTTAAAAATCGGTTAATTCGGGCATAAAATCGTACATTTACAGGACAAAACCTCCTATCATGGATGTAGAAATACTCGCCAGAATCCAGTTTGCTTTTACTATTGCATTTCATTACATCTACCCGCCTCTTAGTATAGGTTTGGGACTTATAATGGTGATCTTTGAAAGCCTTTATGTACGCACTAAAAAAGATGATTATCATATTCTTGCCCGCTTCTGGACAAAAATATTTGCCCTAACTTTTGGTATTGGTGTAGTTACTGGTATTGTGATGGAATTTGAGTTTGGGACTAACTGGGCAACTTACTCACGCTATGTAGGCGATATCTTTGGCAGCGCACTGGCTGCAGAAGGTATATTTGCTTTTGCCCTTGAGAGCGGTTTTCTGGGCGTTCTTCTTTTTGGGTGGAATCGTGTGAAACCCTGGGTGCATCTTGTTTCTACTGTAGGTGTATTTCTGGGATCTATGTTCTCTGCCGTCTGGATCGTTGTTGCAAATAGCTGGCAACAAACGCCCGCAGGTTACCACATTGTAGGTCACGGTATGCAGGTGCGTGCAGAAATAACAGATTTCTGGGCTATGGTTTTTAATCCGTCCAGTATGGATAGACTTATACATGTGTGGTTAGGTGCGTTTTTATCTGGTGCTTTTCTTATTCTTAGTGTTCATGCCTATTATTTATTAAAAGGCAGGTACGTGAAGATCTCAAAAATGGCTTTTAAAATATCTCTAGTCGCTGCAACTGTATTCTCTTTAGCGCAGTTACTGGCCGGTCACAGGTCTGCAGATGGTGTGGGTGAAAATCAACCGGCAAAACTAGCAGCACTTGAAGGTCATTTTGAAGCAAATGCTCCGGCAGATATGTATTTATTTGGCTGGGTAGATAAAGAAAGTCAGGAAGTGACGGGTGTTGGTATTCCCGGCGGACTTTCATTTTTAGTCAAACAAGATTTTAAAGCACCAGTTACCGGTCTTAATGCTTTTCCTGAAGATGAACGGCCTTCGCAAATAAATGCTGTATTTCAGTTTTATCACATTATGATCGCTATTGGCATGTTCCTCATTTTTATTACCCTTTATGCCAGTTTTCAATGGTGGCGTGGTAAATTGTTTGACAAACGATGGCTGCTTTGGGTTTTCGTCTTTACAGCCCTTTTACCACAAATAGCCAACCAGGTGGGTTGGTTTGCTGCAGAGATGGGTAGACAGCCCTGGGTGGTTTATGGCTTACTTAGAACCTCTGAAGCTTTTTCACAGGCGGTTTCTGCAAATCAGATCGTATTTTCTTTAATTCTGTTTTTATTGGTCTACAGTCTGCTTTTTGTACTTTTTGTATATCTTTTAAACAAAAAAATAAAACATGGTCCTTATGATGAGGAAGATGACAACGATAGACCACATACCCGTGAAATGACAGAAATGCTAACCGGAAATTAAGAATTATGGCTACTTTTTTAGGTATAGATTATCCCACGTTATGGTTTCTTGTAGTTGGTGCCCTTTTCTCAGGTTATGCTATATTAGATGGTTTTGACTTTGGCGCAGGAGCCTGGCATCTCTTTTTTAAAAAGGAAGAAAGCAGGCGTATTGCATTAAATGCAGTAGGTCCTGTTTGGGATGGTAATGAGGTTTGGCTCGTGATAGGCGGTGGAGCTTTATTTGCAGGTTTTCCCGTGATGTATGCGAGTCTGTTCAGTTCTATGTATATCCCGTTTATGCTTTTTCTGCTTTTTATAATCTTTAGGGCGATTTCTATTGAATTTAGAGGCAAAGAAGAAATGAAATGGTGGCGCAGAATTTGGGATATAAGCTATAGTGTTAGCAGTATCATGCTGGCATTTTTACTGGGAGTTATTTTAGGAAATATACTTTTAGGTATCGCTATTGGCGAAAATTTTGACTATGAAGGTGGTCCTTTCTTTGAGTTTCTAAATCCGTACGCATTAATGACAGGCATAACTACACTTGCCCTTTTTATGTCTCACGGTGCTATATATCTTTTACTTAAAACCGAAGGCAGATTATTTGCAAAACTCACAAAACTACTCAAGAAAGGAATGATCTTTTTTATGGTAAGTTTCGGCATTACCACTTTGTATACTCTTCTTTATATTCCGCATTTATCTGACGATTTTCGCAGTAATCCGGTGCTTTTTATAGTGCCTTTGCTTACTTTTTTAAGCATTGCAAACGTGCCACGACTGGCCAATAAGAAAAAATACTCTTTAGCTTTCTTCTTCTCTTCGGTCACAATAAGTCTATTGCTTGTGCTTGTAGCTATAGAACTCTATCCTACCCTACTTTTTTCAACTATAGATTATGATTACAGCATCAATGTGTATAATGCAGCAGCATCAGACAAATCGTTAGGGATCATGTTGCTATTTGTGGCTATTGGAGGTCCTTTGGTATTGAGTTATACCTTTTTCGTTTATCGTACTTTTAGAGGAAAGGTAAAACTTGATGATCATAGTTATTAAGGTTGAATTACTTTCGTAACATATGTTACTGTAAGCTCTCTCAATTTCTCTTTTATTTGCATCAAAATTTAAAATATGGAATGGATCACTAATCCCTGGCCTTGGTATGTTTCCGGGCCGTTAATAGCTTTAGTTATGTTTCTCCTGCTTTTTGTAGGTAAACAATTTGGTATGTCTTCTAACCTGCGCACGCTTTGTTCTGCCACAGGTGCAGGAAAAGCTGCAGAGTTCTTTAGGTTTGACTGGAAAAAAGAACGGTGGAATTTGATTGTAATTGTAGGAGCCGCAATAGGCGGGTTTTTAGCCTCGCATTATCTTTCAGACAATACAGTTGTTATTGCAGATGATGTAGTTGTGAAATTACAGGGTTATGGTATTGAGAGTGCAGGCAAAGCTTACCTGCCCACAGAGATTTTTAGTATTGAAGCTTTATCTAGTCCTAAGGTTCTTGCAATTTTGATAATAGGCGGATTCTTAGTTGGTTTTGGTGCGCGCTACGCAGGTGGTTGCACATCGGGTCACGCCATCTCTGGTTTAAGTAATTTACAACTGCCATCACTAATAGCGGTTATAGGTTTCTTTATAGGTGGTCTTGTAATGATTCACCTTATTTATCCCCTAATATTTTAAACGATGAAAACACTGGTATATTTAGTTATAGGTATCTTTTTTGGAATAATCATGTATAAATCTGAAGCCGCGTCCTGGTTTCGCATTTATGAAATGTTTGAGTTTGGATCTTTTCACATGTACGGCATAATGGGCTCTGCCCTAATTATTGGTGTGCTGGGCGTTCAAATAATTAAGAGATTTAAAATAAAAGCAATTGGAGGACACGAGATGTCTTTAAAACCCAAGAAAATGGGTTTCTCACGCTACATGCTGGGCGGAATAATATTTGGTTTAGGATGGGCACTGGCAGGTGCTTGCCCGGGACCAATGTATGTACTTACAGGTGCAGGTTATATTTCTATAATGATTGTTGTAGTTGCTGCCATAGCGGGAACTTTTGTCTACGGTCTGGTTAAAGATAAATTGCCACACTAAAGAATTAAACATATTTTAAAAAGCCCTTATTGTAAAAAATAAGGGCTTTTTCCATTTGCAACTATATTAACTTCATTGCTCATTAATTTTTAAACTTTGTGCGAAATTGACATTATTAACTTGAAATAAATTCATTATTTTTAAATAAGTTTATAAATTCTTATAAGTTCATAATCAAGTACGGTCAAAAAATTTGCTTGTAGAAAGCAGTTTTGATCGATTAACTCTAAAAATTTTAAAGATGATTGCTGAATTTGAAATGCGTCAGGATAAAAGCATAAGTTATCAGGAAGCCGGTATTTATGAAAATACCAGATTTGAAAAAATTCATAATGTCATTTTTGACAATTCAAATGAAGCTTCGGTTATTGTTGCGCGAGAGATAGCGACCTTAATAAGAAAGAAGAATGCAGCCGGTAAGGTTTGTGTTCTGGGTTTGGCAACCGGTTCTTCGCCTATTAAGGTTTATGAAGAACTTGTGCGCCTGCATAAAGAAGATGGTTTAAGCTTTAAAAATGTGGTGACTTTTAATCTTGATGAGTACTACCCCATGTCGCCACAACACGCGCAGAGCTATCACTACTTTATGCATCAGCATCTTTTTGATCATATAGACATCGATGAAGACAATATAAATATCCCACACGGGCAGGTACCTGCAGATCAGATTTTAGAATTCTGTGTAGACTATGAGCAGAAAATTAAAAAACTGGGCGGATTAGATTTTCAATTGTTGGGTATAGGTCGTACCGGTCACATAGGTTTTAACGAGCCGGGGTCACATTACAACTCACGTACCAGACTTATAACCTTAGATCATTTAACGCGCACTGATGCTTCTCCTGCTTTTCTTGGTTTAGAAAATGTACCAAAAAAGGCAATAACGATGGGCATACAAACGGTATTAGAGGCAAAACGCATTGTACTTCTCGCCTGGGGACAAAATAAAGCCGAAATTGTAAAAGAAGCTATAGAAGGCAATATAACCGCTCAGGTACCTTCAACTTATTTACAAGGTCATAAGAACACAACCTTTGTTATAAATACAGAAGCAGCTGCAGATCTTACACGTATTAAAACTCCATGGCTTGTTGGCACCTGTGACTGGACGCCAGAGCTTACCAGAAAAGCTGTTGTTTGGCTTTGTGATATAACTCAGAAATCTATTCTGAAACTTACAGATAAAGATTATAACGATAACGGTATGGAAGGTCTTCTTACTTTAGAAGGCTCATCTTACGAACTCAATATTAAAATGTTCAACCGTTTGCAGCATACAATTTCGGGATGGCCCGGCGGTAAACCCAATGCCGAAGACACAAAACGACCAGAACGTTCGGAACCTGCTAAAAAACGGGTATTAATATTTAGTCCGCACCCTGATGACGATGTGATATCTATGGGAGGCACTTTTGACCGACTAGTAGAACAGGGTCATGAAGTACACGTGGCTTACCAGACATCTGGCAATATTGCTGTTTCTAATGATCACGCCCTTACCTATGCAGAAGTTGCAGCTGCAATGACCCCGGGAAGTGATTGCTATCAGGATATAATTAAGCACATCAAGAAAAGTGAGAAATTTGCTGTAGATGATCCCGTCGTTCGTCAATTAAAGGGAATCATTAGACAAAAAGAATCTATAGGAGCCACGCGATATTTAGGTATACCAGATAAGCAAGCGCACTTTCTTAATCTTCCTTTTTATGAAACAGGTGGTATAAAGAAAAATCCGTTAGGAGAAGAAGATATTGCTATCATGTGCGATCTTATTGAAGAAATTAAACCGCACCAGATTTATGCTGCCGGTGATCTCGCAGATCCGCATGGCACTCATAAAGTATGTCTTGATGCGCTATTTCAGGCATTAGCCAGACTTAAAAAAGAGCCATACATGAGTGATTGCTGGGTTTGGTTATATCGAGGTGCATGGCATGAATGGGGAATGCACGAGATAGATATGGCGGTACCTATGAGTCCAGATCAGGTTTTACGCAAGCGAAAAGCAATATTTTATCACCAGTCACAAAAAGATGGGGTTATGTTTCAAGGGGACGACTCTAGAGAATTCTGGGTACGTGCTGAAGAACGTAATAAAGAGACAGCTACTAAATACCACAAGCTGGGTCTGGCAGATTATGCTGCTATTGAAGCTTTTAAAAGACATTTTTATTAGTAGCCACCCGGCAAAAAATTAAAATCAGGATATTGCCTTCAGTTTGCTAAATTTGCCGCAAACGAGACTTATGCTTATAATGGGAATTGCCGGTGGTACGGGCAGTGGTAAAACAACAGTTGTAAACCAGATTGTGCATGAACTTCCGGAAGGTGAAGTGACTGTAATATCACAAGATTCATATTACAGAGACACATCACATCTTAGTTATGACGAGCGTATCAAAATAAATTTTGATCATCCCAGAGCTATTGATTTTGAGTTACTTTGTTCACATCTTGAAGATCTAAGAGCAGGTAAAACAATAGAGCAGCCTGTTTATTCTTTCGTTAAGCATAATCGCACAAAAGATACAGTAATTACGCATCCGCGAAAGGTTGTCATCGTAGAAGGAATTCTTATTCTCACACATCCTGAAATACGAGACCTTTTTGACATTAAAATATTTGTTCATGCAGATTCTGATGAACGCTTAATACGTCGCCTAAAGCGCGATATAGCAGAGCGTGGTCGGGATCTTGATGAAGTTTTAAATCGTTACCAGACGACATTAAAACCTATGCATCAACAATTTATAGAACCCACAAAAGAGTTTGCAGATCTTATAATACCTAACAACAGATATAATACTGTAGCTGTTGATATCGTTCGTACTATAATCAATCAACGTCTTGCCTAAAACAATGGGGATCAAAAAACTGAAAGAGAAGAGATGGTTCAGGATCTTGGGCAACAAATATGTGCTCATTCTTGTTATTTTCTCGATCTGGATGTTCTTTTTTGATGCCAATTCCTGGTTTATTCATAAAGAATTAAACGATGAGATTGATAAATTAGAAGGCAATAAGGTTTATTTTCTCAAAGAGATCACTTCAGATAAAGAGCAGATACAAAGCTTAAAAGATACTGAAGAACTGGAGCGTTTTGCAAGAGAAGAGTATTTTATGAAAAAGGATAATGAAGAAATTTACATCATAGAATATGAAGACAGCCTTAAAAATGAGAATTAACTATGAGTAAATCCCTGTTTTCTGAATTTGATACCGTCTCTGCAAAAGCCTTTAAACAAAAGATTCAGTACGATCTTAAAGGTGCAGATTATAATAAGACTTTGGTATGGAATACAGAAGAAGGTATTGATGTAAAGCCCTTTTACAGCAGCGAAGATTTTATTGAAAACACTCCTATCCCCGACCATCCTGAAGACTGGAAGATAGGTGAAGAAATTTTTATACTAGATCCTAAAGTTTCTGCCAGAACTGCAAATGAGGTGCTTGCAAAAGGTACTCAGACCATTATCTTTAAAGCCGATAAACCTTTTGATGTTTCAATTCTCTTTTCAGCAATTGAAAATAAGTCTGTAACTCTATATTTTAGATTTTCATTTTTAGACAAAGAATTTTTAAAAAATCTGGCTCTGGAGGCTAAAAATCGGTCTATTTCGGTGTTTTTTGGCATTGATATTATAGGCAATCTTGCAGTTTCGGGAAACTGGTTCAATAATATGGAACATGATTTTAGCGATCTACAGTCGATTTTAGGCATAAATAACCGGATTTTGACGATAGATGCATCTCCTTATCTTGAAGCCGGCGCAACTATCGTTCAACAATTAGCGTATTCTTTGGCGCAAGCCAATGAATATTTAAATGCATATCAGCACGAGTTAAAAGACCAGCTTATCACTTTTAATCTGGCAGTTTCTTCAAATTACTTTTTTGAGATCGCAAAAATTAGAGCTTTAAGACTGCTATACGCTCAACTTGCTGCAGAATACGGTTTACCTACAAAATGCCACATCACCGTTTCTCCTGCAAAACGCAATAAAGTAATCTACGATTACAACACAAATATGCTGCGCACGACAACAGAATGTATGAGTGCTATTTTAGGAGGTGCAGACACCGTTACAAATTTGCCGTATGATGCACTATATCATAAAACAAACGAGTTTGGGCAACGCATTTCACGCAATCAATTATTGATTCTTAGAGAAGAAAGTTATTTTGATTCTAAAAAAGATGCTGCTGCGGGAAGTTATTATGTAGAAACGCTTACGCGCCAATTTGCAGAAAAAGCTCTTGATCTTTTCAAAAAAATTGAAGCAGACGGCGGATTTCTAAAACTATTGAAAGCCGGTACAATTCAGCGTAAAATAAAAGAAAGTGCACAAAAAGAACAGGCAGATTTTGATGCAGACAACACCGTTTTATTAGGCATTAACAAGCATCCTAATCTTGATGATCGTATGAAAAACGACCTTGAGTTATATCCGTTTCTAAAGATAAATCCCAGAAAAACCTTAGTAATACCTATAATTCCTAAGCGCCTGGCAGAAGAAAAGGAAAAACAACGTTTACAGAATGAATAGATCTCTCTTCAATTTTTTAGTTCTTCTAAGTGCCATTTTTCTGATTGTTTCCTGTGGAAAAAAACAAAGTTTAAAATTTGAATATAGTGATGAAACGCTTGATATATCCTGCGATCAAATAGATTCTACCCTTATAAAAGAAGCTTTATTCTCTTTTGAAGACGATATCACAAAAAAATACACCACAGAATTCTACGATACCAGAAATGCATACCGTAAATACATTTATTACGGGATGAGCGGTAAAGCGCCTTATGGCGAAATGGTATCTCCTCATACGCTTGAGGTTATGCAGGAACTTAAAAATATAGAAGGTCTCTGGCTCCCGGGAAATGATAAAAGTGTTCTCAATTACGATCATCCATTTGTGTCCTGCCTGCTGGAAAATATCAGCAATTCAGGCTTAAAAACGACAATTTCTTCATTAAAATCGGTCAATGCTCTTAGCCCTACTATACTTGAACGCCGCATACGCAATGTCATTAATGAAGCAGGCAAAGACAAATATCTTGCTATTTATATCGCGCTGGATTCGTATTACGGGCGCCTTTACGATTTACCTGAGAAAACTGAATAACCACTTTCAAAATTTATCGTTTACTAATTACCAAGGAAATCGTATTTTGAACATTAGATCAATTTATAGAAATACTTCTTTAATTACAGATCAAAAATTACAATATGCGTAAAAATCTGCAACATCTCACATTTAATAAATCTGATGCAACTAAAGATTCTAAAAAGTATTTAGAAGATATAGAACATTTAGATTTTGCTGCAGGTTTGCCACCATACTTACGCGGCCCGTACAGTACAATGTATGTAAGAAAACCATGGACTATAAGGCAGTACGCAGGTTTTTCTACAGCAGAAGAAAGCAATCTCTTTTACAGAAGAAATCTTAAAGCCGGGCAAAAAGGGCTGTCTGTGGCTTTTGATCTTGCTACACATCGAGGTTATGATAGTGATCATGAGCGCGTAGAAGGTGATGTGGGCAATGCCGGTGTCGCAATCGATACCGTTGAGGATATGAAAATACTTTTTGATCAAATCCCTCTTGACCAGATGTCTGTCTCAATGACGATGAATGGTGCCGTGCTTCCTATTCTAGCTTTTTATATTGTCGCCGCAGAAGAACAAGGAGTTAAACCAGAGCAATTATCTGGTACGATACAAAACGACATTTTAAAGGAGTTTATGGTGCGCAACACCTACATCTACCCTCCTGGCCCATCAATGCGTATTGTTTCAGATATTTTTAAATATGCTTCCGCGAAAATGCCCCGGTTTAACTCAATTTCTATTTCGGGCTATCACATGCAGGAAGCAGGCGCGACTTGTGAGATCGAGCTGGCATACACATTAGCCGATGGATTAGAATACTTGCGCACAGGCATAAATGCCGGTCTCGACATAGATAATTTCGCCCCTAGACTTTCCTTTTTCTGGGCAATAGGTATGGATCATTTTACCGAAATCGCAAAAATGCGCGCCGCCCGTATGCTCTGGGCAAGAATTGTAAAACAGTTTAATCCTAAAAATCCTAAATCGCTTGCCTTAAGAACACATTGCCAGACAAGCGGCTGGAGTCTTACTGAGCAAGACCCGTTTAACAATGTTGCGCGAACCACAATAGAAGCTGCTGCGGCTGCCTTTGGTGGTACACAAAGTTTGCATACTAACGCACTCGATGAAGCGATTGCTTTACCTACAGATTTTTCGGCGCGTATTGCCAGAAACACACAGATATTTCTGCAGGAAGAAACACAGATAACCCGTACCGTTGATCCCTGGGCTGGAAGCTATTTCGTAGAAAATCTCACCCACGAGATCGTGCAAAAAGCCTGGGAGCTAATTGAAGAAGTACAAGATCTGGGTGGTATGACAAAAGCAATAGAAAAAGGAATTCCTAAACTGCGTATTGAAGAAGCTGCTGCAATTAAGCAAGCGCGTATAGATAGCGGTAAAGATGTTATTGTAGGCGTTAATAAATACAAACCAGATTTTAATGAAGACCTTTTTAAAATTCTGGAAGTTGATAATGAAGCGGTTAGGCAATCGCAATTAAAACGCCTTGCCGAAGTAAAATCGGGTAGAAATAGTGAAAAAGTGGTTAAAACCCTTCAAAAACTGGCTACTTGTGCCAAAACCGGCGAAGGTAATTTACTGGATCTCGCAGTTGAAGCTGCACGCGAAAGAGCAACCATAGGGGAGATTTCACTAGCTTTAGAGGAGGTTTTTGGCAGATATAAGGCACAAATTAAATCATTTAGCGGCGTGTATAGCAAAGAAATAAGTAACGACGAGACTTTTAAAAAGGCCCAACAGCTCGCAGACAAATTGGCTGAATTTGAAGGTCGCAGACCACGTATTATGATCGCTAAAATGGGTCAGGACGGGCACGACAGAGGTGCGAAAGTGATCGCAACCGGCTATGCAGATGTAGGTTTTGATGTAGATATTGGTCCGTTATTTCAAACACCTAAAGAAGCGGCAAGACAGGCAGTAGAGAATGATGTTCATATTTTAGGAATTTCATCATTGGCCGGTGGACACAAAACGCTGGTGCCACAAGTGATAAACGAACTCAAAAAATTAGATCGTGATGATATCATGGTAATTGTAGGCGGTGTGATACCGCAGCAGGATTACCAGTTTCTTTTTGATGCAGGCGCCGTGGCAGTTTTTGGTCCCGGAACCAAAATTAGTGAAGCGGCAATTTCGATTTTAGAATTGTTGCTTCAGACTTTTGACGATTAAGAAGAATAGCTTTCAATTTAAACTATTCCACTAAAGCTGCCAGAGATAACAAGTAGCATATTAATATAAACTATAATAAGATGTACACAGACAAAATGCTTCGAGATGACGCTCTTAAAGGAAAAACGATTGTGGTAACCGGCGGTGGCAGCGGTCTGGGTAAATCAATGACAAAATACTTTCTGCAGCTTGGCGCGCAGGTGGCTATCTCATCTCGCAATCTTGACAAGCTTAAAGCGACCGCAAAAGAGCTGGAAGAAGAAACCGGCGGTAAGGTTCTTCCTGTACAATGCGATGTGCGTAATTATGACGAGGTAGAGGCTATGCGAGATAGCGTTATTAAAGAATTTGGTAAAGTTGATGTGCTGCTTAATAATGCTGCCGGCAATTTTATTTCGCCCACAGAGCGACTTTCTGCAAATGCTTTTGATGTGATTATAGATATAGTTTTAAAAGGAAGTAAAAACTGTACGCTGACTTTTGGTAAACACTGGATAGAAACAAAACAAAAAAGTGTAACCATTTTAAATATAGTCACCACCTATGCCTGGACGGGTTCTGCATATGTGGTGCCTAGTGCTACTGCAAAAGCAGGAGTTCTTGCAATGACACGTTCTCTGGCGGTAGAATGGGCAAAATACGGTATACGCTCAAATGCCATTGCTCCCGGCCCCTTCCCTACTAAAGGTGCGTGGGATAGGTTACTCCCGGGAGATTTAAAAGATAAATTTGATCTGGCCAAGAAAGTACCACTGCGTCGCGTGGGTGATCATCAGGAATTGGCAAATCTGGCTGCTTACCTTGTTTCAGATTTTTCTGCTTATGTAAATGGCGAAGTGATCACTATTGATGGCGGTGAGTGGCTGGAAGGAGCAGGACAATTTAATATTCTTCAACAAATTCCTGAAGAACTTTGGGATCAACTGGAAGCTATGATCAAGGCTAAAAAGAATAATTAATAAAAATAGTATATTGTAATTCAATAAGATAGTTCCCCTCTTACGCTTAATTCATCATTTATTAATCAATTAACTATGCATTATGAGGAATAGACTACTCCCCGCTCTGCTGGCATGCTCTCTTTTTATTTTTGTAGGTAAAGCACAAACCACAGAGCAGGAAATTACAAGTAAGCCCATACCTGAAGGGCAAATCCCCACAGATTCTAATGTGAAAATTGGCAAGTTAGAAAACGGTCTAACGTATTACATTCGCAATAACGGGAAACCTGAAGACAAAGTAGAATTACGCCTTGTTGTTAATGCAGGTTCAATACTTGAGAATGATGAGCAGCAAGGTCTTGCTCATTTTATGGAGCACATGAACTTTAATGGGACCAAGAATTTTCAGAAAAATGACCTTGTAAATTACCTGCAAAGTATAGGTGTAAAATTTGGCGCTGACCTGAACGCTTACACAAGTTTTGATGAGACCGTTTATATTTTGCCAATACCAAGTGATGATCCTGAGAAGCTGGAAAAAGGGTTTCAGATTCTTGAGGACTGGGCACATAATACCACTTTAACAGATGAAGCCATAGATGGTGAGCGCGGTGTCGTTCTTGAAGAATACAGGCTGGGTTTAGGTCCAGACAAGCGCATGTTGCAGGAATACCTGCCTAAAATGCTTTACGGCTCTAAGTATGCAGAACGCATGCCTATAGGTAAGAAAGACATTCTTGAGAATTTTGATCATGAGACCTTAAGACAATTCTATAGAGACTGGTATAGACCAGATTTAATGGCGGTGGTCGCTGTGGGTGATCTTGATGTTGCTACCCTCGAAAAAAAGATAAAAGAACATTTTGGCAAAATAGAAAAACCTGCTTCACCTAAAGCAAGAAAATCCTTTGACCTTCCCAATCATGAAGAAACGTTTGTGACAGTAGCTCAGGACAAAGAAGCTCCGTTTAGTCAGGTGCAGGTCATGTATAAAGACACTTTTGAAAAGCCTGTAGCCACAACTACAAAAGACTACAAAGATCTGGTAGTGCGTGGTTTATTCTCTACAATGCTGAATAATAGGCTAGACGAATTAAGAAACAGTGCTAACCCGCCATTTGTTTTTGGTTATTCATATTACGGTGGCACTTATGCCAGAGATAAAAATGCTTATCAAAGTTTTGCTAACACAAGTGAAAAAGGACAATTAGCTGGTTTAAAAGCTCTTCTTGAAGAAAATGAACGCGTAAAACGTTATGGTTTTAAAGAAGGTGAATTTGAACGTGCTAAAAAAGAAATTCTGGCTCGTATGGAAAGAGCCTACAAAGACCGTGACAAAATAGAAAGTGGCCGCGTGGTAGGAGAATATATAAATAACTTTCTTGAAGATGAACCCATTCCTGGTATCGAGTGGGAATATGACTTTTACAAACAAATCTTGCCTACAGTACAGCTAAGTGAGATTAATGGATTAATAAACTCATTTCTACACGATAACAACAGGGTTATCATACTAACCGGTCCTGAAAAAGAAGGTCTTGAACCGATAGAAGAATCTGAAATACTCGTACTGCTTGACGAAGTTCAAAATGAAGCACTTCAACCTTATGAAGATGAAGCCATTCGGGAACATCTAATAGAAAACGCCCCAAAACCGGGAGAAATCACCAAAATCGTTAATAATATCGACCTTGATTTTAAAACGATGACACTTAGCAACGGGGCTAAAATTTCATATAAAATCACCGATTTTAAGAACGATGAGATACTTTTTAGCGCTTATAGTCCGGGAGGAACAAGTTTGTATGATGATGCAGATTATATCGCTACAGCTTTCGCTAATGGGGGTCTTGACGAGGCAGGCATAGGCGGTCTTTCAAAAAATGATCTTACCAAGATGATGAGCGGTAAGATTGTAAGCGTATCACCTTATATATCTAATCTCGCCGAAGGTTTTAACGGGCAGGCAGCACCTAAAGATCTTGAAACGCTCTTCCAGATGGTCTATCTGTATTTTACAGATCTCAATAAAGATCAAGAAGCCTTTAATTCTTACATGAGCAAGCAGAAGAGTTTTATGGGCAATCTTATGGCAAATCCTAATTACTATTACCAGAATGAGATAGGTAAAATACGTAATGAAGGTAACGATCGTTTCATCGGTTTTCCGACACCTGAAAAAATGGATGAGGCAGATTATGACCTTGCTTACGCGAAATATAAAGAGCGTTTTGCAGATCCCGGTGATTTTCATTTCTATTTTGTAGGGAATGTAGATGAGAGTAAATTGAAAGAATACGCTATGAAATATTTAGCTGGTCTTCCTTCAAATAATAGCAATGAAAAATGGAAAGCCACCACCTTTAGAGAAAAAGACGAATATCAAAAAGTAGTCGTAAATAAAGGTACAGATCCTAAAAGCCAGGTGCGTATCATCTGGGAAGAAGAAACCCCGTACGATGAAGATGAGGAAGTGGCTATAGACGCTCTGGGTGAAATTTTAACCATTAAACTGGTTGAGCAATTACGGGAAGAAATAGGCGGTGTATATGGCGTAGGTGCCAGAGGCAGCATGAGCAAAATAAGTTTTAGCAATGTAACTTTTACGATCTCCTTCCCTTGCGGACCTGAGAATGTTTATAAGTTAATTGAAGCCGCCCTTACCGAAGTAGAAAAAATTAAAAAGGATGGTCCCACAGAAACCGATCTTAATAAAGTAAAAGAAACCTACTTGCAGGCGCACAAAGAACAAGTAAAACAAAACAGATACTGGTTAACTACTTTGCAAACCCTTGATCAACAAGATAAGAATATGGATGAGGTCATCAGTTTTGAAGATGAAATCAAGTCACTCACCACAAAAGAAATTCAGGATGTAGCTAATAAATATCTTGATCAAAATTATTTTCTGGGTATATTAATGCCAGAAGAAGGTTAAAATATATAATCGCTTGATAAAGGGGAGTTCATGAGAACTCCCCTTTTTTGTTGTTAACACTGTTAACAAAAAGCATTTTGTATGCCCATATTAAATCGTATTTTTACCCCTAAATTGTCTCAAATCGTATGGGTAAAATTATCGCTGTTGCGAATCAAAAAGGTGGTGTAGGTAAAACTACAACCTCAGTAAATCTGGCAGCTTCCTTAGGAGTCTTTGAGAAAAAAGTATTATTGATAGATGCAGATCCACAGGCCAATGCAACATCTGGTCTTGGTATAGATGTAGAAAGTATTGAGATAGGTACTTATCAATTACTAGAGCACAGCAGCAAAGCTGAAGATGCTATAATCCCTACAGACTCCCCTAACCTGTCACTAATTCCATCACATATAGACCTCGTGGCTATCGAGATCGAGTTAGTAGATATGGATGAGCGAGAATACATGCTGCGCAAAGCTATACAGCATTTAAAAGATAGTTACGATTACATCCTGATTGATTGTGCTCCTTCATTAGGGCTTTTAACTTTAAACGCTCTAACTGCTGCAGATTCTGTAATAATACCTATACAATGTGAATATTTTGCCCTTGAAGGTTTGGGTAAATTATTGAATACAATTAAAAGTGTACAGAAGATACACAATCAAAATCTTGACATAGAAGGGCTTTTACTTACTATGTACGACTCGCGCTTGCGACTTTCTAACCAGGTTGTTGAAGAAGTGCAGAAGCATTTTGATGAGATGGTCTTTAAAACAATTATACAGCGCAACGTGCGTTTGAGTGAAGCACCTAGTTACGGGGAAAGTATCATAAATTATGATGCGGGAAGTAAAGGAGCCTCTAACTATTTAAGTCTTGCACAGGAGATAATAAAGAAAAACGAAGCGTAATAATGGCTAAAGCTACTAAGAAACAGGCATTAGGAAGAGGGCTTTCTGCTCTCCTCAAAGATCCTGATAACGATATAAAAACAGCAACAGATAAAGGTGCAGATAAGGTAGTAGGAAATATTGTAGAGCTTGACCTTAATGCTGTTGAAGTCAATCCTTTTCAGCCTCGAAGTAGTTTTAATGAAGACGCTTTAAAAGAACTTGCTTCCTCTATACGAGAATTAGGAGTGATTCAGCCTATTACCGTAAGAAAAATAAGTTTTGGTAAATATCAGCTTGTATCAGGGGAAAGACGTTTTCGTGCTTCTAAGATCGTAGGTCTGGAGACTATACCTGCTTATATACGTATAGCAAACGATCAGGAGTCTTTAGAAATGGCTCTGGTTGAGAATATACAGCGCGAAGACCTTGATCCTATCGAGATCGCGCTTTCGTATCAACGCCTTATAGAAGAGATAAATCTTACTCAGGAACAAATGAGTGATCGTGTAGGTAAAAATAGATCTACTATTGCTAACTACCTGCGTTTATTGAAACTTGATCCTATAATCCAAACAGGTATGAGAGATGGTTTTCTTTCTATGGGTCATGGTAGAGCACTTATAAATATTGAGAATACATCAGATCAGCTCGATATCTATGAAAAGATAATAGGTAATTCTTTATCTGTAAGAGCAACAGAAGCTCTTGTAAAAGGTTATAAAGAAAGTAAAGACAAAACCGTTCCTGCTGCCAAGCCAAGTATCCCACAATTTGTGAAAGAAGGAAAAAAAGAAATTGCTAATTATTTTGGCGCCAAGGTAGATGTAAAAATTGCCCCAAAAGGCAATGGCAAGCTTATTATTCCGTTCACTTCAGAAGAAGATTTTAAACGCATACAAAAGTTGATACAAGGTGCTTAACAAGCAAACATTATTATTTATTGCTTTTTTTAGCTTCATTCTTAACGCTATAGCTCAGGATCAAGCCAATACGCCTACAGTAACTTCTCAGGATACTACTTATATTGACAACTACAGACCTCTTAAGCCTGCAAAAGTTGCTTTCTATTCTGCAGTTTTGCCAGGTTTGGGGCAGGCATATAACAGAGACTACTGGAAAATACCTATTGTTTATGCTGCATTAGGCACAGGAGTGGCAGTTGCTGTTTATAACGATGATCAGTTTCAAAAATACCGGACTGCTTATAAAGATCGAATTGCCGGAAGAATAGACGAGTTCACGGTGGTGGCCGAAGACGGAACAGTTACTCAGGTATATACCGAAGATAACCTTCTTGATGCTCAGGATTTTTTTAGACGCCGTAAAGAACTATCTATACTCGTAACGGCCGGCTTATATATTTTACAGATCGTAGAGGCTAATGTAGATGCGCATTTGTCACAATACAATGTTGACGACAGACTTAGTTTAAATCCTTTTATAAGCCGTGAGAACTATAGTCTCTCAACCAATTTCGGTCTTAGTTTAACCTATAATTTTTAAAATGAATATTGCACTTTTAGGATATGGGCGTATGGGAAAAACCATTGCCACAATAGCAGAAGATCGTGGTCACAAAATAGTGCGTCGCATTGATAAGGAAGATTCTTTTGACCTTAATGGTGTAGATGTTGCTATAGATTTTAGTATTCCTGAAGCAGCTGTAGCAAATATTACCCAATGTCTCAATTCTGATGTTCCTGTTGTTTCAGGCACCACAGGATGGCTAGACAACTACGATAAGATGGTACAACTTTGCAGTGATAAAAATGGTGCTTTTTTGTATGCATCAAATTTTAGTGTAGGTGTTAATATATTTTTCGAATTAAATAAACAGCTTGCTAAAATGATGGCAAAGCTTTCTAATTATAATGTAAGTATGGAAGAAACTCATCACATACATAAATTAGATGCTCCCAGCGGTACCGCTATCACACTTGCAGAAGGTATTATAGAAAATACAGACCACAACGGCTGGCTTCTTGACAAAGAAGAGGAAGATAAGGTGACCATTAGATCTATAAGAGAAGGAGAAGTACCGGGAACGCATAGTATAAAATATACGAGCGATGTAGATGATATTACAATAGAGCACAAAGCTCACAGCAGGCAGGGATTTGCTCTGGGGGCCGTTATTGCTGCAGAATGGATTGTAGATAAAAATGGCGTCTTTTCTATGAAAGACGTATTAAGTTTAGGCTAAACTGTAACCAAAACTTATAAAAGCATACCTATATTAAAAGCATCAGCTTATGACAATGACACAATGGTTACTATTCTTTTTAATTATACAGGTAGTACACTTTTTAGGCACATGGAAATTATACGTAAAAGCAGGTAGACAAGCATGGGAAGCTGCAGTCCCTGTTTATAACGCAATCATTCTTATGAAGATCATTAACCGACCTAAATGGTGGGTTATTTTACTTTTTATACCCATCGTAAACTTAATTATGTTTCCGGTTATCTGGGTAGAAACAGCGCGTAGCTTTGGTAAGAATACCTACACAGATACTTTTCTAGCAATCATAACTTTAGGTCTTTACCTCTACTATATTAATTATGCGACAGATGCCCAATATGTTGAAAATCGCTCTTTAAAGCCAAAAAGCGCCTCCGGAGAATGGATTTCTTCGCTGCTTTTTGCAGTTGTCGCGGCTACGATTGTGCATACCTATGTCATGCAGCCTTTTACAATACCTACCTCTTCGCTTGAAAAAACATTGCTGGTAGGCGATTTTCTTTTCGTAAGTAAATTTCACTACGGCGCTCGCACACCTATGACTACTGTGAGTTTCCCAATGGTGCATGATACAATTCCCGTAATTAAAACAAGATCTTACACCACCTGGCCACAGCTGCCCTATTTTAGATTACCCGGTTTTCAGGATATAGAACGCAATGATATTGTCGTTTTTGGCTGGCCGGTTGATACTGTTAATCAAATGGGACCCTATAATAATGGACAGCATTATTACAAGCCTATTGACAAAAAGTCAAACTACGTAAAACGTTGCGTGGGACTGCCTGGCGATAGCTTAAAAATTGTAGATGGTAAGGTATATACAAATGGTGAACCGTTACAATTACCAGAAAGAGCAAAACCGCAGTTTAGTTACGTAGGTCGTGCAAAAGGTAGTGGCTTCAATACTCAAAATCTATATGAACGTTATGATATTACAGACGGTGTGGGTTTTGTTAATCAAAATATTTTTCAGGTACGAGCTATAACAGAAAAGGGAGCTGAAGCATTCCGTAATCATCCTAATGTTGCCTCTTTAGAACGTTATATCTCACCAGAAGATCAGTCAGAACCCGGTATTTTTCCCGGTGGCAGTGCAAGTTTGGGTAACAGAGATCAAATGAGATCTTTTTACATTCCTAAAAAAGATGCGACAATAGATATCAATCAGGAGAATTTACCTTTATATAAACGCATAATTGAGGTTTATGAAGGCAAAGAAATGGGCGTTGATAATAAACTATCTCTTAATGGAACCGATATTTTATTAAACGGTTCTCCCCTGACTCAATATACTTTTAAGCAAAATTACTACTGGATGATGGGCGATAATCGCCATAATTCTGAAGACAGCCGCTACTGGGGATTTGTACCAGAAAATCATGTCGTAGGTAAACCTGTATTTATCTGGATGAGTTGGGATTCTAACGCGCAGGGATTCTTTAATAAAATAAGATGGGAACGTCTTTTCACAACTGTAGGCGGTAAAGGAGAACCTGTATCTTACTTGTGGTATTTTGTTATCGCTTTAATAGGATATTACGTTGTCACGAAAATCATTAAGATTCAGCGAGCTAAGAAATAAGCATTACATATTTTATTATAAAAGCATCAGTTTTACGCTGGTGCTTTTTTATTTATACTCCATAAACTTTCGCTGAAAAGCAATTTTTATAAAAACCTAATAATCTGATTTTTAACTATTTTAGACCGATTTTTAACGTTATTATTCAGGTATTAGAAATGCCTTTGCTTACATTCCGCACTTTAGAAATTGATAAATAAAAATTATGAGTCAAGTAAAAGCTAATGATACCGTTAAGGTACATTACACAGGAAAATTAAGCAACGGTCAAATTTTTGACAGCTCTGTAGATAAAGAGCCCTTACAGATAAAATTAGGAGAAGGACAGTTGATTCCTGGTTTTGAAAAAGGTCTTATTGACATGAAAGTTAATGAGAAAAAAACAGTTACTATACCTCAGGATGAGGCCTATGGTGAAGTAAGAAAAGATCTTTTTCAGGAAATCCCAAAGACTGAACTTCCGCCAGAAATAAATCCTGAAGTTGGGATGGGTCTTGTAGCCCGCAATCCTGATGGTAGCGAGCGACAGTTGCGTGTAGCAGAAGTAAAACCTGAAACTATCGTGATAGATGCTAATCACCCTCTTGCAGGACAAGAACTAGTATTTGATCTTGAACTTGTAGATATACAGTAGTTTAAAGAATAATAATGTGATCAAAATGCTGTATGGTTTTACCATGCAGCATTTTTTTTTAACACAACAATAGGCTTTTTAAAGAAATAATTAAGAAGCATAACCTGTTATAGAACTTACAATTTTAAAAACTTTACAATGAAAAAGATCATAACATTAACCATCATCTCCTCTGTTTTAATTACATCGTGTGTTTCTAAAAAGAAATATGCAGAACTGCAAAGCGAATACTATAACACAAGAGGAACTCTTACAAAGACACAAGTAGAAAAAGAAGAGATTGAAGCAAAGTATGCCGCGATACAAGAACGTGTAGCGAACTACAATGCTAAAATTAATTCATTACAAAGCTCAAATGATGAGAAATACGACCTGGTAGATAATCTGGGAGTTATGTCGAATAATTCAAAAAATAAAATGAGGGAAACATTAAAGAATGTTGACCAAAGTGAACTGGCACAAGCTAAGACACTTGAAGATTCTATGAACCTTGCTATTTCTTATAATCTTAAAAAGAATTTAGATAGTAATGTAGCCTCAGACGACGACGTAGATATCTCTATTGATGAAACGGTCGTAATGATTTCTGTTTCTGATAAATTACTTTTTAATTCTGGAAGCTACAGAGTAAGCAAAAAAGCAGATAATCTCTTACAGAGACTTGCAGATGTTATAAACTCTGAACCGGCTATTGAAGTAATGGTAGAAGGTCATACTGATGACAAAACAGTAAAACCAGGTTCTTATATTAAAGATAACTGGGATTTAAGCGTGCAACGTGCGACGGCTATAATAAGAGAATTACAGGATGATTATAATGTTGATCCTTCTAAACTAATTGCTGCCGGGCGTAGTAGTTATATGCCTTTAGTGCCTAATGATAGTAAAGATAATATGGCGAAAAACAGAAGAACAAGAATTGTTATTTTGCCAAATCTTGATAAATTTTTATCACTTATGAGTTCTAACTAATAAAATAGAATTCAGATATTATTTAAAAAGCCGCAATTGCGGCTTTTTTTATGATTTAGTTTCTAAAGACCAAAAAGATTTCTTTTCTCAATTCAAGTACATATATTAGCATTTTTAAAGACTTTATGGGAACAATTTTTGACATATCTAATATCTGTGCCGGTATTCTATTAGGGATTAGTGTACTTGACAGATGGGACGGCAGTAGCCAAATTTTCACAAAAGCTGCAGGGATTTTGGCCCCATTTAGAACGATTATTGGCTGTATTAGCCTGATTTTAGGGATTATTTATATATTTAGACCTTTTTGTACGCTTTACGATCTTATAGGGATACTTGCTGGTCTTACTCTTTTATCAGGATCCCTCGAGAAAGTTCCTGCCATTGGAGATTTTTTAGAAAAAATATCAAATGGCTTAACACCGTTTAAAGCAGCAATAGGGATCGCTGCTCTCGTAGTAGGACTTCTTGGTCTCTTTAATGTCGCAGTTCTTTGCTAGATTATTTAGTTTAATAAGTACAATACAGCAACACCTGCAAAATAGCCTAAAATAGCAATCCAGCTAATGTGGCGTACGTACCACATGAACTCGATTTTAAGCAAGCCCATTATTGCTACACCAGCTGCAGAACCAATTATCAATACACTACCACCTGTACCTGCACAATAAGCCAGTAACTCCCAGAAAGTAGAATCTGTAGGATAAGTATCTAAAGAGTACATACCCATTGCTCCCGCTACTAGCGGTACATTATCTACAACAGCAGAAAGTAAACCGATAAAAATATTTACCAGATAAATATCGTGAAAGGTATCATCTAGAACCTGTGCAAGATCTTGTAAAACACCCGCAGTTTGCAAACTAGCAACAGCTAGTAAAATACCTAAAAAGAAAAGTATACTAGGTGTATCTACCTTTTTAATAACACCTGATACAGAGAGTTGATACTTTCTAGAGTATTCTTTACTTCTATGCAGAAGTTCTGTAGTGACCCAAAGAATGCCCAAACTTAAAAGCATACCCATAAATGGCGGGAGATGTGTCGCATTTTTAAATACGGGAACAAAGAGAAGTCCCGCTATACCTAACCAAAATACCAGTTTCTGCTCCATTGTTGTAACCGCAGGATGTTGTGGATTTTCTTCAACTATACTGTCAGGACGTTCAGTTCTTCCTCCCATCTTAATTGTAAGAACAATAAGCGGTACAAGAAGACAGGCTAAACTAGGCAGAAAAACAGTAGTAATAATATGTCCTGCGGTTACCTGTCCTCCTATCCACAACATAATTGTGGTAACATCACCTATAGGTGACCAGGCACCACCAGCGTTGGCAGCCAGAACTACCATACCACCAAAGAACCATTTGTCTTCCTTTTTCTTTAGAAGTTTCTTTAATAAAGCTGCCATTACAATAGCAGTAGTTAAATTATCAAGAGCAGCAGAGAAAAAGAAAGTAATGCTACAGATGATCCACAATAGTTTTACCCTGTTTGCGGTAGTAATTTTATCTGTTACAACTTCAAAACCTTTGTGCACATCAATAAGTTCAACAATTGTCATCGCTGCCAGCAGAAAGAATAATATCTCTGCTATCTCACCTATATGTACCAGCAAGGTCTCTTCCAGAAAAGAACCCGTTTCTTCAGCTCCGGCTACAGGTGTGGTTTCCACCAGAAGGGTATCCTGACCTATAATAAGAACTGTCCAGCAGATCACACCTGTAAGGATGGCTGCGGCTGCTTTGTCTATTTTAATGTTATGTTCAAGTGCAATGCCCAGGTATCCCAGGACGAAGATGGAGATAAGTAAAACGTACATACAGAATTTATAATTGTAGTATGATAAAGATATAGGCATTCCCCATAAAGTGGATTATAATTTTCTTAAAAATATGATAAAATGATATATTTTTTTAGAGTTGATAATTAGGCATAAAAAAGCCCGATCAACATAAGTTAATCGGGCTTGATTTAATTATTATATAATCAGCAGTTTACATTTCCTGAGTTGTAGGGCGTATTAAAATCTCATTTACGCTTGATCTGTCTGGTTGTGTTAATGCATAGAGAATAGAGTCTGCTATATCCTGACCTTCAAGAGGTGTCATATCTTCAAATTGTGACATTGTCTTTTTCACATCCTCATCTGTAATGGTGTTTGTTAGCTCTGTTGCTACAAAACCCGGCTCTATTGAGGTTACCTTTACATTGTACTTAGGCCCCATTTCTATACGAATACCTTCACTTAAGGCACGTACAGCATACTTAGTAGCTGAGTAGACTGCCGAGGATGGAGTTACTTTACGTCCCGCCACAGAAGAGACATTTATAATATGCCCACTTTTATTTTCTTTCATATCAGGAACGACAGCAGCTACACCGTTAAGAACACCTTTAATATTAACATCTACCATTTTATCCCATTCTTCTGTACGAAGATTTTCAATGAAAGATAATGGCATTAGTCCGGCGTTATTTACTAAAGCATCTACTTTACCAAATTTATCGTGAGTTTCTGTGATAACCTTTTTCCAGTCGTCTTTGCTTACAACATCGGCAGTTACAAAATGTGCTTTGCCTCCGTCACTTTCTATGCGTTGTTTTAATTTTTCAAGTTTTTCTGTTCTTCTGGCAGTAATAACCACATTCGCTCCAGCTTTTGCAAGAGTTTCTGCCGTTGCTTCTCCTATTCCGCTTGAAGCTCCTGTTACTATTATTGTCTTATTTTGTAAACTCATTGTATCTGTTTTTTAATTCAAAGTAAAACTAATGAGCAAACCTGAGAGTAAAATTGATGTATGTTAGTCTACCCTGTTAATGAAGGTTGAAAACAAGTTAAGATGCGTTAAGAGTTGCCAGTTCTCGCCTAATTCTGCTGAGAGATTCTGGTTTAATACCCAGATAACTAGCGATATGATAATTAGCCACGCGCTGTTCTATACTGGGATATGTCTTACAAAATTCTATATAACGTTCTCTGCTGTCTTTTTCTAAACCAGACTGAATTCTGTTTGTAAGACTCAAATAGGCGTTTGTGGTCTTTATGCGGAAGAAGCGCTCAAACTTAGGAATTCTGCTATAAAGCTCTTCCAGATTAGATTTTTTTAGGCCAAGTAATAAAGAATCCTCAACGCTTTCTATGGTCAATTTTGCAGGTAAATCGTTAAAAAAGGCATTAAAATCAGCTATCCACCAATCTTCTATTGCAAATTGAACTACAGAATTATGACCTGTTTCTGAGGTATGAAAAGCCTTTAAACATCCTTTTACCACATAATATTCGGTATCTACATACATCCCGGGCTTAATGAGTTGTTCTTTTCTTTTTATTTCAACCGGAATAAGGATGCTTTTAAATTCATCAAATTCTTTATCACTTAGCGGAATAATTTTTTCTATATGTTGGCGTATCTCAGAATACATAATTAGGATCTAAAATTTAAAAATAGTTTAAACCGAAATAATTAGGAAGAGAACAGTGAGGCTTTGGGTATTTTTTAGGGAAAGAGATCGATATAGCCTTAATGTAAAAAGCTTCTATCCCGCATAAACCAGATAGAAGCCCTTAAATTCTTTAAACATCTTAATAAACTCTTAAGTGGTTATTTACCTACAAGCAATACTTAATCCTTCTTAAATACAGCCTATAATTTTTAAAAGCACCTCCCGAAAAAATCCGGCTAAAAGCTCTTAAAACCTCCCTTTAAAGTCTAAAAACTAAGATATTATAACTATAAGTATACTTTCTTGTGATTATGTTACAACGAAATTAAAAATATTTAAGATGTTAAAGAATTACAAAGCAATTTGCTTAAGATAAGGGCTATCCTTTTATTTGCATTATCTTATGAAAAGTACCCTTCGTAATTGGTTTCATCACAGCTATAGCAAGTTCTCATCAACGGTAGCTGATAGGTTTCCAAAATCTTATATTTTCTTAAAACAGGCAGGGAGTACAGTAAGTATTTTTCTAGATCGGTTATTTGAGCGAAAATGGGCCAGATACCTAACTCTTGCGGCAGGAAGTCTTTTTCTGGCATTTTCTTTATTCTTTTTTAGTATATACGTTGGCGTTTGGGGCAAACTTCCCGGAAAAGAGCAGCTTTCACATCTTAATCAATCTCTCGCGAGCCAGTTGCTCGACAGAAACGGTGAAGTAATAGGAAAATATTTTATATATGACAGGCGCCCCATTACATATAAAGAAATCCCGGCACATTTAAGAGAAGCCTTAATAGCTACTGAGGATTCACGTTTTTACGATCACGATGGTATTGATAAAAGAAGTCTTCTGCGGGTATTTTTTAAAACCCTTCTATTACAGGATGATTCTGCTGGTGGCGGTAGTACAATAACGCAGCAGTTGGCCAAGAATTTATTTGGCCGTGAAGACAGTGGTAAAATTGGTCTTATTGTTTCTAAATTCAAAGAATTTATACTTGCACAACGTTTAGAAGAAATTTACACTAAAGATGAGATTCTCAACCTTTATCTCAATACAGTGCCCTTTCCAGATTATACATTTGGTATTGAAAGCGCCTCTCAAAAGTTTTTTGATAAAACAACGCGCGAACTTAATCTAAACGAAGCCGCCATTCTTGTAGGAACGCTAAAAGCAAATCATAGTTATAACCCGCGTCTCTTCCCCGAAAGGGCTAAGCAAAGAAGAAATGTTGTGCTGGGCCAGATGATACATTACGGCTATATCACGCAAAAAGATACTGTAGATATGGCGCGAGACACCATACAATTGCATTATCAACGCTATGACGATTACGGTCTTGCACCTTATTTTAGAGAATTGGTGAGAAGAGACGTACAGAATATTTTAAAAGATTATAAAAAACCAGATGGTTCTGCGTATAACCTTTACAAAGATGGACTCACCATTACCACAACGCTTGATAAGAAAATGCAGCAATATGCAGAAGCAGGTATGAAAACCCATATGAAAGAGCTGCAGGCCACTTATGAAAAAGCATATGGTAAATATGCCCCCTGGAGACGTACGAATATTTTAGACCCTTCTATTAAAAAACTTGATATATATAAACGCCTTACTGCTAAAGGATTTAGTGAAAAACAGATTCTTGATTCTCTCGGTAAAAAACAAATGCGCCAGATCTTTGACTGGAATGGTGATGATGACAAACAGAATATTTCTGTAATAGACAGCTTATCACATTCTTTATCACTTCTTAATTGCGGTTTTATGGCGATAGACCCACACTCTGGTGGAATATTGGCTTATATAGGTGGCATAGATTATCAATATTTTAAATATGACCATGTGAGCCAAAGCAAACGCATGGTAGGCTCAACTTTTAAACCCTTTGTATACACCACCGCATTAGAGAATGACATAGACCCCTGCTCCTATTATTCTGCTGAAGAAGAAACATATTTAGTTGATAATAAAATATGGACACCCTCTAATGCAAGCGATGAAGGAGGTCGTTTTACTTCTTATTCATTAAAAGGTGCGCTAAGTCATTCTGTGAATACCGTGGCAGTAAAAGTATTACTTGATGTAGGCATCGATAAAGTGGTCGCTCAGGCGAAAAAGATGGGTTTACAGGATAAACTCCCATTTGTGCCCTCATTAGCTTTAGGAACTGCCGAAATAAGACTTCGTGATCTCGCTGCAGCTTATACTCCATTTGCAAACAATGGCAAACCTGTTAAGCCAATTTACATTTCTAAAATTACAGACAGGGAGGGAAATATAATAGCAGAGTTTAACCCTGAGCCATCAGAAAAGAAAGCGATAAGCAACTTTACCCGAGAAGCTATGATTAACATGATGCAGGGCACGGTAGAAGAAGGTACTGCTAACAGATTGCGTTATAAATATCATTTAAATAATGACATTGCCGCTAAAACGGGTACAACACAGGATAACAAAGATGGTTGGTTTGTGAGTGTTATGCCACAGCTAATAACTGCTACGTGGGTAGGTAACGACGATTATAGAATAGGATTTAGCAGTACAAGTTTAGGATCAGGAGCAAATTCTGCTTTGCCTATCTTTGCAAAGTTTATGACCAGACTTAATGCAGATACAACATATACGAAAATTACAAAAGCAAGATTTGCACACCCATCGCCAGAGGTAGAAAGTGCACTTTCATGCGAAAGCATAAAACAGGATAGTACATCTGTACGCTATCTTTTTAGAAACTTATTCGGTAATAATGATTCAGACAAAGAACCCGTAAGAATTGACAGTAAAGGCCGACGAATAGAAACAGCGCAAACAATTAACGAGGAAGATGCTGTGGAAGAAAATGCAGAAAAAGAACGAAAAGGCTTTTTCTCATTCCTTAAGCGCAAAAAGAAGGATGAAGATAATTAAGTAATACCCAAATAAATCATAAAATAGATTGATTTAGGTGTTAATATGCTAAATAAATAATAAATATACGCAATTAATTTGTTTTTACCTTTTTTATCCACTATAATACATCTTCTTTAAACTTAAAAACATATTTATATATGAGACAACTCAAGATCACCAAGCAGGTTACCAATCGAGAATCGAAATCCCTCAATACATATTTGCAGGATGTGAGTAAGCTCGATATGATAAATGCTGAGGAAGAGGTCGAGTTGGCACAACGTATTCGTGAAGGTGATCAGGTTGCCTTAGAACGTTTGACGAAAGCTAATTTACGTTTTGTGGTTTCTGTAGCAAAACAGTACCAAAATCAAGGTCTGAAACTTCCAGATCTTATCAATGAAGGTAATGTAGGTCTGGTTAAGGCTGCAAAACGTTTTGATGAAACTCGTGGATTTAAATTTATTTCCTACGCAGTTTGGTGGATTCGTCAATCAATCTTACAGGCTATTTCAGAACATTCAAGAACTGTACGTCTACCTTTAAACAAGATTGGTACAATAAGTAAGATCAACAAAGCATATTCTTACTTAGAGCAAAGTCTTGAGCGTCCACCTTCTGCAGATGAGATTGCAAAAGAACTTGATATGACCGTTCAAAAGGTAAAACTTGCTATGAAAAATAGCGGTCGTAACTTGTCTATGGATGCGCCTTTTAAAGAAGGCGAGAATGACTCAAATTTATATGATGTATTGAGATCTGGTGAATCACCAAATCCAGATGCAGATTTATTGCAAGAGTCATTAGGAACAGAGATCGAAAGAGCTCTGGAAACCCTTTCTCCTCGTGAGTCTGACGTGATTAAACTTAACTATGGCCTAGGTGGTGAGCAACCTCATACCCTGCAGGAAATAGGAGAAATGTTTGATCTAAGTCGCGAGCGCGTAAGACAAATACGTGAAAAAGGTATTCGCAGATTGAGACACACTTCCCGAAGCAAGGTGTTAAAGACCTATTTAGGATAAAATTCCTAGATCATTATTTAAAAAACAGGCGGACATTTATGATCCGCCTGTTTTTTTTGTACTACTCTACTGTTATATTAAATATCTGGGCAAAATCGGTTTCACCACCGGCATTGGTGATATCACCGTCTCTTACTCCAGCTTCAGATTTATCCGGTTTGTGCCTTAATGTTGCAGTTAAAGATCCTGAACCAGCAGAAACCGTTGTAAGCGTAAACTCGATTCCTATTGGGTCTCCGTTTAAATCAGAATCTTTATAAGCAATTGCTGCATTTACATTTCCGCCCAATTCATAAAAGAATTGATGGTCAACTCCTTCCTCTTCTACTTCTTCTGTTATAATTTCGGCAGGAAATACAGTTTCATTTAGCAATGTTGCGGTTCCTGAATATGCTGTATTAGCAACAAGGGACCCTGAAATATTTATTTCAGGAGCATCAGGACCATCCCCATCTATATCGCGTGAAGTTAGGGTTACAATATCACCACCATTATCAGGTGTCAACTCAATTGTTAAGGTTGTAATAACTTCTTCTTCATTTATAGGCTCAGGAATTCTATCCGGTGAACATGCGGAAAGAATTGTGAACGTGAATAATATTATATATATATTCTTTTTCATGATCTAATAGTTAAGCTTCAATTGTATTCTAAAATTTCTTCCTAAATCATCAACAAAATATCGCTGTCTGTTGAGGTAATCCCGGTAATTAGTATCTAATAAATTGTCAACATAAAAACCCAGAGTCAGGTTAGATGAATTGGTTACCGGCAGATCTATAGAAGACGAAAAGTGGAATAGATTATAACCGGCGGGCGGTTTGCTAATTTCAACTTTAGTGTCAACCTGCGTACCATTAACAGGTACAGGAACTATAAAATCATTATCGGGATATCTTGTTTGAGTGAATACACTCTGACTTCGCAGTGCAAGTGTCAAATTGTGCCATTTTGAACTATATGTCAGGGTATTGGTAAAATTAGGAGCAGGCATATCTATTAACGGTTTATCCCTGTCGAGATCCTGACCATTAACATAGGCCAAATTGCTCTGTAAACTGAAATTATCATTAAAAGTATACGCTGCATCTACGTCTACACCAAATAAGCGCGCATTCACCTGATTATACTGGTACACCGGGAAAGCCCCTCGTGTAGTCTGCTGAACGCCGAAAGGTTCTAGAATAATGAAATTATCAATCTTATTATAATAAGGGTTTACACCAAACGTAAAACGATTAAAGCTTCCTTCTAACGATAAACTGGCTTTATAAGATTGCTCCTTCTCTAACCTTAGGTCTCCCAGTTCTATTATCGCTGCAGAATGATGCAAACCGTCACTAAATAACTCTGAAGGATTAGGAGATCTGGATGCTGAGCTTAAATTAAATCTACTTACCAGCTTATCACTAATTATATATTTTACACCGGCCGTTCCAGATAAATTATTATAATCAAAAACAGGATTTGCAAGTAGCTGATTGTCGAGTCTGCTTTGAACTATATTGCTAAAATCGCTTTCGTACCCGCGTTCCTCCCATCGTGAATTCAGGTAATATTTAAGTGCATCA
The DNA here is from genome assembly GCF_047946655.1 of Leeuwenhoekiella sp. A2. Classification (GTDB taxonomy): domain Bacteria; phylum Bacteroidota; class Bacteroidia; order Flavobacteriales; family Flavobacteriaceae; genus Leeuwenhoekiella. The sequence goes on from NZ_CP172311.1 coordinate 3,732,786, forward strand.
ATACGTACAAAATCATATCGTAAACCGGCATCTACAACCCAATTATCGGCTAAATTAAGGTCAAAAGTAGCATAACCTGCAGCTGTATACATTTGATAATCTGGTATCAATCTTCTGATTCCCGTATCAGGATCTGGAAAATTATCCTGATAAGAAACCTCTGTACCAAAATTTGCTTCTAAATTATCTCTGGAATCCCATAAAAAATTAGCTCCCAGCGTATGTGATTTTAACTCCAGATCTAGTGAAGGATTATCTTTGTCATCTCCCCTTCTAAGATCATACTCTTGTCTTTTATTAAATTGATAAGAATAGTCTACACTCAACTTACCTGCATTTTCAAATCTTTTAAAGACGCTTAATTTGGCTAAATGATGCTGCACTGCTTGTTTGGGTGCATTAACGTCATAGGTAAAGTTATCTATATAAGTAGGCTTATCGCTGTTTATCGCTCTAATGAGATCACCCACGCTACCAATATGTGAAGCTCTTAAAATACCAATATCTGCATTGTAATAGCTGTAAAATGCATCAAAACCATAAGTGAATTTGTTAAGGCCAAAACCTACTGAAAAATCCTTCTCATGACTTCCTGTATTAGATAAATTATAATCTGGCGCTTCCAGGTCACCTGCATATTTTAAAGTTCCTTGACCTTTAAGATACCAGCCAGTTTGGTAGGCTTTTAAAAGACTAGAAGTTGCGCTCAATCCCCTGCCATTGGTGGCTACATTAAAAATGGTTTTACCAAAAAGTGTATCTTTCACAGGAGCTACTCTTCCATCTGTCACTATTACTCCGCCCACGGCATCACCACCATAACGCAAGGCACCAGCTCCTTTAACTACCGTAATATTTGAGGCACTATTCACATCTAGATTGGGAGCGTGCTCAACGCCCCATTCTTGGTCTTTAAGTCTTACACCATTATTAATGATAAGGACTCTGCTACTATGTAGACCCTGTATTACAGGTTTTACTACAGTACTACCCGTATTTAATGAAGAAACTCCACTTATTTCGCGTAAAGCGTCACCCAAACTGGCATTACTATACTTCTCTATAGTACCCTGGTTAATTGATTGCTCTGTGCCACTATTTGTTTCTTCTTTAAATTTTTCTCCAGTTACGGTTACTTCTTTTAGCTCCTCAATATGGTGCTCGAGTTTGAAAATCCTCTGTGTATTACTATTTATGGTAATATTAAAAGAAGCAGTGTCACAGTCAGGATGAGATACTTGTATTACATGATCTCCTGCACAGATATTTTCTAGTTTGTAGTGGCCATCAAAATCTGTTACTGCGTAAATGTTTTCGCCTACAACGCTAAGTGTGGCATTAAATAATGGATTACCGTCATGAAAGTCTGTGACTTTTCCAGACAGGGTTATATTGCACTCCTGTGCTTGAGATATCCAACTCATTAAGAGGATAATCCCAATACCAATATATTTCATTGAAATTGAATTAAAAGATTGGGCCCAAATGGGCAAAAAAGTTAAACTGAATGTAATCTAGGCTACAGGAGGTGCCTTATTCAGTGACCTTCCAAAAAAGAGTGTGGGTTTATGTTGTTCAACCAGAACGGTTGTAACAATATTGGGTATTTCTACAGGGGGAAGTGGCTCAAAAGATGGAATATCTGCCGGAAGATACTCATCACCTATAATCTTAGAATGAGCAAGAAGGCAAACTTTACAGTCGTTCTTAACACCTATATCATGAGTAAGCTGATGTAAATCTGCAAACTTGAGCCCCAGGATCAATATGATCCCAAAAATACTCACCAAGCGTTTATATGATTTAATATGGCTTATCACTTCATCAAATGTAGAATATAAACTATAGAAAAAACCTAAAGCTTTGCAAAAAAGCTAGAAAGTTTGAAATAAAGTAAATGTTAACTGTCCTTTGCTTTGGCTGCTGGTTGTCTCACGCATGTATCCTGTCTCAAAACGAAGTTGGTCTGAAATTGAATATCCTAACCCAGCAAAGGACCAGTTTCTATCAAAAAGAGTCACTTTTCTACCGTTACCTATATTTTTTTGACCATTTATAAAAACCTCAGAATATCCGCTAAAATAGACCGAATTCTTACTTAAATCACTTTTAGTAAGAGGGACTTTAATTGCCAACATATATCGGGCTCTGGTTCTAAAATCCTGATCGTCTACAAATCGCTCCTCAAGCCTTATGCGATGCGATGTGTATATATGTTTACCAAGTTGCTGTGACCAAATAAAATCCTGATGAATTCTGTTTTCCTGAAATTTTGCGTCGCTTTCGTCAAAAGTGCCTGAATTGAAAAAGCCATAACCCGTAGCTACCTTTAATGGCATATTTTCAAAAGAGTATGAGAGAGCCCCTCTGGCTATAAATTGCTGAAAGTCGCTAAATACACTGTAATTACGGTACTGAACATCGCCCATCACACCAAAATGACTTTCCTTAAAATCAGTATTCCAGATATAAACATACCAGGCGCCTAGTTCTGGTTCACCTTCCTGTGCAAATGAAGTTCCCGAAAGTAAAAGTGTAAATGAAAAAATTAAAAAAAGGTAAATCTTTGTAATAATGCGCATAATTTGGTTTTTATTCTACTCCTACTTTAGCATACATCTGGCTCAATTTAAGACGAAGTTTTCTCATGTAGTCTTCTTCAAGCCATTCTTTGTAATTCTGTGTGTTTTTCATAATGCAGTACGAATATAAACGAATTCTGTAGCTTATCTCATCCTGAAGTTGACGAGCTAAAATACGTGCATCAAAAACATCTTCACTGTTTTCATAACAAATTCTGGCATGCTGTTCTACAGAGCGTTCCAGCGCAACTTTAGATTTGAGTCCTTTTGCAAAAACCTCTTCATACTCCTTTTTAATATCAAAATCAAGATTTTTACTATTTGCAAATTCGGCTCGCAGCTCTGGCGGCATTGTATACTCAAAATTGCGCTCAATATCTTCATCACTTACGAGGTTCTCAAGATAGAAATCAGGATATAAGAAAATGTCATTCCAATCCATTGGTGCATCCCAAAGTCCGAATCTGGCCATATTATTACCCAGATCGATGACCTGAAACTCTTTTTTGTTTGGTAATACACGTGAACCTCTCCCTATCATTTGAAAATACAAGGTAAGAGACCTGGTAGCACGGTTAAGTATAATTGTTTCAACACTGGGTTCATCAAAACCTGTAGTAAGAATACTAACCGAAGTTAAAATCGCATCAGGTGTTTTCTTAAACCACCTGAGAATTTCTTTTCGTTCTTTATTATTATGAGTGTTGTCAAGGTGGCGCACATCGTATCCGGCCTCTTTAAAGGTCTCGTAAACGTAACGCGAAGTATTTATACCATTATTAAAAATAAGAGTTTTAGTGCCTTTAGCTTTCTCTTCATATGCAGTAAGAAGTTTCTCCTGCATGCTATGATTTGTATATAATATCTCTGAAGATTTTACCGTATAGTCACCGTTAATACCTATCTGCAGCGTTTTTAAACCAACATCATACGTATGCATATTAGCTTTGGCCAAAAATTCTTTATCTATTAAAGAGCTTATACTTTCACCTATAATAAGCTTGCGATAATTATCTTTCATTGGCAACTTCACGTTAGAACTTAACGGAGTTGCAGTTACACCCAGAATAAAGGCATTTTTAAAATGACTAAATAATTTTCTAAAAGAGTTGTAGTGTGCCTCATCTATAATAACCAGACCAACATCTGTTATATCAATCTGCCCGTCCTGTAAGCGGTTATTGAGCGTTTCTACCATCGCAACATAACACATATAATCCTCATTACCCTCAAGAGTTTTAACCTTGCTGTTAATTACCATGTTTGGCACATTAAAAGAGGTTAACATTCTTGAAGTTTGAGAAGAAAGTTCAATACGATGCGTTAAGATCAATACCTTTTTTTGCTTCTCTGTGATGTAACGACGTACTATTTCTGAAAAAATAACAGTCTTACCACCCCCTGTAGGTAATTGATACAATAAATTGAAATCATCAGGAGATTCCTCCATACATGAGAAGATCCTGTCGAGATCCTTTAATTGATATGAATAAAGTTCTTTACCTGAGTTTCCTCTCTTTCCTATAGCCTTTTCGCTCAAAAGTGAATTTTTTTAAATGTGAATTTTGCAAAATTAAGCCATTTTAGACCTAAATCGAAATCAGCTTTCAAGATTTATAGATTTGATAAATGGTTTCTTAAATTTTCAAATTATTGTAAACTAAATTCTTTATGTTGAAGATTTTGCAATTTTAAATATGGGCTTAAAAAATTTTTCCATAAAAATTATTCAAGTAAAGTGGTAAAAAACGGGCAATCCTTCTACCTTTGTGTTTTAATAAAACCACTATCTTGAAGAATCCTAAAGCGATAAAACTGCTTAATAAATTGATTGATGACGTTGAAAATAATGGCATCATAACAAATACTGTAGTAGACGATCTTAAAAGTCTTAGAGAGCACGCCGTAGAAGAAAAAAGACCATTGCTTGCAAAGGTTATACGTCTGGCCTATGAACATATAGAAGCTTACAAAACATTTGCTGTGGGCATACCAGAGGAAGAACCAATTGAAGGCTACGAAGAAAGTGTAGAAGCTGAAGAGTCTGAACCTCAGGAAAGTTTATTATACCTTTTCAATCTGCTTGCTGAACCAGACAACAAGACAAACAGATTAGACCTGCGCTCCTATGTAGAGGAACTTCAGGAATACGCTGATGAAAACTAAAACAAAAGCCCTTGATAATCTCAAGGGCTTTTTTGTTACTTTACTTTTGTGGCGGCTTTGATGGCCTAACCTCAACTTTACTGGGTAATGTTCTGGGATTCATTTGTAACAAATCTGCAACTAACTGCCCAATATCTTCTTTCTGTATTTTCCACTCATCTCTGTCTGAAGGTTCGTCACCATTAAAATGTGTTGCCACACTTCCCGGCATTATAGTAGAGACTTTTATACCATGCTGTCTTAGATCGAGCATTATAGCCTGACTAAAACCTGTCACACCAAATTTACTCGCGTTATACGCTGCCCCGCCAGCAAAAAAATTAGTTCCTGCCAGACTTGATATAGTTATAATGTAACCCTGAGATTCTTTAAGAGCATCTACTGCCGCTTTCACACTGTAAAAGACTCCTGTTAGATTTGTATCAATAGTTTCCTGCCACTGCCCTACCGTAAGATCTGCTACGTTAGCAAAATGACCTATACCCGCATTTGCTATAAGTACGTCAAGCTGTCCCCACTCTGCGATGACCTGATTAACAGCGCTCATTTGACTATCTATACTGCGCACATCTGCTTTTATACCAATGGCTTTACCTTTTCCTGATTTATTCAGCTCTGCGGCTGCTTTTTCTGCCGCGGTAAGCGTTCTGCTTGTAATAGCAACATTCATACCTAGTTCTAACAGCGCTTCTGCAACGCCTTGACCTATACCTTTTGTGCCCCCGGTTATGAGGGCAACTTTGTTTTTAAGATTTTCCATATGTTAAAAATATAGTTATTCCTGATTTTTAGAGTAATCAATAATTTAAATTTTTGCCAAAATATTAATATAGCGTCCTGCTGCTTTGCAATACGTCTGCGTAAGACTTAGTTTTGCGAAAAAAATTGCAGTATGCCCAAATCTGAATCATCTACTAAAAAGTCAAGATTACAACTCTTGCATCAATATTATAAATACACAGGTTTCTATAATTTTTTAACCACCAGTCTAAAGAAAGCAGTTGTTCCTGTAATTGTATTTTTTGTTGTTCTGGCTATTATACACTTTACTGTAATAGACATCAATAGTCTATTGATTAAGATGACAGATACTTTCCCAAGGTTTTGGGTACTGGCTGTTTTTTACCTCTCTGAGGCGATTTTAGGCCTGATTCCGCCGGAAATTTTTATCGCCTGGAGCGATAAAATGCCTAATCCTGTTCTTTATCTTTCTTTATTGGCATTGTTATCTTATTGTGGCGGTATAACTTCATATTTTATAGGTAAAGCTTCTACTAAAATTACAGCAGTGCATGAATATCTGGATGTAAAAATGGCTAAGCATTTAAAAAATGCCCGTAAATGGGGAGGTTTTCTTATTGTTGTAGGTGCTATTTTACCAGTGCCTTTTGCTGTGAGCAGTCTTGCTGCAGGTATGATCAAATACCCATTTACAAAATATCTTCTTTTTGGTCTTGTTAGGTTTGTTAGGTTCTATCTTTACGCTCTGGCAATATTTAACCTGGTTTAATATGATTAAATTTTTTAGAGTTTTAAGTATCCTTGAAGGTATTTCACTATTAGTGATTCTGTTTGTAACAATGCCTCTTAAGTACATTTATGAAAATCCGCAGCCTAATCAGGTGATCGGGATGATTCACGGTATTCTCTTTATAGTATATGTAGTTTTTGCGATTATGCTTAAAAGCGAAATGAAATGGAGTGCCAAAACTTTAGGCATTGTCCTTATATGTTCTGTAATTCCTTTCGGAACTTTCTGGATGGATAAAAAGTATCTTCAGACACAAACTGCTGAATAGTTGTTTTCAGAACAATTTTCAGGACTATTTAAATTCCGTATTTTAGAAAAATGCAAAAGATTTTAGTTTTACTGGTTTTGCTTTCAACCTGTATTGCCATGTCTCAGAATACAGAAAAGCTGGTAAAGCTCGACACTTTAAAAGATGGTTTTGCATACGATATTAGATACGCTTCTACTAATAACTTTCTAAAAGAAGCTTTTTATGATTGTGCAAGTTGTTACTTAAGACCAGAAGTTGCTGCTGCATTAAAGGAAGCTAATCATTATTTCTGTGAAAAAGGATATAAGATTTTGCTTTATGACTGCTACCGCCCGGTATCTGCTCAAAAGAAAATGTGGGCAGTGTTTCCTAATTCGCAATATGTAGCTAATCCTTATACTACCGGCTCGGTACATAATCGTGGCGCTGCTGTTGATATTTCTCTTGTAAAACTAGATGGCAGTGTAGTAAACATGGGCACAGATCATGATTTCTTTGGTGTAGAGGCACATATTGACTATACAAATCTGCCACAAGAAGTTCTTGACAACCGTAAGCTGCTTCAGGAAGGCTTGAAAAGATTCGGTTTTGAAACTATTAGAACAGAATGGTGGCACTTCAACTTTAAGAAGAATTATTCCTTTTCAATAGTTGATTTCGATTTTCCTTGTAAATAGATTCAGTATTCAGTTTTCCAAATTATACCTCCTTTTCATTATCAATTTTCGCAAGAATTGATTAAAAAATCGACCATTTCTCAATAAAATGCGCTTTTTAGAGGTAAAAATCCATCTTTTTCCTATTAAAAACAGAACTACCAACCTATCATCTTGTTAATTTTTTAATACTTCTGTTTAAATTATCTATATGTACTTTACTGAAAAACAGTAAAATAATCATCAATACTATTAAACTCTTGTTAAAGCCGCATCTCTCGAAAACTATGCGCCTGTCTCCCTCGTAAATTGAGTAAGTAATTTTATTAACCAATTTACGTCAAGCTATGAAAAACAATGAAATTAAGGTGATAACACCTAGACCTTCTAAAGGTAAAGACAGAAGACAATTTTTAAAACTGAGCGGTATGGCAATTGCAGGATCTGGTTTATTACTGGCCTGTAACGATGATGATGATATGGGAAATGTCATGCCACCTGATGCAACTTTTGATTTAGGATCTGGAGATCGCGGAGTGCTTAACTACGCTTATGCTCTTGAGCAACTTGAAGCAGAGTTTTACACACGTGTTGTAAACGGTAGTTACTATTCTGGAGCATCAATGGAAGAAAAGAAATTAATGGAAGACCTCTATAATCATGAGGTAAATCACAGAGAGTTCTTTAAAGCTGCACTTAACGCAACTTTCTCTGCAGATCTGGTACTTCCAGCAACATTAGAATTCGATTTTGGTGATGTAGACTTTAACAATAGAGATTCTGTACTTACTACAGCTCAATTACTTGAAGATACAGGTGTAAGCGCTTATAATGGCGCAGGTAAATTAATAGAAACTGCAGACTACCTTGTAATTGCAGGTAAAATAGTATCTGTAGAAGCAAGACACGCTGCAGCGATTAGAAGTATTCGTGGTGGTGAAATGGATGACTACGCATTATTTGCAGGAGACGATGTGGTAATGGCCTCTACTGGTTTAGATGGCGCTCTTAATCCTTCTCAGGTTATAGCAGCTGCCGGAGGGTTCTTCGTTACGCCATTCACTGCAATGGAGTTACCATAATCACTAACTAATCAATTATTATTTTTAAAAAAGAAAACATCATGAATATTATAAAATTTTTAGACGAGTTTACATCTGATAATTTAATCAACACAGCATCATCGAGAAGAGATATGTTTGGCACCTTTGGTAACATGGGTAAAAAAGCAGCTATTGCCGCTATACCTTTTGGTTTAGGAGCATTGTCTTCAAAAGCAAAAGCAGCGACGACAGCATCTATGTTTTTTGACCATGAAGCTCCTCTTCAACTAGCTCTAACATTAGAATATCTAGAAGCAGAATTTTACTTAAAAGCTTTAGATTCTGGAGTAATTGCAAGAGCAGGTGGCGCTAACGCCATGAAAGCAGAAGCTATTTATGCACAAATATCTAAACATGAGAGTGCACACGTATCATTCTTACAAGATACTTTAGGTGAAGACAGTATTGAATCTCCTACTTTCGATTTTACAGCAGGTGGTACTTTTGACCCATTTAATGAAAATGGTATAGGTGATGATATGGCCTACGCACAATTATTAGCGCTTGCTCAGGCTTTTGAAGATACTGGGGTAAGAGCTTATAAAGGTCAGGCCGGAAATTTAATGGGTCTTGCAGAAGGCGCATATTTAACTGCAGCATTGCAGATACATTCTGTAGAAGCGCGTCATGCTTCTGAAATAAGAAGGTTAAGAGGTCTTGACGGATGGATTACCGCTAATGAAAGAGGTGCTGGGATACCTGCAGAAGCTCAAGCTGTTTATGACGGAGAAGAGAATACTACGCACGGCGGTGTTGATGTAACTACTTTAGGAAGCGGTAGTCCTTTTTCTATGGAGGCATCTACACAAGCTTACGACGAACCAATGTCTGGTGATACTGCAACAGCAATAGCAAGCTTATTTATAGCTTCATAATTGATTGGTTTTTAATAAAATGAAGAATAGCCGTCTTTACAGACGGCTATTTCTTTTTAGTCTAAATGATAAATTTCCATGATATCATTCAAGATGGAAGTAAAATCTATTTTTAGATCGACTAATTTTCCTGAGTGAATATCAAAGACCCAGCCGTGAACGGTGATTCCTCTTTCGCGAAAAGCGATCTGCACATCTGCCGTTTTAAGAACATTGATGCACTGCTCCTGCACATTAAGCTCGACTAATCTCTTATACCTACTTTCTTCATCTTCTATAGCATTAAGTTCATGCTTATGAATTCTGTACACATCGCGTATGGTTCTTAACCACGGATTGAGAATAGCCAGATCTTTTGAGGTCATAGCGGCTTTTACACCCCCGCAATCGTAATGTCCGCAAACAACAACATGATTGACTTTTAAAATGCTTACCGCATAATTAATTACAGACATAGCGCTTAAGTCAAGATTTGACACCATATTTGCAATATTACGGTGCACAAAAGCATCACCGGGACCTATGCCCATTAATTCTTCTGCAGTTACTCTACTGTCTGAACAGCCGATGTACAAAAGTTGCGGACTCTGCCCGTTTGAAAGTTCTGAGAAGAAATCAGGATCTACTTCTAATTTTTCTCTTACCCACGTTTCGTTGTTTTCGAATATTTGTTTAATGTCCATTTTATCGTTTTGAGATTATAAAAATACGTTTCAAACTAACACGATTACAATTAGAATTAGCTTAATTATGAAATGAGATCTTAAATTGTATAAACATTTCTAATCTAATGTTATTTTCCTGTAAACTTACTTAGAATACTATCTTTGCAAACTGATTTTGCATTGATGAAGAAAGACGTTTCCAGATATCTTGAGAATTTTACTTTATACCTTAAAGAGCACGGTATTGAGGCATTTTATGCCGATTTTATTACCATCGCTCTCAATGTTCTAATACTGGGTGTTCTCATATCATTGCTCGATAAGCTTCTGCGAAAAATCATAGTGGAAGTTTTTAAAGCATTCTCAAATAAGACTAAAAGCACTTTTGACGATTACCTGATCTTAACAAATTTTCCGGCGTATATAGCGCATATTATTCCGTTAGCGATACTTAAATGGTTCTTGCCGTTTTTATTCCTTAATTATCCGCAGAGTTGGTATTGGGTTGAAAAAGGAGTAAATATTTACATTATAATCCTCATCATTAAGATACTGCGCAGTTTACTGCGTACGTCTAATAATTATTTCAGTACAAAAGAAGAGTTTCATGATAAGCCTTTACAGAGCTACGTTCAGGTAGTAATGCTCTTTCTCTGGGGTGTGGGTATCTTTTTTGTAGTAATAGAACTTTTTGATGAAAATGCCTGGAAGTTTGCATTACAATTAGGAGCTGCCTCTGCTGTGTTACTCTTAATTTTTAAAGACACTATTTTAGGTCTTGTTGCTTCAATACAAGTTTCAGTAAATGATATTGTGCGTCTTGGCGACTGGATAACTTTTAGTAAATATGGCGCAGATGGTACCGTTACCGAAATTAATCTGGCAACGGTCAGAGTACAGAATTTTGACAACACATATACTACCATTCCCACTTACAGCCTAATTTCAGACTCTTTCCAGAACTGGCGCGGCATGCAGGAAAGCGATGGCAGGCGCATTAAAAGAGCAATATATATTAAGCAGAATTCTGTGCGGTTTCTTACAGAAGAAGATATTGAGAAATTGAAAAAAATTCAGCTTATAGCTCCTTATATTAAACATAGAGAACAGGATGTAAAGCGATATAATAAGACCAATGAGATTGATAGAAACCTCCTTATTAATGGCAGAAATCAGACAAATCTGGGCGTTTTTCGCAAATATGCAGACGCATTCTTACATGAGAATCCCGCGATTAATAAAGATCTATTCCTAATGGTACGCCACCTTGCTCCTACACCGCAGGGTATTCCGTTAGAAATATTTTGTTTTAGCAAAGACAAGCGTTGGGAGAATTATGAGCATATACAGGCAGACATTTTTGATCACCTTATAGCAGCACTTCCCTACTTTGATCTGCAGCTTTTTGAGTCTCCGTCTGGTGATGATATTACAAGGTTTTTAGCAAACAATAGCTGGAATACATAAAATATGTATCTTTAATTTTTCACTAACCCCCGTTTATGAAGTTAAAGAAATTCCTCCAGGTATTTGGAGCGATAGCCGTTGTTTTAACCTTAGTTCCACTTATCGCAGCAGATTACTGGTGGATACGAATGTTTGACTTTCCTCACACACAACTTACTATACTTACGGCTACAGCTGTTTTGGCATATTTCATTCGGTTTGATATACGCTGGTTTAAAGATTATGTGTTTGTTACTATCATGATCGCCTGTCTCATATTTCAGGTTTTAAAGATATATCCTTATACACCACTTCATGAAAAAGAGGTATTGGGCTGGACAAACCCTAGCAGTGATAAAGGTATAAAGCTGTTCACTGCAAATGTGCTTCAGAAGAATAAAGATCATGATAAACTGCTAGTTGAGTTACAGGATAAAGATCCTGATCTTATAATTCTTTGTGAGGCTGACACCGTATGGCGAAATGCAATCGCTCCAAGAATTTCGCCAGAATATAAGTACAGAGCAGAAATGCCCATTTCTAACACCTATGGGATGCTTATATATTCTAAACTGAAGCTCATCAACCCAAAGGTGCATTTTATGGTAGATGACAGTATCCCGTCTATACATACAAAATTTGTTCTGCCTTCACGAGATACCATCCAGTTGTATGCGATACATCCTACGCCGCCTATGCCGCAACACAACCCTTCTTCTTCAGACAGGGATACAGAAATGATGCTCACCGCAAAATTGAGCAAAGCTTCAAAATACCCTGTCATTGTAATGGGAGATTTTAATGATGTTGCCTGGTCTAATACAACAACACTTTTTAAAGAAGTTAGCGGTTTGCTTGATGTGCGTATAGGTCGCGGACTATTTAATACATATAATGCACAAAGTTCTATTTTTAGATGGCCGCTTGATCATATTTTTGTTTCTAAAGAATTTAGAGTTATAAATATTGAAAGAGGGGCTAATATAAATTCTGATCATTTCCCCACATACGCACACCTGCATTTTGAACCCGAAAAATCTGAAGAGCAAAAACCAGAGCCCCCAACAAAAGAACAGTTAAAAAGGGCTAATGATCAAATAAAATCACCTCCCTTAAAAGGTTAATATGCAGCAGAGTAATAACCCTTATTTAAACTAACAAATTATTAAGATTTAATGCAGAACTAATTATTATTTTTATCAAAATTACCACATGCTGCAAGCAAAAACTTCAGATAATTTAGCTCAATCTTTTACAAACTTCTACGATAGATTAATAGATCAATTGCCCGGTATTGGCATTGGTATTATGGTAATTATTATAGGCGTTTTACTGGGTATTTGGGTTGGTAATTTTGCTACAAGACGTATTTCTTCCCGAACTAATGACCCATTAATGAGTAAATTTTTGGGTAAGGCAATCAGGTTTGCGTTTATAATTACTGCTATTATGGTAGGTTTAAGAGCTGCTGGTTTGGGCGGCATTGCCACAGGAATTTTAACCGCTGCAGGTGCGAGTGCAGTTGTGCTTGGTTTTGCGTTTAAAGACATAGGTGAAAATTTTATTTCAGGGATTATTCTGGCGTTTAATCGGCCATTTGATATCAATGACACAGTTGAGATAGGTCCTAATTTTGGAAAAGTAAAAGCCCTTGAATTTAGATACACTAAACTAAAAACCTTTGATGGTAAAGATGTTTATATTCCTAATAGTGATGTACTTACAGAACCGGTAACAAATTACACTGAAGATGGTTTTTTTCGCTGGAGCTTTATAATTGGTATCGCTTATGAAGATAATATCGATGGTGCTAAAAAAACCGTGATGGATGCTTTAAGGCGTGAACCTAATGTTATAGAAGATAACGAGCATGAGAATTTTGTAATAGAAGATGAACTTGCTACAAGCACCGTTAATCTCAAGGTCTTTTTCTGGGTAGATACAAAAGATTTTAGACGTATGGCTCTCATCACAAAAGGTAATGTAGTACGCGCCGTAAAAGAAGCTCTTGCAGATAATGGCTATTATATGCCGGCAGATATTCAGGAGATTAAATTATACGGCGGCGAAAAGGAATTTCCTGTGCGTTTAGCAGAGAGAAAAACGAAAAATCCAGACGAAAATAGCCCAAAATAAACCGATTTTCAGGCTTTTATAACCGATTTTTAGAAGTTCTTCAATCATTAAGTATCCAGACGGTCTTTTACAAACTCAATTTGAGTTTTACCATGTGGTTTTGCTTTGCCTTGCTCATCAAGACCTACCATTACTATTTTATCAATTGTAATTATAGTTTCACGAGTCATCTTATTACGCACTTCGCACTTTAGGGTTATTGATGCATTGCCAAATTTTACCGGATCCAGCCCTATCTCGATAATATCACCTTCTTTTGCAGAGCTTTTAAAATCGATCTCACTAATATACTTCGTTACAGTTTTTGGATTTTCTAACTGAATAATAGCATAGAGCGCTGCTTCTTCATCTATCCATTCTAATAGCCGGCCACCAAATAAAGTGCGGTTAGGATTAAGGTCTTGAGGTTTTATCCATTTTCTGGTATGAAATCGCATAACATATTGTTTTTCGCTTTAAGCGAAATTAAAACAAATACCACAAAACCGTGCTAATTATAAGCCCCGTAAATGCGATAAGCGAAGTTAAAACAGACCAGGATCTAAAGGTCTGCTTTTCGGTAAGGCCCAGATATTGTTTTACCAGCCAGAAACCACTGTCGTTTACGTGAGAAAATATACTTGCGCCCGCAGCAATAGCAATCACGAGCAGTGCTCTTTGAATATCACTGTAATCATTCTGTACTAAAATAGGCGCAGTAATCCCGGCAGCTGTTATCATAGCCACCGTAGAAGAACCTTGCATAATACGCACAATAGCGGCGATAATGAACCCAAAAATGACCGGCGGGAAGTAATCGCTGCTCAGCGCATTTGCGATCATTGTACCGGCTCCTGTGTCGATCAATATTTGCTTAAAAGCACCACCTGCACCGGTTAAGAGAATAATAACCCCGGCAGGGTACATCGCTTTTGTAGAAATATCGAGTAATTTCTCTTTGCTGGTATTTCTGCGTACTCCTAAAACATACCAAGCCAATAAATTTGCAATTATCAATGCGGTAAAGGGATGACCTAAAAGATCGACAGCATAGAGAACGTTAGGTGATAAATCCCAGCCTGCCGCTAGTGGACTATTAAATAAAGTATTGCCCACAATTAAGACAATTGGCAAAAAGATAATACCCAGAATTAATCCTACCGCCGGTGGATTGTCTACTTCTTCTTTAGGCTCGTTTACGTCAAATGGCACAGGAATAAAAAGCTTTCGCGAAAGCCTTCTCGCAAACAAGGGCCCAGAAATAACTGCTGCAGGAAACCCCACAATAAAACCGAATAAAATAACCCAGCCCAGATCTGCATTGAGAATATCTGCTACTGCAATAGGGCCCGGTGTAGGCGGTATAAAAGCATGCGTGATAGCCAGACCAGCCAGCAAAGGCAAAGCATATAAAAGCAACGACTTGCCTGTACGCCGTTGCAACGCATACATAAGCGGAATCAAAATAATGAACGCTACATCAAAAAAAACGGGTATAGCGACTAAAAATCCGGTAAGCATTATAGACCACGGTGCATTTTTCTCACCAAATTTTGTGAGTAAATAATTGGCCAATTGCTGTGCGCCGCCAGAATGTTCTAAAACGGCACCAAAAAGCGCCCCCAGACCCACTACGGTGGCTACAAAACCCAGCGTGCCACCCATACCATTCTTAACACTCTCAAGAATTACCGATGGTGCAAGCCCCCCCAGCATCCCCACAAAAATACTCACAATGAGTAACGCGAGAAATGCCTGTAATTTTAATCTGAGAATAAGAAAAAGTAAAAGCGCAATACCTAAGAAAACAGCACCAAGTAATTGATAATCCATTTATTTGTTTTTATCAGCAACAGCAGCTGTTATTTTATCTACAATTTCTACAGGAGTTAGTGCGGCATCTACTTTAATACCATAATCTGGCTCTTCATAAATATCAAATTGAGATTTTAGAAGTTTAGGATTAAAAAAGTGATCTTCTCTGTGACTTAACCTGTCAGAAATTAGTTTTTGTGTACCTTCTATAAAAATAAAAACCGGTTTTTCTTTTGCTTGTGCCATAAGTGCCTGCCGGTATCTTTCTTTGAGTGCAGAGCATGCCAGCACCGCTCCTTTATGGTTTTCCCAATAACTTATTTTTTCTGCAAGAATGTCAAGCCAGGGTTTACGGTCTTCATCATTTAATGCGTGACCGGCATGCATTTTAGCCACGTTAGCATCAGGGTGAAAATCATCTGCGTCAAAAAACGGAAGCTTTAACCGTTCTGCTACTAAACGGCCAATTGTAGTTTTACCAGATCCTGAAACGCCGCCTACTATATATACCTTGCTCATAGATCTAATTTATTATCATTTAAAGTTGCGGGAATCTTAATGTCTAAGTCTAATTCAGCATTAATTTTCTGAATAAAATAAGCTGAAAGAAGTGGTGATTCTTTTTCAATATTTTGATGAATAAAAAAGTCAACCTGATTTATCCCTTCCTTTTTCCATTGTGCGATGCGTCCTACCCATTCATCAAGTCTATCATAATCACTGGGATGATTTGCCCCTACAAAACGTATAAAAGCTTCACCATTTGTCATGCGCATATGCATAATATCTCTTCTGCCGGCTGTGTCTACGAGAACATTTGCAATACCATTATCTTCAAGCAGTTTATATAAATTCTGGGCTGTTTCTTCATCATTAAACCAGTCTGTATGACGAAATTCTATTGCCAGTGGGATCTCTTTATGCCACGCATTTACAAACTCTACTACCCTATCCCAGTTTTTAGGCTGAAAATTGTCGTGCATTTGCAAAAAAATTGTGCCTAATTTCTCTTTAAGAAGCATTGTATGATCCAGATATTCTTCTACTCTTGGCCCGGCATCTATCAACCTTTTGTAGTGGCTAATGTCATTAGTTATTTTTGGGAAAAACTTAAAATTATCCTGAGATTTCTCATACCACTTTTCATATTGTTCTTTAGGGAAGAGCCTGTAAAAAGTTGCATTCAACTCAATAGAATTAAATTGGGATGAATAATATTCGAGTTCATCCTTTGTTCCTCTTGGGTAGAAATTTTTTAAATCTTGTCTGTTCCATTTGGCACAGCCTACATAGACATCAAACTTCTCTTTTTTATCATTTTTCTTCAAAACTCGCGCTGTATCTGGATGATCTGGCGGGATTTTAAAGTCTATTATTGAAGGATCGTCAACTTTTCCGAATTTCATAAATTAACGTTTTGATGTAAATATACTTTCTTAATATGAAAAATTAAGGTCATTTAAATTATGATTTAGTCAAAACTAACCCTTGTGGGAATTTTTTATCCCGCTTAAAAAATGAACTCAATAATTATGATTAACTCAAAAAATGCATTAACTATGCGATGCTATAAATAATTATGCTATGAAAATATTAAAATCTCTAACCATTGTTCTGTTTCTTATAGGTACGGTAGCAGCTCATGCACAGACTGCTGACGAAATAATTAATAAATACTTTGAAAAGACCGGCGGTAAAGAAGCCTGGGGAAAGTTACAGGCTACTAAAACTACGGCTTCAGTAAATCAGGGCGGTATGGACATTCCTGTTACAATTTATAATTCAAGCCAGGGAAAACAGGCTATTGTAGTTGACTTTCAGGGTCAATCTTTTACCCAATTGGCTTTTGACGGTGAAACTTTATGGACAACTAATTTAATGACCATGCAACCTGAAAAAAGCAAACAAGAAATGTCTGATAATATGAAACTTAATGCCAATGATTTTCCGAGTCCGTTGTTTGACTATAAAAATAAAGGCTACGAGGCAGAATATGTGGGTAAAGACACTATAGCAGGCAAAGAAACCTTTAAGGTAAAGCTTACTCAGGAACCCGTAATGGTAAATGGTGCAGAAACGCCCAGCAACAGCTTTTTCTATTTTGATACTAAAACATATTATCCGGTCGCAATTGAGACCATGCAAGTGGGTCAATCTATGAAAGTGAATATGGGAGACTATAAAGAAGTAGAAGGCCTTTATTTTCCTTTCGCTTTAAAGCAAGGTGGTCAACCTATCGAGGTAAAAGAGATTGTAGTGAACCCGCAGATCAATGATTCTATCTACGCCTTTCCAGGAAAATAATCTAAAATATAATTGGTAAACGATTTAAAAAACCTCCTCTTCAGGAGGTTTTTTTATGTTAGCAACTGATTTTTGACCATAATCGACCGATTTTTACTGATATTTAAAATCATCTTAAATTTTTCCTTTTGAGACTTTATTGATATCTAAGTTCTTAATTTGTGATACATTTTGCGAGGTTGAAATGAAATAGAATGTTCATTAAAAAAATAGAGAATTGAAAAAAAGAGTAGTTATCATAGGTGGCGGTTTTGGTGGAATCAATCTTGCTAAAGCTCTGCGAAAGACATATGAATTTCATGTTACCCTCGTTGATAAGAACAACTACAATTTTTTTCCGCCTCTACTCTATCAGGTCGCAACAGGTTTTCTTGAACCTTCTTCAATAAGTTATCCTTTTCGTACCTTTTTTAGCGGCAGGGAAAATGTCACTTTCTGGATGGGAGAACTACTTGAGATCGTTCCTTCAGAAAATAAAGTAATTCTCTCAAACGGAGAGATAGAATATGATTTTCTGGTTATGGCAACGGGAACAAAGACAAATTTCTTTGGCCTTGAAAATATAGAGAAATATGCCATCCCTATGAAAACCCTTGATGATGCGCTCACTATGCGCAATACACTACTTGAGCGTATTGAAGTCGCAACAAAATGTAAAGATGAAGCTGAAAGAGAAGAATTACTTACTATGGTTATTGCGGGTGGCGGCCCAACCGGCGTAGAAATTTCTGGTGTACTGGCAGAGATGAGTAAATCTATCATTCAAAAAGAATACCCAGAATTAAAAAACACCAGAGCATCTATCTACCTCGTTAACGGCGCAGACAGGCTTCTTGTGCCCATGAGTGAAAAATCACAAAGCTATACTTTAGATGCTATTAAAAGTTTAGGCGTTAAAGTGTTGCTTAATACGCGCGTTGTTGATTATGACGGTGAGCGTGTTTATTTTAAAGATGGTAATTACTTAAGAAGCAAAAACCTGATCTGGGCTACGGGAGTTACAGCAATTACTTTTAAAGGAATCGCAGCCGAATTCTATGAACGCGGTAACCGTTTAAAAGTAAATGAATACAATAAAGTTGAAGGCTTTAATAATATCTACGCCATAGGTGATACTTGTATACAGTACACAGATGAAGATTTTCCTCTGGGTCACCCGCAATTAGCGCAAGTTGCTATACAGCAAGGTAAAATGCTTGCAAAAAACTTACAGCGCATAGATCAGGGTAATGCACCACTGCCTTTTAGATACACAGACAAAGGCTCTATGGCAATAATTGGTAAGACCAAAGCGGTTGCAGATATCCCAAAACCGCGTATTCATCTGCAAGGTTTTGTTGCCTGGATGATCTGGTTATTTGTGCATTTATTTTCGTTGATAAACAGACATGATCAACTGCGTACTTTTTATAACTGGTCTATAGATTATTTTAGTAAAAATCAAGATCTAAGAATGATAATAAGACCTGAAAAAAATAGCTAAAACGCATGAAAAATCGGCTTTTATAGTCAAAAAACAGCTTTATGAAATACAGAACATTAGGCAAAACCGGATTTAAAGTTTCAGAAATAGGCTTTGGCGGCTGGGCAATTGGCGGGGGCTGGGGCCATCAGGAAGATTCAGAGTCAGAAAAAGCTTTGCATACTGGCATAGATAACGGGGTTAACTTTATAGACACCGCTGAAGGATATGGCAACGGAAAAAGTGAAAAGATAATCGCAGAAATTCTTAAAACAAGAAAAGAAGAAGTAATTGTTGCTACAAAAATGCCTCCTGTAGAAGGAATCTGGCCTCCCAGCCCGTATTGCAAAATTGAAGAAAGATATCCGGAAAAATATATTCGTAAAAATATTGAAGAGCGCCTTACTAATCTAAATACAGATTGTATTGATCTTTTACAATTGCACACCTGGACCCGTGCATGGAATCACAATCCTACTGCTCTTGAAGTTCTAAAAGATCTTAAGAAAGAGGGCAAGATTAAAGCAATAGGAATTTCGACTCCTGAGCAAGATCAAAATTGTGTGATAGAACTGATGCAAAAAGGTTATCTGGATGTGGTACAGGTGATCTACAATATTTTTGAGCAGGAGCCTGCAGCGCAACTGCTTCCGGTGGCCAAAGAGCAAAATGTGGGTGTCATTGTGCGTGTGGCTTTTGATGAAGGTGTACTTACGGGTAAGTATAAAGTAAACAGCAGCTTTGGCGAAGGTGATTTTCGTAATTCTTATTTTGCGGGAGATCGTTTAGAAAGAGCTGTAAATCGTGTTGAAAATATTAAAGAAGAGATTAAAGACACAGAGCTCACAATGCCACAATTAGCTCTTAAATTTCCTTTGGCACATGAAGCAGTAAGTACAGTTATTCCCGGTATAAGAAATGATAAACAGGCGCTTGCAAATACCGCCGTTTCAGACCTTGATAATTTATCTAATAACCTTCTTGACAGACTTCATAAACACTACTGGCTGAGAGGCGTTTGGTACAGCGGAAAATAAAAGTTTCTATTCTTTGTAATTTTTAAAAACCGGTTTCTATGTTTTTTATCGCTTAATTATGCATATTATCGGTAATTCTTAGCGTGTAGGTTCATTTTGATTCGTGAAAATTTTATGATTTATATTCGTCGAGCAACTCATGAAAGATGAGCTTGCATAGGGGATTTAAGCATGAAAAAACAGTTGAAAGCGATCAAGAATCGTTATTTCATTTTTATCATCACTATTATTGTAACGATAATAGTAAATCAGGTTATTGTACAATATAACATTAACCAGAAAGAGTCTGATGCCAGCATTATAAATATTGCGGGTAGACAGCGCATGCTAAGTCAGCGTATTTCAAAATTGATCCTTTTTTTTGAATACAGCAACGGTCAGGAATCTGGCATATATGCTAAAGATTCTTTGGTAAAAGTAACTCAGGAGTTTCAAAAAGCACATATTTATCTTTCTCAAAATAGTGATACCAATACTCCTAAGATTGATTCTCTCTTGCTGGTAAATGAGCCTCTTGTAAATATTATTGTAAAAGCCAGCAGAAATATTACCCGTTCTAATTCTCTTCAAAATATAGGCAAAGAAGCAGATCTAATTATTGAGGCAGAGCCCTATTTTTTGCAGAATATGGAACGTATAGTCAATGCGTATCAAAATGAAGCGGAAAGAAAATTAGCCAATTTAAAAAAGATCGAAATTTTTCTCTCCTTACTGTCTTTGATTATACTTCTGGGCGAATTTGCATTTGTGTTCATCCCTGTTTTTAAAGAACTATTACAAAAGAATAAAGAGTTACGTCACAAAAATAAAGACCTCGCGCAATCTGATGAGCGCCTGCGCAAAAACGTTGAAGAATTAAGTGAACTAAAAGAAAATCTTGAAATAAAAGAAAAATACAATCGCATATTTATTGAGCAAGCGCCCACAGCCATCGCAATGTTTGATGAGAATATGCATTATATGGCTGCATCACAGCAGTGGCATGATGATTATGATCTAAATGGGCAGGATATTATAGGTCAATCGCATTACAATATATTTCCTGAAATAGAAGATACATGGAAAGCGATACATCAGGACTGTCTTAAAGGTGCGGTAAATAAATGTGATGAGGCAGAGATCACACGCAAAGATGGTTCTAAACAGTGGTTATCCTGGGAAGTACGACCGTGGTTTATAAAAAAGAATCACATTGGCGGCATTCTCATGTACACCGCAGATATTACAAACATTAAGCAAACTCAGTTAGAAAAAGAGAAAATTCAGGAAATCCTGGAAAAAACAAATGACGTTGCCAGAATAGGCGCATGGGAACTTGACGTAGAATCAGGAATGGTTATCTGGAGCAGGATCACACGCCAGATTCATGAAGTAGACGACAATTTTGTACCAACTCTGGACTCAGTAATACAATTTTATAAAGAGGGTAATACCCGAAACAAAATGCAGTTTTGTATTAATAGAGCGATTGAAAAAGGTGAACCTTTTGATGTAGAATTAGAAATAATTACAGCAAAAGGTAAAGTTTTATGGACGCGTGCCATAGGTCAAGCTAAAATAGTAGACGGGATTTGTAGAGGTGTTTACGGCGTTTTTCATGACATTGATGCGTTAATTAGGTCAAAAAGCCTGCTTTTTAAAGCAAATCAGGAGTTAACTGCAATATTTAATTCGGGTCCTATTTCTATTATAGGTACAGATCCTGACGGTCTTATTACATACTTTAATAAGGGAGCAGAAGAGATGTTGCAGTATAGTGCAAAAGAAGTTGTGGGTATTCACACGCCAGAATTGATTCACTTACAAAAAGAAGTTGAGCTGCGTTCTGAAGCTATCAAAATTGAAAGCGGAAAAAAATTACAAGGCTTTGAGATTTTTGTAGAAAAAGCTAAAACCAATACTTACGAAGTGCGAGAATGGCATTATGTGCGCAAAGACGGCAGTAAATTCCCCATAGAGCTAATTGTAAACGCAATACGCAACACCAAAAATGAAATTACCGGATTTCTGGGTGTGGCTACAGACATTACCGAAAGAATACAAAGCAAAAATAAACTTGTAGAAGCTAAAACAAATCTGGAAATACTAACCCAGAAACTAACTGCGCAGAATGGTCAATTAGCTTCCTTTGCACATATAACATCACACAATCTAAGGTCGCCTGTGAGCAATCTCAACTCCCTGTTATACTTATATAATGTAACAGAAACAAAAGAGGATAAAGAAGAACTTTTTGATAAATTTGAGATCGTAATTCATCATCTCTCAGATACTTTAGATACACTGGTAGAAACACTAAAGGCAAAAGAACTGAATAAAATTACCGAAGAGATTCAATTTGCTCAGGTATTTACCAAAACCAAAGAGATGCTCGCCGCTCAAATAATGCACTGTAAAGCAGAAATTGAATGTGATTTTACTCAGGTTAAAAGCATCTCGTATAACAAAGCTTATTTAGAAAGTATTTTCTTAAATCTTATTACAAACGCCATTAAATACAGGTCACCAGATCGCATCCTAATTATAAAAGTAAGCACGTCAAATGAGGGTGGTCGCACAAAGATGAGTGTTAAAGACAACGGTCTTGGCATTGATCTTAAAAAACATAGTCACAAACTGTTTGGTTTAAATAAAACCTTTCATAGACACCCTGAAGCTAAAGGACTGGGATTATTTATGACAAAAAATCAAATAGAATCTATGGGAGGAAATATTACCGCTGAAAGCGAAATTGATAAAGGATCAAACTTTATAGTCACATTTTAATTAACAAAATAACAAAAACCAAAATCTCTAAAAATGTGTAAACCATTTATTATATGTATTGTTGATGACGACGATATCTACCAATTTACGATCACAAAAACTTTAAAAACTCATAAGCTTGCGCGAAAGATTCTTCTGTTCTCAGATGGTGAGGAAGCATTACAATTTATGATGGATAATGTGGGGAATAGTGCAGAACTACCCGATGTCATTTTTCTGGATATAAATATGCCTATTATGGATGGTTTCCAGTTTATGGATGAATATGTAAAAATAAAGCCCAGAGTGGGAAAATCGATCTCTATCTATATGGTATCGTCATCTGTTGATAATGTAGATCTTGAGAATGCAAAACGCATAAGCGATATTTCAGATTATATAATAAAACCCATACTCCCAGAGCAATTACAGGAAATTGTAGAATCTCTGGAAGTAGAAGGTAAATTTGACTAATGCTGAAAGAATCTAGTACTTATTAAAGTACACAGTTTTCTTGTTGATAAATTCGTGAATCCCGTCTACTGAAAGTTCACGGCCATAGCCGGAAATTTTAGTTCCCCCAAAAGGTAGGCGGGGATCACTTTTTACAAGCTCGTTCACAAAAACGGCACCGTCATCAAATTGGGTTACAAGTGATTTTGCTTTTTCAAAATTCTGAGTAAAAATTGAGACTCCAAGTCCAAACTCTGAAGCGTTCACAAGCGACACGGCTTCTTCATCTATTTTAAATGAGGTTATACCTATAAGCGGCCCAAAGGTTTCCTCTTTAAATATGCTCATTTCTGCACTCACATTGGTAACTACAGTTGGTTCAAAATAAGCCTTATCACGCTTTCCTCCTATTAAAACTTTCGCTCCTGCTTCAATTGATTCTTTTAATTGCTTCTCAAGATCTTCAGCAAGGTCTTCGCGTGCCAGTGTTCCTATAAATGTATTTTCATCCATAGGATCACCACTTTTCAATTCCTTAACAGCATCAACAAATTTTTGAGTAAAATTTTCAATTATGTTTTCATGCACTATTAATCGTTTACCTGCGATACAGCTCTGTCCTGTATTTTGAAAACGTGCCTGTACACATGTTTTTATTGTTTTATCAATATCACAATCTTCACAAACAACGAGAGCATTGCTTCCGCCCAATTCAAGAACAGATTTTTTAATTTCACTTGCAGCAGTTGAGGCTACGGCACTACCGGCCGGTTTACTTCCCGTAAGTGTGACAGCTTTTACTTTCTTATTTTTAATGACATTTTCAATTTTATCACTGCTCAGAGGCAAATTTTGAAAACAATCATCTGGAAAGCCTGCTCGCTCAAATACTTTTTGAATATTTTCTGCACTCTGCATTACATTACTGGCGTGTTTTAAAATACCAATGTTACCCGCCATTAACGCGGGAGCTGCAAAACGAAACACCTGCCAGAACGGATAGTTCCATGGCATTACGGCAAGAACAACCCCGATAGGCTCGTAGCTTACATAACTCTCTACAGCGTCTGTCTCAATAACTCGCTTTGAAAGCTGATTTTCGGCATTTTCGGCATAAAAATCGCAAACCCACGCACATTTTTCTATTTCTGCAATTGCCTGTTTAATGGGTTTACCCATTTCCTTAGTAATAGTTTCGGCATATTCCTGTTTATTATTCCGTAATTCTTCGGCTGCAGCCTTCATCAATTTGCTACGCTTAGAAAACGGGGTTTTTCTCCAACTTAAAAATCGCTCATGAGCCCTGTTTATAGCATCTTCTGTTTGCTTTTCGGTTAACTCTTTTATAGAGAATACTTCTTGTAAATTATAAGGATTGATAGATGTGATCATTCTGCTTTTTATTTAAAATTACACAGTAAGCTGCACAATTTTTAAAGATTAAGAGCACTTTAACGCCGCTAATGTTTATAAGTTGGTTTACAAGTATGACTTCTGGCACGATATAGGCTTCTATGTATTATGTACTTTTAAAAAACTTCATGTAATATGTACAACAGAGATCAACAATTACTCGAACTTAGACCTGAAATTCCATCTGCCATTGTAACCGCAAATATGGGTAGCGATGAGAGATTTCAGAATCAAACCCTGCGCCCGGTTATCAAAATGCAAAGCGACCTTTTGCTGGAAGCATTTAGAAATTACGCGCAAAAGCATAAAAATGTTTTCTACACTTTAAATCTGGACAGAAAGATTCTATATATAGAAAATGCGGTGCAGAAGGATATAAAATTTAGAAATAGTCTTAAGGGAATGGTCATAGGTCAATTCACCATTGCCGAATATCAAAACTATATTACTAATTCATCTGCGCTTAATAAGAGAATGATGAATATCGTCAAGGAACGCCTGTTAGATAACATACAGTTATTAGAAAGAGATGAAATATTGCTCTAAGTACGTTAAGTTTTCTTTAACTTATTCATAAAATAAATACAGAGCGAAAACGATAGATTTTCACTCTGTATTTATTTTTAACTACTTCACTTTAAATCGTTTAATCATAAATCACTTGGTTATAAAATGCGATTTTCTTAAAATGCTCCCGATTTTCATTAACATTTTAACGATTTTGTAATATTAAAGTTTTGACAATTTCGAAATAAATTCTTTGCGAGCTCAGATTACTTATTACTTTAGCGCCAACCTAAAACATAATTTATATGAGAAAGAGCTTACTAATAGCGGGTGCTTTGCTGGGAATGACAGCAATTACCCAAGCACAGGAAAAACCCTTAAATGATTACAACAGATGGTCTGTTGAATTGGGAGCGGGATTTGCTAAGCCTGCCAGACCAATGGCACCGGGATATTTTACAAGCACTCCTAGTTTTTATCAAGTAGATCTTGCTACAAGATACATGTTTAATGAGAAAGCCGGTATTAAGCTGGACTTAGGAATGAACAGTTTTGAAGGTGATAATGATGATAGTGCTCCATTTAAATCGCGTCTTTACAGAGCATCTTTAGAAGGTGTAATTAACGGTGGTAACATCTTAGGATTTAGAGAATGGACAAACACGTTAAACTTTTTAGTTCACGCGGGTGGAGGTTATTCAAGACTTGTTCCTTCAGAACCTAATGATTATGATTTTAGCGATGGTGATCAAATGCTTCATTTAACAGCAGGTGTAACACCACAAATCAAATTATCAAATCACATCGTTGTACATGGTGATCTATCAATATTTGGTAACATCCGTCAGGATCTTACATTTGATGGTACAAACCAAACAGAATTAAAAGGTGTAAACGGGTATTACGTTAACGCTTCTGCAGGTATTACATTTTACTTAGGTAAAAATGACGTTCATGCAGACTGGTATAGCAAAGAAGAAGACCTACAAGGTCAACTAGATTCTCTTGAGCAACGTCTTACTTCTGTTGAAGATAACTTAATGGATAGCGATCAGGATGGTGTGCCAGATTATTTAGACAGAGAGCCAAATACTGTTTCTGGTGTAACTGTTAACACACATGGTGTTGCTGTTGATACTAATAAAAATGGTATTCCTGATGAGTTAGAGTCTTCTCTTGATAGCAGATATGCTAAAGCTGGAAGTACTACAGGAAGTGGATCTGATATTATTGAAAAACTGATCACTGATGGTTATGTGAATGTATATTTCAAATTTAACAGTACTCAACCAGAAGTTTATAGCTACGAGGCTATCAATTACCTGATCAAGTATATGAAAGAAAATACAGGAGCTACAGCAGACCTTATAGGTTATGCAGATGAGATTGGTAATGCTGAATATAATAAAACGCTATCTGAAAGACGTGCTCAACGCGTACATGATATCTTAACTGCTTCTGGTGTTGATGCAGGCAGATTGACTGTAACCGGAGATGGTGAAGATACATCAGTAGATAAAAACTCTGAAGCTGCAAGACAACTTGTAAGAAGAGTTACTTTTAAACTGAATAAATAATAAAAGAGAATTATCTCTAATAAGAAAGCCCTTGATAAAATCAAGGGCTTTTTTTTATGCCTAAAGTTTTTAGAGTAAGACTATGACAAATAGATCTTATACGTTAAATAAGAAGTGCATTACATCACCATCCTTTACGATGTAGTTCTTCCCTTCTACTCCCATTTTACCGGCTTCTTTTACTTTCGCTTCGCTACCAAATTTTACAAAATCTTCATAAGAGATCACCTCTGCACGAATAAAACCTTTTTCAAAATCTGTATGAATTACACCGGCTGCCTGTGGTGCAGACGAACCAATAGGTATCGTCCAGGCTCTTACCTCCTTCTTACCAGCAGTAAAATATGTTTGTTGATTAAGCAGCTTATAAGCTGTGCGAATTAACTTTGATGAACCTGGCTCCTCAAGACCTATATCTTG
Source organism: Leeuwenhoekiella sp. A2 (assembly GCF_047946655.1). GTDB lineage: Bacteria > Bacteroidota > Bacteroidia > Flavobacteriales > Flavobacteriaceae > Leeuwenhoekiella. Next base: position 3,759,908 of record NZ_CP172311.1, read on the forward strand.
CAAGAACATTTGGCGCTCTTCATAATCATCTAGTTCATTAATATCTGCTTCAGTACCTACAGCAAGGACAAGAACTTCAGCATTTTCATCTTTAACAGCTTCTTTAACAATATCTACATATTTATTTCCAGATACCGCAGAACCTTCATCAACGTTACAAACATACATTACCGGCTTATCTGTAATAAACTGAAGTGGCTTAACCCATTCTTCATAATCATCATTCTCAAATTCAAGAGCCCGTATAGAAACACCTTTTTCTAACGACTCTTTAATTTTTAAAAGAATAGATTCTTCTTTTTGTGCTTCTTTATTTCCGGTTTTTGCGGCTCTTTTTACTTTTTCCAGCTTTTTTTCTACTGTCTCAAGATCTTTTAGCTGCAACTCTATATCAATAGTTTCTTTATCGCGAATAGGGTTTACATTACCATCTACGTGAACGATATTATCATTATCAAAACATCTTAGAACATGTAAGATCGCATCTGTCTCTCTTATGTTAGCAAGAAACTGATTTCCCAATCCTTCTCCTTTACTGGCTCCTTTTACCAAGCCGGCAATATCAACAATTTCTACTGTTGCAGGCAGAACTCGCTCAGGATCTACTAGTTCTTCTAATTTTGATAAACGTGGATCTGGCACATTCACCACGCCTACGTTAGGCTCTATAGTACAGAATGGAAAATTGGCACTTTGCGCCTTCGCATTTGATAAACAATTAAAAAGTGTAGATTTTCCTACGTTAGGTAATCCTACTATACCTGCTTTCATACAATGAAATTTTATACAATTTTTAGGGCGCAAAGATAGTGAGCCTTATTAAAAGATGAGCCATATATATTAATATCCTCTTTACCTGGTTAAGAAGCTATTATTCTAATTATTTTTATTAATTGAGATAAACTAAAAATTAGATTAAACATTAGTCTAAAATAAAAGAAACTTAACCGCATTGCGATTTATTTATCCTTTCCTATCAAAAAATAATAATTATAAAATAATATCGATTAGTTTAAAATTCTTAAAGAAAAACTGTTAAATCATTGCATTCTTTAAATACATTTACCAATTAATCTACAAATCAAGCAAATGAGAAATTTTACTTTTCTGCTTCTGGCGCTATTTTCATTTATGGCTATCGAGGCTCAAAATACTGTAACCGGAACGGTGACAGACGATGAAGGAACCCTCCTGCCCGGAGTGAATATTTCAGAAAAAGGAACAAACAAGGGTACAACTACAGATTTTGACGGTAATTATAGCATCGCTGTAAGTGAAAATGCGATTCTGGTTTTTAGTTATATAGGTTTTGAAGAACAGCAAGTAAATGTAGATGGTCGTTCACAAATTGATGTGACGCTTGCCAGCGGAGTACAGCTCAACGAAGTTCAGGTAGTGGGTTCAAGAAGTCCACGGCGTACAGCAACAGATACTCCGGTTGCCATAGATATAATAGATGTTCAGGATGTGAGCACACAAAGTGGACAATTAGAAGTTAATCAATTGCTTCAATATGCGGCGCCTTCTTTCAACGCAAATAAACAATCAGGATCAGACGGTGCAGATCATGTTGATCCCGCATCGTTACGTGGTCTAGGTCCAGATCAAACACTGGTTCTTATTAATGGTAAGAGGAGGCATCAATCTTCTTTGATCAATATTTTTGGCACAAGAGGTCGTGGAAATACAGGTACAGATCTCAATACAATTCCCGTAACAGCAATTAAGCGTATAGAGGTTCTACGAGACGGTGCTTCGGCTCAATATGGTTCAGATGCAATTGCAGGGGTTATCAATATTGTTTTAAAAGATGAGGTAGAAACGTTGCAGGGATCTGTAAGTTATGGTGCGTATAGTACAAATGCAGATGGTGATTTTGGCACAGATCCCTATGGTCTTTGGAATACAGATGGCTATAGATTAGACACAGAAAACGATGGTAACAGCATAGGAAAAGATAAAGACTTTGACGGCGGTTCTCTAAAGGTTGGTCTTAATTATGGTGTCGCTTTAAGCGAAAATGGAGGCTACGCAAATATTACGACAGAATACATAAATAAGAATAAGACGCTACGCCCGGGTTTTGAATTTAGAAAAGGATTTGGTGAGGCTGCTATAGAAGGTTTTAACTTCTTTGTAAATGCGGCATACCCCTTAAATGATAAAACTGAAGTTTACGCTTTTGGCGGAAGAAATTATCGCGATACAGATGCTTTTGCATTTACAAGAAATAGTGGGGCTCGAGTTGTTGAATCAATTTTTCCTAATGGGTTCACCCCTCGTATTACATCAATTATTACAGATAACTCAATGGCAGTGGGAATACGCACTAAAACTGATAGCGGATGGAATATCGACCTTAGTAATACTTACGGTAAAAATGATTTTCATTATTATATAAAAGGAACTCTCAACGCATCACTAGTCGATTTATCACCAACAGATTTTGATGCCGGCGGTCATAGCTTAGACCAGAACACGATAAACCTTGATTTTTCTAAATTCTATGAAGATGTTTTAGCAGGAATGAATATCGCCTTTGGTGCAGAATATCGTACAGAGAACTTTAATATTTTCTCTGGTGAAGAAGGTTCTTACGGTACCTACGATACTTCCGGCAGATTGATCATTGATCCGGCGACACAAACTCAGCCTACAGATCCAGAATCAGGCGATCCCAGACCCGGCGGTTCACAAGGTTTTCCCGGTTACAGCCCTGCTAACGAAGTAGACAGAAGCAGGTCTAACGTTTCTCTATATGCAGACGCAGAATTTGATCTTACTGAAACGCTTCTCGTAAGTACTGCAGCAAGATTTGAAAATTACAGCGATTTTGGAAGTACAATAAATGGCAAGATCTCGTCCCGATTAAAATTATCTGACAATTTTAATTTACGTGGTTCTGTAAGTACAGGCTTTAGAGCGCCATCGTTAGCTCAAATCTATTATAACTTAAGGTTTACAAATTTTGTAGGTGGTGAAGCTTTAGAATCTTTGTTATCACCTAACAATAGCCCGGTTACCGCATCTTTTGGAATTGGACCTCTTAAAGAAGAAACTGCTACCAACGCGGCAATCGGATTTACCACTAATTTTAGCGGATTTTCGGCCACTGTAGACGGATATTATATAAATGTAAAAGACAGAATTGTTCTAACCGGAAACTTTGATGCGACTAACATTCCGGGAGTTGAAGCAGCTCAATTCTTTGCTAACGGCGCAGATACTGAAACTTACGGTCTTGACATTGTACTGTCGTATAAAAAGCGATTTGGTGAAAATTTATTCAGTACAACATTTACAGGTAATATAAATGACATGTCTATCACAGATGTAAAAAATGGAGATCTTGATCAAAGAACTTTCTTTGGAGAGCGAGATCAGTCATTCTTGCTTGCTTCTGCCCCAGATAGTAAACTGAGTTTAAATCTTAATTATGAAAGGTCATGGTTTAATGCAGGTTTAGCTTTTACACGCTTTAGCGAAATTGAGCTTCTCGATTTTCAGGTTTTTGAAGATCCTGCAGATCTGGGTTATGCCAGTTATGCAGATTTGCTGGAAGGTGCAACAGATCATTACGGTGCAAAATTAGTTACAGATCTTACTTTAGGTTTCACACTTTCAGATCATATAAAGCTTCAGGTAGGTAGCAATAACTTATTTAATGTATATCCAGATCAACAAGACGACTGGACAGAAGCTGGTGGTTATTGGGATGCAGTACAAATGGGCTTTAACGGCGCATACTACTACTCCAGACTTTCATTTACATTCTAACAAAAGAGAACAAGACATAAAACAAAAGAGCCCGGACATTTAATCCGGGCTCTTGATTTATAAAAATATTTTTTTTAGTGGTGCATAAAAGCCTGTTTTGCAAGAAGCTCTTTTTCTGTTTCTACGTGATCTTCATCAGGTACGCAGCAGTCAACAGGACATACAGCAGCACATTGCGGCTCTTCATGAAAGCCCATACATTCTGTACACTTGTCTGGTGCTATATAATAGAATTCATCACTTATAGGTTCCTGAGTATCTTCTGCGTTCACGGCTTTACCACTTGGCAGGACTACATCCCCTTCAAGATCAGTTCCATCAGCATAACGCCAGTCATCAGCACCTTCATAAATTGCAGTGTTAGGACATTCTGGTTCACAAGCCCCACAATTTATACATTCATCTGTTATTATTATTGCCATAGCATTTCGTTTCTAAATCCGTAATTTTACACGCAAAATTAAGTCTTGGCCTTGTTCTTACCAAACCAAATATGGAATTAAACCAAAGAATTACCGCATTTTCAAAACTGGGTGAATTTTTAGATCAATTTAAAAATAAAGATACCAGTAAAAATGACGCATTAGAATTAAACACAGTTTTTTATGATGTATTTAAGGATACTCTCATTAAATCTACTCAACTAAACGCCTGGTTTACGGCAAATCATCTTGAGAAAGCCATTGAAGCCTGGAGTGATTCTCTAAAAACTGAAAATCTTGAAGCCTGGTTAAAACCATATACGTTTCCTGCAAATGATGTAAGTAAACGAGTAGCAATTATAATGGCTGGCAATTTGCCTCTTGTAGGTTTTCATGACTTTTTATCTGTCCTTATTACAGGTCATAAAGCAGTGGTTAAATTGTCTAGTAACGATCAAATACTTTTACCGCTTATAGCGAAAGTGCTTATTGCAATAGCACCTAAATTTGAGGATTACATAACTTTCACTACAGAAAGATTACCAGAATTTGATGCTGTGATCGCCACAGGCAGCAACAATACCGCGCGCTACTTTGAATACTATTTTAAAAATAAACCCCATATAATACGTAAGAACAGAAATGCAGTTGCTGTATTAAAAGGGAATGAAACCATTGATGAACTAGAATCTTTGAGCGAGGATATATTTAGATATTTTGGCATGGGCTGCAGAAGTATATCTAAGATCTTTGTTCCCGAAGGTTATAATTTTGATAACTTCTATAATGGTATGTTTTCAAAAAAAGATTTTATAGATCATCACAAGTATGCCAATAACTACGATTATAACAAAGCGGTCTATCTAATGAGCCTTTTCCCTGTGCTTGATAATGGTTTTTTAATTTTAAAAGAAGATAAGACCTACTCCTCTCCTATTGCCGTAGTCTTTTACGAATACTATACTAATGAGGAAGAATTAAAAATAAAATTAGAAGCTGATTCTGATCAGATTCAGTGTATCGTGAGTAAAGATTTTATAGATTCTGAAATTGATTTTGGAAACTCACAGCAACCAAAACTTGATGATTATGCAGATGGTATTGACACAGTTGCATTTTTATTAAAAATATAGGCTATAATCTCATATAAATTATTGATTTTTTAACTGCAGTTCCTTTCATTTTGGGCATCTTTGCATTGATTTTTAAGGCCAATTTTCTTTAAAGAATGAGATGAACTTTCAGGTGATTAACTACATGAAAAATCTTAATTTTTACCTCTTAAATTTTTAATAGAACATCTGACCGAAAAACTAAACAAACAGATGAAAAAACACAACTTCAGCGCAGGTCCCTGTGCATTACCACAAGAGGTGCTTAAACAAGCATCAGAAGCTATACTGAATTTTAACAATCTAGATTTGTCTCTTATAGAGATATCGCATCGCAGCAAAGATTTTGTAGATGTGATGGAAGAAGCACGAGAGCTTGCATTAGAGCTTCTTGGTCTTCAGGGCAAAGGCTATAAGGCGTTATTTTTACAAGGAGGCGCAAGTCTTCAGTTTGTAATGACTGCCTATAACCTGCTAGAGAACAAAGCTGGGTATTTAAATACAGGTACATGGAGCGATAAAGCACTTAAAGAAGCTAAATTCTTTGGTGAAGTGGTAGAAGTAGCTTCTTCTAAAGATAAAAATTACAACTACATTCCTAAAGGTTATACCATTCCTAAAGATCTTGATTACCTGCATGTAACGAGTAATAATACAATTTTTGGAACGCAGATAAAAAACTTTCCAGATGTAGATTGCCCCCTTGTGGCAGATATGAGTAGTGATATATTTTCTCGCGAGCTTGATTTCAGCAAATTTGAACTTATTTATGCCGGCGCTCAAAAGAACATGGGTCCTGCAGGTACAACCCTTGTTGTTATTGATGAAGATATTTTAGGCAAAGTGACTCGTAAGATACCTTCAATGCTTGATTATGCAACGCATATAAGCAAAGGAAGTATGTTTAATACTCCGCCAGTTTTTGCAGTATACGTTTCATTACTTACACTAAGATGGTTAAAAGGTCAGGGAGGCATTAGCGGTATTCAGGAAGAGAATGATAAGAAAGCAAAACTGATCTATTCAGAAATAGATATCAACCCGCTTTTTAAAGGTTTTTCAGCAATAGAAGACCGCTCTAACATGAACGCAACTTTTAATATTATAGAAGATAATTTAAAAGAAACTTTTGATACTATGCTTAAAGAAGCCGGTATTAATGGTCTTAACGGTCATAGAAGTGTAGGTGGTTACAGAGCTTCTATGTACAATGCATTAAGCTTAAAGAGCGTAGGAACTCTTGTTGATGTGATGAGTGAATTAGAACGCAAAGCATAATTCATCCTTTAATTAAGAATATAAAATATAAAGATTAATGAAAATATTAGCTAACGACGGAATTTCTCAGTCTGGTATAGATGCTCTTGAAGCAGCAGGTTTTGAAGTGATCACTACAAAAGTTGCTCAGGAGCAATTAGTAAATTTCATAAACGAAAACAATATTGATGCACTTCTTGTGCGCAGTGCTACAACAGCACGCAAAGAACTTATAGATGCTTGCCCGGGACTTAAATTAATAGGACGCGGTGGTGTAGGCATGGACAATATTGACGTAGAATATGCAAAAAGTAAGGGACTGCATGTTATAAACACACCGGCATCTTCTTCTGCTTCTGTGGCAGAACTGGTTTTTGCGCATCTTTTTGCAGGAGTACGTTTCTTATACGATGCTAACAGAAATATGCCACTTGACGGCGATTCTAAATTTAAAGATCTTAAGAAAGCTTACGCCAAAGGCGTAGAACTTAGTGGTAAAACTCTTGGTGTTCTTGGTTTTGGCCGTATAGGCCAGGCTACAGCAAAAGTTGCTTTAGGTGTAGGTATGAAAGTGGTCTTTTTTGATCCTTTTATAGATGAAGCCGAAGTTGCACTTAGCTTTTACGACGGGCAATCAGTTTCTTTTAAATTAAAAAGCGAGTCTAAAGAAGACGTTATAAAGCAAGCAGATTTTATCACCCTTCACGTTCCTGCTCAAAAAGAATATGTAATAGGTAAAGCAGAACTTACCCTGATGAAAGATGGCGCTGGTCTTGTAAATGCTGCACGTGGCGGTGTTGTAGACGAGGTTGCGCTTATTGATGCTCTTGAGTCTGGTAAATTAGCTTTTGCAGGTCTTGATGTTTTTGAAAACGAACCTACACCTGCCGTAAAAGTGCTTATGAATAACAAAGTTTCACTTTCTCCACATATTGGTGCAGCAACAAATGAAGCTCAGGATCGTATAGGTACAGAACTTGCAGATCAGATTAAAAGTTTATTAAAATAAAAATCGTTTATAGTTTATCCAAAAAATCGGGTCTTTTACCCGATTTTTTGCGTTTAAAGCGAGATTTCTCGAACTAAGAAAACACTTGATTATAAATTCGTAATTTTAGTACTCTAACAAATAAAAAGATACAAATGTCTGGATTATTAGATTTATTAAGTAGCAATGTAGGTAAGCAACTCATTAGCGGTGCTAGTGCCGAAACCGGCGCTTCTGAAAACCAAACCGCTGACGTTTTAAGTATGGCTTTGCCATTACTTATGGGGGCAATGAAAAAGAATGCACAGACTCCGCAAGGTGCAGCTGGGCTATTAGGAGCCTTATCTTCAAAGCACGATGGTAGTCTGCTTGATAATCTTGGCAGTGTATTAGGCGGCGGTGTTAATAAAGATCTTATGCAGGATGGCGCTGGTATATTAGGTCATGTTTTAGGTGGTAAACAACCCGCAGTTGAGAATGCATTAAGTCAGAAATCTGGGCTAGACACTGGTAGTATTGCTCAAATACTAAAAATAGCAGCTCCTGTTCTTCTTAGTGTTCTTGGTAAACAAACAAGACAAAATAATGTGAGTGATTCTAACGACCTGGGTTCATTATTAGGTAGCATGTTAGGCGGTCAACCACAACAAAATCAAAGTTTAATTGCCAGCCTTATCGATGCAGACGGTGACGGTAGTGTGCTTGATGACGTAGCAGGTATGGTTTTAGGTGCAGCTTCAGGACAAAAGAAAGGCGGACTTGGTGGAATGCTGGGCGGACTTTTTGGAAAATAAAATTGAAGAACTTCAAATCTTTATTGACTAAGCCGCCACTGAGCGGCTTTTTTAATTTTTCGCGTTAGCTTTTACACCCATTTATAACTGCCTAATATGATTTATGATTCTTTTTAGAGAACAGTTTTGTAACTTTAAAAAAAGAAAAGCGATGAAAAATATTCTTTATCTGGCACTGGCCCTCATTTTTGTCTATAGCTGTGCAACCACAAAATCTAAGGATCTTGAAAGCACTGCAAGCACAAATGATACGGTGAGAATTGCAAACGATAGTTTAGAGTATGAGATCATCATAATCGAACCTGGTTTTTCTACTTTTCTTAATTCACTTGCTAAACCTGAAGGTTATTATTCACAGAATTATCTGGAAAATAAAAACCAATTCTTGGTAATAGATTATAATCAAAGGGTTTTACAACCACAGCGCTACAATCCAGATCTTTATCCCTGGCAAATAGATTATGACCGTAACACAGATTATGGGTATGAGGTTAATTATAAACTGTATAATTACTTTGTTTTCTTCAGCAGAAAGTACAATCAGAAATTTAGTGTTCCCACTCGTATCTGATGAATTTTATTTTGACTCATTCTAAATAATTGTATATTTAGCGAGTGAAAAATTTCAAAGAAAAATGGGAAATAACCCACAATTGGCAACTTTTATTTCCTGTATTGGGTATATTATTGTCAATGGGCTGCGGCTATCTAATTGCTCGTAATTTTTTCGCAGAAGCTATAAGTGATACGACCACACTATTTCTTCTTGTAGCGCTGTCTCTAATTATAGGATATATAATAATTCTGCTGAGTTTATTCTTTTTCAGGAAACTTAAAAATCGCTGGAAGGTGAATGCGCGGTGGGAATACATTGCAATATTTATTGTCTTCGCAATTACTGGTTCTACGGCGGGAAGGATTTCACATCCCGTTATGGATTTTTTAGGTATAGGAAGTGATGAAATTTCGGGCTTTATATATTGGCCGCTACGCATTATCATTATCTTCCCACTCTATCAAATTTTATTATTAGTTTTCGCTTGGCTCTTTGGTCAATTTAATTTCTTTTATGAATTTGAAAAAAGAATGCTATCAAAAATGGGATTGCGATTTCTGTTCTCAAAAAGCTGATTTTTAGATTTTTTAACCGATTTTGGGCCTACTGTATTTTTCATTTATACTAAAATTCAATTAGTTTTAGTTATAAAATTCTATATTTAAATCCCAATCATAAATTTTGTGAGCATTAAACAACTGCCTATACAACCGCATCCTGCCATTTCCTATTTACGTGTAGGCAGGCTGTTGTATTATGCGTTGTTGCTGTTTATTGCAGAGTCATTATTTTACGGCTGGCATCTTTACAAAGCGATTTACTACTCGTCTATTCTGCATATTGCATTCTGGTGCTGGTGTTTCTTCTTTTCATTCATTCATATTTTTCTTGTAATTATGGATGGCTGGTCGCGCTACCAGAATTATAAACGTGCTAAAGATCTTTTTTACCTCCATGGTTTTAGACCAAGAATTGCAAACCAGTTTGCGGGGTCAAAATGCCAGAGAATGGCTACAGAAGTAGCTGCAACAGAATTGGGTATGGGCGATCAGGTAAAATACCATTATGAAAAAATGGGCATAAAATGGTATCATTATGTGCCGTTTTTTATGGTAAAAGACCCGCTTTTTCTCTTTAAAAAATACTTCTGGAAACGTACTTTTTTAGAAAAATCATACGAGTCTCAATTTGATTTTAGAAAATTGCAATTTCAACTTTCTGTATGATAGAAGCTATCAATCTTAGTAAATCTTATTCTGGTAATAAGGTACTCGATACTGTTTCTTTGAATTGTGAAAAAGGAGAAATTTGTGGACTTCTGGGCGCTAATGGCGCAGGAAAAACTACGTTATTTAAAATCTTGCTAGGATTGCTCAAGGCAGATTCAGGAAGCTATAAAATTCACAGTAAAAGCAAAAAACCTATTGGCGGAATCATAGAAAAACCGGCGTTATACGAGTTTTTAAATGCCTATGAAAACCTAAGATTATTCGCGAAAATTCAGGGAGCTGCTGTAGACAAATTATCGCTTCAAAATTATCTGGAGAAAGTTGGTTTGCCCTTAGATCGTAAAGATGCTGTGCGCAATTTTTCTATGGGTATGAAACAACGTCTGGGTATTGCAATTGCGTTGCTTAACAATCCAGAATGTTTAATTCTTGATGAGCCTTTTTCTGGTCTTGATCCGCTAGGTATTGCTTCATTGCGCACATTAATTGCAAAACTGGCAGCAGAAGATAGGCTGGCGATTTTAATATCCTCTCATATTATTGAAGAGTTAAGCCGTGTGAGTCAAAAATTATTTGTTATTGAAAAAGGAAAGATCTTACGATCTGGTCCCACACAGGCGATCATTCAGGCAAATACTTCAGAATATTTAATTTGTGCTTTGAATATTGAAAAATCTAAAACGCTTAAAAAACTCAATGCAGAAATAAGCGGCAATTGCGCAAAAGTGGCTTTCGCTACAGCTAAAATACCCGGTCTTCTACAAGAATTACATCAAGAAGATATCTTAATCACATCCTGTACGCCGGTAATTGATATGAAAAACCTCTTTCAAGCTACTGCAGAATGAAAGAATTGATCTGGGCAGAAACGTATAAAATGTTTAAACAGGGCAAAACGTACTACGCCTTGTTAGCCATTTTTATAATTGAGATCATCGTGCTTTTTAGCGCGTATTATCAGGGCAGCAGTATTATTGATATTCTTCTCGACAATCTAAAACAGTCTTTCTATTTTGAAGGTAATCTGCTTAATGGCAACCTGCTTGTTTATCTTATTCTTAATACGCTTTGGTTTCACCTGCCATTGATTCTCATGATCGTGATTTCCGGGATGCTTACCGCAGAATATAAAGACAATACGATACAGTCTGTAATGCTGCAACCCGTTTCAAAATGGAAATTCCTGTTGAGCAAATATCTTGTAGCCATAGCTTTTACACTACTTACTGTGTTCTTTTTGGCCTTTTCTGCAATGTTATTCTCCTATACCATCTTTGGGAAGGGTGATCTTATTGTTTATCTCGACACGCTTAATTTTTTTAGCAATAAGGAAGCTTTTAGCCGAATTTTATGGGCTTTTTTATGCGGAACTTTCTCTATGATTTTCTTTTCTGTAGTGAGTTTAACGCTTGCTGTCATTTTTAAAGAATCGACCAAAACATGGATAATATCGGCTCTATTTCTCATAATATCTAACATGTTGCTTAAAGTTGATTTTGGTAATGAAATTCTGGACCGTTTTTTGTTTTTTAAATTAAACGATACCTGGCAGTACCTTTTCTATTATGATATTCCGTGGCAACTCATTTACAGCAATTGCCTTATTTTACTGGCTTACTCAATTGTAAGCGTAGCAATTGGTATTTTTATTTTCAATAAACAAGATGTAGGATGATAAGAGTGATTAGTCTTTGTATTTTGATTTTAACGGGTTGTTTTTCCTGGTCACAGACGATCGATAACAATCTGCTTGAGATTAAAGAAAAACTTGATGTCGTAAATCAATTTACAGCAGATCTGGAAATGACCGTAGACATTTCATTTATAAATATGCCTCAAAAACATGCTGAAATCACCTATGAACGCGGCAAAGACCTACAAGTGAATTCTGAAGATTTTGTACTTATTCCCAAACGCGGATTAGATTTACCTTTAAACGAAATCTTTAAATATGATTTCATAACGGTAGATCGCGGTATGGAGGAGAGAAATGGTGAGAATTATAAAATGATAAATATTATTCCCACAGATGACCGGGCAGATTTTTCTATCGCTACACTTCTACTTGACACGATCAATAAAAGAATTTCAGAATCTCGCATAAATACTAAAAAAGACGGCGCCTACACGGTAAAGATGGCTTACGCCAAAAAAGACGATATCTTGCCCAGCGATGTAGAAGTTGATTTTGAAGTAGAACGCATGCGATTACCCTTGCGCTATATGGGAAAAGAAGCAGATGTTGACAAAGAAAAATACCGCTCAAAAGAGGTAAAAACCGGTAAAATCTACCTTAAAATCAGCAATTATAAGATAGATTCTAAAACCGCTTCTTAGTAGTTAATCCAGTTTTTAAGATCAAAAACGTGCATTTGCGCAGGTATATTGGCAAATGGTTTTTTCACGAGGCTTTCATTACTTACATAAATTCGCTTTCCATCAAGAGAAGTAATACCTTCTACCTGATGAAAAGGAAGAGCCAGCTTAATCTTACGCTTATTTCCTGAAAAGACATTGTTTTTAAACTGGGAGCAGATATAAATAAAAGGCTCGAGCGACTTACTGTACCCGCAAAGTAGCAATATGTTTTTTGCTTTTACATAAGTTGCGCCCGTGACCAGACCATTAATGGGAAAGGTGGTTTTAAACGCTGCGGTATAACTTCCCGGCAAAATGGGCAGCTCATAAATTGCCGTTCCGGTTTTGGTCCATTGTTTTGTAAATAAGTAGATCTTCTCGTCTTTAATCACAAATGCCTCGCAGTCAAAATCTGTTGTGTTAGGTGCAGCTTTCGCGAAAGCTTCCTGATCTGGATATTTAAAATTTATTACCTCTACCTCGGGATCATCTTTTAAAAGAGAGGTTTTGCTAATTTTAAGAATCTTTAGATCCTGCCTAATGCCGGTGTAATTATTGCCAAAATCGCCTAAATAAATGTAATTATCGTCCTGGGTGATATCTTCCCAATCTACATTTTTAAAGCCGTTTAAAGTATACGTATGCGAGATTGCACCCGTTAATGTATCAAGCTCATAAAGATGGGGATCGTTGCCATCATTATGCGTCAATAAATGACCATTAAATGCAATTAGGCCAGAAGTTTCATTCACGCTTTTAGGCAGAGTAACAAAAGTTTCCGGTTTAGCGATAACTTCTGCATAAATACAACTGCCATCATTTTCTTTCGCAGAAGCGTCATAATTTGAAGCAAGTGAATCTGTACAGCCACTCGCCTGCCCAAACAATGACGCACTAAAAAGCACGAAGATTATTAAGAAATCTCTCATTTCGCTAATAGCATACTTATTGTGCCATTTGAGGCTGTTCTGGTTTTTTAAACAAGTCAACAAACGCCTGCCCAAGAAACTCAACAAGATTACCCGCAATTAAACTCTCATAACTGGTATGACTTATAGCGATATCGCCGGCTCTGCCATGCAAATAAACTCCAAATATCGCCGCATGAAGAGGATCGTATTTTTGTGCCAGTAAACCAGTAATTACCCCGGTTAGCACATCGCCGGCTCCTGCAGTTCCCATACCGGGGTTGCCGGTATTGTTGATATAAAGCTTGTTATCGTAAACCGTAATAGTATGCGCACCTTTTATTACGAGAACAATGTCATGCTCTTTTGCAAATTGTTTGGCTTTCTCAAGTTTATCAAAATCATCTTTCCACTCACCTATCAATCTTTCCAGCTCTTTAGGGTGCGGAGTTAAAATAGATTTATTGGGTAAATATTGCAGAAAACCGGGATTTTTAGCCAAAATATTCAGCGCATCAGCGTCAACCACCAGCGGTTTTTTGTTTGACTTTAGAAAATCTCCAAATGCTTTAATGGTTTGACCTTCTGTCCCCATGCCCATACCAATCCCGATCACATCAGGATCAAGTTCAAAATCTATTTCCTCCAGGTATTTACCGCGATGTCTGTCTGCTACAACCATTGCTTCAGGAAATGCGGTTTGCATGATATCTACACCAAGTGCAGGTACAAAAGCTGTTACCAGCCCGCTGCCAGAATGTAAACATGCTTTTGCAGACATGGTGACTGAACCCATTTTACCATAACTACCGCCTATTATAAGACTATGACCGTTTGTACCCTTATGTGAGAATTTTGTTTTAGGCCTGTACATCTGTTGAGCTTCAAATTTGTCTATAAGCTCAATATCTGTGGGTGTAGTTGCCATATATTCGGCGTCAAGCCCAATATCTATAACGGTCCAGTTGTCAATATATTTACCGGTTTGTGGTAAGAAAAAAATGAGTTTTGGAAACTGAAAAGTAAGCACCGTCGTTGGTTGTATAAATACTTCATCTTCTCCCGGCACTTTATCCATATATAAACCTGATGGAATATCAATAGATAGAATATAAGCTCCAGAATTATTAATGCGCTCATAAAGTGCATGTACCCATTTATCTACAGGGCGATTATAACCTATACCAAAAAGTGCATCAATAACCAGATCTGTACTTCCGATTTCTGGTATATCCTGACCGATTTTTATGACTTCTGGCCAGTTTTTTGTTTGCTGCTTTAAGCGGTCATAAGCCAATAGAAAATCTTTAGAACGATGATCGCTGTAATTAACGATATAGGTTTTTACGTTGTAACCTTTCTCAATTAGATTTCTTGCGATTACAAGTCCGTCGCCACCATTATTCCCTATTCCACAAAATACTTTAATAGGCACCGCGCCGCCCTGCAGGCGTTGATCTATCCAGTTAAAGGCATAACCGCCGGCACGCTCCATAAGATTTATAGAAGGAATATTCTCCTTTGCTAGTGTTGCTTTATCTGCTTCATATATTTGCTTCTGGCTAAATATTTTCATGTTTTGTGTTTAATTGTTTGAATAATTCGCAATGAAATAACAGGAATTTACGTTTCATTAATAAAAAATCTGTTTAAATGATTAACGCTAACAAATCCCTAAAAATGGACCAAAAGTCTTGTCTATCCCCGTAAAAATAATACTTTTGAAGGCAACATCATTCAACAATGAAGGCTATTCTAAATACAATAATCTCTACTGGCGCTGCTACATTTAGCACGCAAGCTTTCATTATTATTACCCCTTTGGGGTATACAAAAAACATATAACTTTCACATCTGTTTCGTTTACACGAAAAATTCTCATATTAAATTCATTTACAACACATAAGCTATGCGTGTTTTAAAATTTGGTGGTACTTCTGTAGGAAGTGTAAAAAACATCAATCAAGTCATAAAAATTGTTTCAGAAGCATCTAAAGAGCAGAAAATTGCAGTAGTAGTTTCAGCAATTGGTGGTATTACAGATCTACTTTTGAAAACAGGTACTGAAGCCAGTACTAAAAATGAAGCGTACAAAAGCACCTTTCAACATATTAAAGAAAAACATCTTGAATTTACGTCAACGCTAATTCAAGATGATCAGGGAGCTATTGACGAAGTTGCAGCTCTTCTAAAAGAGCTTGACGAACTGCTATACGGTATTTATCTTATTAATGAACTTTCACCTAAAACTATAGATAAGCTTTTATCTTATGGTGAGATTCTTTCGTCCTCAATCATTGCGCGAGCGATGTATACTCAGGACTTAGATGCCAAACCAAAAGATAGTCGAGATCTAATTACGACTAATAATAAACACACAAAAGCATCTGTAAATTATAAAGTTACATACAGTCAATTAAACTATTACTTTACTAAAGCGAAACAAAGAATTACTGTATTACCCGGTTTTATAGCCAGTTCAGAATCTGGAGAAACTACAACCCTGGGCCGTGGTGGCTCAGATTTTACAGCTGCAATTGTAGCTGCGGGATTGAGTGTAGATCAACTGGAGATCTACACAGATGTTAGCGGTATGTTTACAGCTAATCCCAAGATCGTTAAACAGGCAAAACCTATCGCAGATATCTCTTATCATGAGGCGATGGAGCTTTCTCATTTTGGCGCTAAAGTGCTTTATCCGCCCACAATTGTGCCGGTGATGAGCAAGAATATTCCTATTCTTATTAAAAACACGTTAGAACCAGATGCGCCCGGAACGATAATCCACAACAAAGAAGAGAACACCGGCAACCCAATTAAAGGAATAAGCAACATTAGCAAGATCGCCTTGCTTACGTTAGAAGGCGGCGGCATGGTAGGAATTCCCGGTATTAGTAAACGCTTATTTGAAACACTTTCTGCTCAGGGTATAAACATCATTTTAATTACTCAGGCTTCTAGCGAACATAGTATCTGTCTTGGCGTGATGGAAGAAGATGCCGGTCGTGCAAAAACCGCAGTTGATGAGGAGTTTCAGAATGAAATTTCTTTAAGCCGAATTGACCCGCTTACTATAGAAATTGGTTTATCTATTATCGCATTAGTTGGTGACAGAATGAAAAGTCATCAGGGAATTAGCGGTAAAATGTTTAGCACGCTGGGTAAGAACAATGTGAACATTAGAGCTATTGCACAAGGCGCAAGCGAAAAGAATATCTCTGCTGTTATTGCCGAAAAAGACGTAAAAAAGGCGTTAAACAGCCTCCACGAGCGATTTTTTGAAGCGCAGCGTAAGCAGCTTAACCTTTTCATTACCGGCGTTGGTAATGTTGGCAGCAGATTACTAAAACAGATTTCGCAGCAGCAGGATTATTTAAAAACACAACTCAATGTAAATCTTCGGGTTTTAGGCTTGAGTAATTCTCGCCAGATGGTAATTAAAGAAGGTGGAATTGACCTTTCAAAATGGGAAGAAATTTTAGCCGAAGGTGAGCCTGGAAGTATTGATGGTTATTATGAGAAAATCGTTTCGCTTAACCAGCGCAACAGCGTATTTGTAGATATTACCGCAAATGCAGATGTAGCTGCGGTTTATGATAAATATCTAAAGCAAAGTATCGCGGTGATCGCATGTAATAAAATTGCATGTTCAGCCGACTTTGATAAATATCAGGAGCTTAAAACGCTTAGCACAGATTATAACGCACCGCTCCTTTTTGAAACTAATGTGGGCGCAGGTTTACCCATAATTGATACGTTGAATAATTTGATCGCTTCCGGAGATCGCGTTACTCGCATACAGGCGGTTCTTTCGGGAAGTTTGAATTTTGTGTTCAATAATTTCGCTCCGGGCGGAAACTTTCATGATGTGGTGCAGGAAGCAAAAGCAGAAGGTTTTACAGAACCAGATCCTCGTATTGATTTAAGCGGGGTTGATGTTGCGCGGAAGATCTTGATTTTAGCTCGTGAAAGCGGACTTAAAATGAATTTGGAAGACATAAAAAATGAGCCATTTTTAACCGAAAAAAACCTGAATTCTGGCAGTGTAGAGCACTTTTTTGAAACACTGAAAGAAGATGCTGCGCATTTTGAAAAACTCGTAAGTGAAGCAAGCGCAAAAAATTGCCGACTTAAATATGTTGCTCAACTTGACAATGGTAAAGCCAGCGTAGGATTGCAGGAAATTCCGCAGGGACATCCTTTTTACAATCTTGAAGGTAAAGACAACATCGTTCTTTTCTTTACAGATCGTTATCCTGAGCAGCCTTTGTTAATTAAAGGTGCCGGAGCCGGCGGCGATGTTACCGCTTCAGGATTATTTTCAGATATCATACGCACACGCACCTTCTAACCGCAAATTATGAGAGAAATACGGGTTTTTTCCCCCGCCACCGTAGCAAATGTAAATTGTGGTTTTGATGTTTTGGGTTTCGCACTTGAGGGTCTAGGAGATGAAATGGCGTTGCGAAAAGTCGCTAAAAAAGGCATTTTTATAACTAAAATCACCGGTGCAGATCTTCCGCTTGAAGCGAAAGAAAATGTAGTGGGCGTCGCAGGTTTAGCAATGCTTGAACACCTTGATCTTGATTATGGTTTTGAAGTTGAAATTCATAAAAATATAAGACTGGGTAGCGGTGTAGGAAGCAGCGCTGCCAGTGCCGCCGGAATTGTTTACGGTATCAATCAGTTTCTTGATGAACCGCTTTCTAATCTTGAATTGACGCAATTAGGAATGAAAGGCGAAGCCATAGCCAGCGGGAATGAGCATGCAGATAATGTAGCGCCATGTTTATATGGTGGCTTTACTTTAATAACAGGTTATGATCCTTTAACGATTGTTCCTCTGCCCTTTCCTGATGATTTGTATGTAACGATTATTCATCCTCATATCGAGATAAAAACTAAAGAAGCGCGACTGTTGTTACCCAAACAGGTTGAGCTTTCTTCAGCGATACAGCAGACGGGAAATCTGGCAGGCCTAGTAGCCGGATTATTTCTAAAAGATTATAAGCTCATTGGCGAAAGCACAAAAGATGTTTTAATAGAACCAGCACGCAAATCCCTCATTCCACATTTTGATTTATTGAAAGAATCAGCATTCAAAAATGGGGGAATAGCATTTGGAATTAGCGGCTCAGGTCCTTCAATGTTTACTTTAAGTAAAGGGGTAGAAACTGCTAAAAATGTAGAGTTTGAATTACTTTCCATTTTAAACGAAAAAAATTTAGAAACCGATAGTTATGTCTCACCGGTTTCACATGCAGGCAATCACATTATAGATAAAAAATAACCTACCTGTAGGATAAAAGAATAGTATAATATGCAATATTATAGTTTAAATGGCCAGGCGCCGGAAGTAGCTTTAGAAGAAGCGGTAGTAAGAGGAATTGCCCCGGATAAAGGATTGTATTTTCCAGAAAGTATAACTCCACTCCCCGCTTCCTTTTTTGAAAATATTGAGAATTTAAGCAATAATGAGATCGCTTTTGAAGCGATAAAACAGTTTGTAGAAGGGAGCATTCCTGATGATAAGTTAAAAGAAATTATAGCAGATGTGCTTTCTTTTGATTTTCCGCTAATTGAAATTGAAGAAAATATTGCTACACTAGAACTTTTTCATGGTCCTACAATGGCTTTTAAAGACGTTGGCGCAAGATTTATGGCGCGTTGCCTCGGTTATTTTTCTTCACAGAAAGAAACTCAGGAACCGGTAACCGTTCTTGTAGCAACTAGTGGTGATACAGGCGGCGCAGTAGCAAGAGGTTTTTTAAATGTAGAAGGCGTAGATGTTGTAATTCTTTATCCAACCGGTAAAGTGAGCGATGTTCAGGAAAAACAGCTTACTACTCTTGGTGCAAATATTACAGCTCTTGAAGTTGACGGAGTTTTTGATGATTGTCAGCGCATGGTAAAACGTGCTTTTCTGGATGAAGAAATCACCGGTAAACGTAAGTTAACTTCGGCTAATTCTATAAATATTGCGCGCTGGTTACCGCAATTATTCTATTTCCTTTTTGCATATAAACAGGCGAAAATTAAAGGAAAAGAACTGGTTTTTTCAGTTCCCAGCGGGAATTTTGGTAACATCTGTGCAGGTATTGTGGCCCATAAACTGGGTATGCCGGTAAAGCAATTTGTAGCTTCGGTAAACAGTAACGATATCGTGCCAAACTACCTAAAAACCGGTAGATATGAGCCAAAACCTTCCGTAGCGACAATAAGCAATGCGATGGATGTAGGTGATCCCAGTAACTTCATTCGTATTCAGAAACTCTTTAATAATGACCTGGAAGAACTTTCGCGAAAGCTTACCTCCTATTCATATTCTGATGCTGAAACTAAGAAAGCGATGAAAGACATATTTGACGAGATAGGATATATTGCAGATCCACATGGGGCTGTAGGTTATCTGGGGCTCAAAAAATATATGGAAGATCATCCTGATGTGTACGGTATTTTCTTAGAAACCGCTCATCCTGTGAAGTTCTTACCGGTTGTAAGCGAAGTAATTCCACAGGAAATTCCAATCCCACAGCAAATTCAGGAAGTCATGCATAAGGAAAAAAAGGCGATTACTATAAGCGATTACGATAGTTTTAAGGCATTTTTAATCGGCGGTTAATCCTTCTTTTGATTGAGTTTTTGATACATTTGTGCTCTCTTAAAACGCACAAATGAAGTCAACAGCCTTAACTGAAATACACAAAGCCCTTGGTGCAAAAATGGTTCCTTTTGCAGGTTATAATATGCCTGTGCAATATGAGGGCGTAATTGCAGAACATGAAACCGTGCGCAATAGCGTGGGTGTTTTTGATGTATCACACATGGGCGAATTTCTCGCGTCAGGAGATAAGGCGATAGATTTGCTTCAAAAAGTATGTAGCAATGATATTTCTAAAATAGAAGTTGGCGGTGCGCAGTACAATTGCTTGCCTAATGAAGACGGCGGAATTGTTGATGACCTTATCGTTTACCGCATTCGCGAAAAAGAATATTTGCTTGTTGTGAATGCTTCTAACATTGAGAAAGACTGGGAGTGGATCAATAAACACAATACGTTTGATGTTCAGCTTAGAAATATTTCAGATAACTATTCGCTGCTTGCCATTCAGGGACCTAAGGCAATTGAGGCGATGCAGTCGCTAACTGAAACTGATCTTTCTGCAATAAAATTCTATAATTTTGTTGTAGCTCCTTTCGCAGGAATTGAACATGTGATTATTAGTGCGACCGGCTATACAGGAAGTGGCGGTTTTGAGATCTACTGCGCCAATGAATACACAGAACAACTTTGGAACAAGGTTTTTGAAGCCGGAGAATCTTTTAGAATAAAACCAATTGGCCTGGCGGCTCGTGACACGTTGCGTCTGGAAATGGGTTATTGTTTATATGGCAATGATATTAACGATACAACATCACCTATTGAAGCCGGTTTAGGTTGGATTACTAAGTTTACTAAAGATTTCACTAATAGTGAAAACCTCAAAAAAGAGAAAGAAAACGGCCCACAACGCAAATTAATAGGTTTTGAACTTGATGAGCGTGGGATACCACGTCACGATTATGATATCGTAGATGAATCTGGCGCAAAAATTGGAGTAGTAACTTCAGGAACTATGTCACCGTCTTTAGGTAAAGGAATTGGATTAGGCTACGTTCCTGTAGAATTTTCAAAACTCGGAAGCAAAATTTTTGTACAAGTACGCAAGAATGCGATACCGGCTACCGTTGTTAAGTTACCATTTTATAAAGCATAATTTAATTTAAACAGAATCCCCAATTTCAAAATCTCATAAAATATTGATTCTTGGTGCCAGTGGTTTTCTGGGCAGCTCTCTTTACAAGGAGTTATACCGCTATTATGATACGTATGGCACATATCACACAGGTAGAATTTATTCAGATAATAAGCATTTCTTGCATTATGACGTCGTTAATGATGACATTTATGAGCTGCTGAATAAAGTGCGGCCTACGATTGTTATTTCAGCAATAAGAGGTGATTTTGAAGGGCAGATTGATGCGCACGAAGATCTTGTTGATTATGCATTGCGCACAGGAACTTATATAATCTACCTTTCTTCAGCAAATGTCTTTGATGCATTTGTAAATTATCCTTCTTACGAATTTGATAAAACCTTATCTGAAAGTAAATACGGGAAGCTGAAAATACGCTGCGAGAATTTTCTACTTAGACAATTACCTGATGAGCAATACAGTATAATAAGACTGCCCATGGTTTTTGGTTTAAATTCGCCCCGCGTTCGCGAAATTAGAACTCAGGTGATGAATGGTGATCAGGTAGAGGTTTTTCCGCACCTTATCATGAATACCACTACAGACCGTAAGCTTTCGCAGCAGATACATTACATCATAAACAGGAATAAATACGGTATTTTCCACTTGGGAAGCAACGATCTTATACATCACCAGGAATTTATTAATGAGATCATAGACAAGTTAGATCTTAAAGTAAGACCGCATTTTAAATTGGTCTATACTTCAAATTTTGATCGTTATCTGGCGGTTTTGCCCAAAGATAATAAGCTTCCGGGGCATTTAAGTATTACTAATGAAGATGTAATTTCAGAATCTCAAGTTTATTAAAAAACTATGAAACCTAATTTCAATATGAAATATGCGCTATAAGAAACTCCTGATTTATACGCTAATTTTCATTTTGCAGATTATAGGTGTAAAAAGCCTGGTTCATTATCCTGAATTTGTAGAAAAATATTACTCTAACGGTATTTACCCGGTAATTTCAAAGGCTTTCAGGTTTGTACTAGGCTGGATTCCTTTTTCATTTGGAGATATAATGTATGCTGTACTTATCATTTTCCTCATCTATTCCATCGTTAAGCTTTTTCGCAAACGCTTTAAAAATTTTTTAAAATTCTTAACCGAAGCGCTGCTTATAACAAATCTTGTTTACTTAAGTTTTCATGTACTCTGGGGATTTAATTATTACCGGCAGCCGCTACACAGGGTTCTTAAAATCGATAACGATTATACCACAAATCAATTGATAAGTCTAACGCAACGGCTTATAAAAAGATCTAATGAACTACATGCGCTGCTTGAGCCTGTTGATTCTAATGCTGTTGTTTTTAACCAAAGTATTTCTAAAATATTTAATGAGAGTATAAATGGTTATAACCAAGTTGAAGAATCGTTCCCAAAGCTTGATTATCCGCCTAAAAGCACTAAAAATTCGCTTTTCAGATATCCCTTATCTGTTATGGGTTTTAGTGGATATTTAAATCCTATAACTAATGAAGCTCAAATTAACGGGCTCATACCTCCTCACAGATGGCCGCTGGTGACTTGCCACGAGCAAGGTCATCAGCTGGGTTTCGCTAAGGAAAACGAAGCTAACTTTATAGGGATAATTGCAACTACAAGAAATCCAGATAATTACTTTAAATACTCCGGTTATATTTTTGCCTTGCGCTATTGCCTGAGTGAAGTATATATGCGTAATCCACAAGCCGGCGAATTACTTAGAGATAAGATTAAAATTGGGATACTAAAAAACTATGCGCAATCGTATGAATTCTGGTCTTCTTATACTAATCCGTTAGAACCATATCTTGAAGTTTTTTACGGCAATTTTCTTAAAGTAAATAATCAGCCGGCCGGCATGCAGAGCTACAATTACGTAGTGGCACTGGTAGTCAACTATTTTAAAGTGAGAACTACACTACCTTAATGTTAAAGAATTCTTAATTAACAGTTATCGTTTTTAACAAGTTTTATCTTTAGAGAGCATAAATTAAATCCACTCTATAATGATTAAAAAATTATCCCTCCTGGGAGGTTTTCTGCTTTTGACATTTATGGTCAGGGCGCAGGACTACTTCCCTATTAATGATGGTGTAAAAACACAAAACACCAATTACACTATTCTAAAAAATGCCACCATTCACGTATCTCCGGAGCAAACCATAAATAATGGTTCGCTTTTAATCCAAAATGGAAAAGTAGTTGCCACAGGTAAATCTGTAAATGAGCCTAAGAATGCCGTTGTAGTAGATCTGGGCGGTAAACACATCTATCCTTCTTTTATAGAAGTTTTTTCAGGTTTTGGCGTGGAAGCCCCAAAAAGACAAGGCGGCGGTAGAAGTCCGCAGTACGAGCCTACCCGAGAAGGTTATTATTGGAATGATCATGTACGACCAGAAACCAGAGCGCTTGATGATTTTAAATATGACGACAAAGCAGCTAAAGAATTACTTGAAGCCGGTTTTGGAGTCGTAAATGCGCATAAAGAAGATGCTATAGCACGTGGAACCAGTGTGCTTGTTGCTTTAAATGAAAAAGGTGACGAAGCTCAACGCTTACTTGATGAGCGTTCTGCACAGTATTTTTCTTTCGAAAAAAGCAATCTTTCACCACAGTCTTATCCTTCTTCAATCATGGGAGCTACGGCTTTAATAAGACAACTTTTTGTAGATGCAAAATGGTATGCGGGCGGTAATGAAGACACAAAAGATCTTTCGCTTGAAGCGTTAAACCGCAATATGGATCTGCCACAGGTATTTGTAGGTGATGGTCTTTATGATGACTTACGAATCTCAAAACTTTCAAAAGAAACTGAAGTTCCTTTTATTATTGTGGGCGGCGGTGATGAATACCAGCGTATAGGAGAAGTGAAAGCAACAGGCGCAACTTATATTTTGCCTATCGATTTTCCTGATGCTTATGATGTAGAAGATCCCTACCAGGCTGAATATGTTTCATTAAGTCAAATGCTTTTATGGAATCAAGCACCAACCAATCCGGCAAAAATGCAGGATGCTGGTCTTACTTTTTCACTTACAACGCACGGCTTAAAATCTCCTTCTAAATTTACAGAGATGCTTAAAAAGGCTTTTGAATATGGACTTGATAAAAAAACTGCCCTTGCAGCGCTTACCACGGTTCCTGCCCAAATACTTGGTAAGTCTGACGAAATAGGATCACTTAAAAACGGTACCTGGGCTAACTTTTTAGTTACTTCAGGACCTATATTTGAAGATGACACTAAAATATATGAGAACTGGGTACAAGGTGATAAATTCACAATTAATGACCCGGATATTATAAATATTGACGGTACTTATGAATTAGCTGTAGCGGGAGATACTTATGAAATGGAGATCTCTAAATCTACTGAAAAATCCAGCGTTACTTTAAAACAAGGTGAAACGAAACTGGGATCAAAAATTAGTTACAGTGATGGCTGGTTAAATATCACATTCACAAGTCCTGATACATCTGCAACAAAATACGTTCGTTTAGTAGGTCAACCCAAAGAAGGAAAAACGTGGACTGGTAAAGCAATTTCTACCACTGGCGCAGAAACCTCTTTTACAGCAACTAAAACAGAAAAAGCGGTCGCAGATGGGGAAAAATCGGATAAAAAAGAGGAAAAATCGACCGAAACTCCAGAAGTAATTCCGGTTGCATTTCCTAATGTAGCTTTTGGTTTTGCCACTAAACCTAAACAAGAAGACATCTTGTTTAAAAATGCTACAGTATGGACAGGCGAAGATGCCGGTATACTAGAGAACACAGATGTTCTTATCAAAAACGGAAAGATTTCACGCATTGGCACAAATTTATCTGCCGGCGGTGCAAAAGTTATTGATGCCACAGGCAAATATCTTACAGCCGGGATAATTGATGAGCATTCACACATTGCTGCATTTGCAATCAATGAATCTGGTCAAAACTCTTCTGCAGAAGTACGCATGAAAGATGCTGTAAATCCCGATGATATGGATATTTACAGAGATCTCGCCGGTGGCGTTACCACTGTGCAACTGTTACATGGTTCTGCAAACCCAATTGGCGGCCAATCTGCCATTATGAAGTTAAAATGGGGCGGTTCTATTGATGACATGGTGCTAGATGATATTAAATTTATCAAGTTCGCTCTTGGCGAAAACGTAAAGCAATCTAACTGGGGCAGTTTTAGCAGATTTCCACAAACCAGAATGGGTGTACAACAAATGTATACAGATTACTTTCAAAGAGCTAAAGAGTACGAGGCCAGAAAGAAAAGCGGCAAACCTTACAGAAAAGATTATGAGATGGAAACTCTGGATGAGATCCTAAAAGGAGAACGATTTGTGACTTCGCATTCCTATATTCAAAGTGAAATAAATATGCTGATGAAAGTTGCTGAAGATTTTGATTTCCGAATCAACACTTTCACACACATTCTTGAAGGTTACAAAGTAGCAGATAAAATGGCAGAACATGGTGTAGCAGGATCAACTTTTAGTGACTGGTGGGCATATAAATATGAAGTAAATGATGCGATACCTTACAATGCAGCCATTATGTGGAGTCAGGGCGTTTTAACCGGAATTAATAGTGATGATGCAGAAATGTCCAGACGATTAAATCAGGAAGCTGCAAAAACAATGAAATACGGCGGTGTTCCCGAGCAGGAAGCCTGGAAGTTTGTAACGCTTAATCCTGCAAAAATGCTTCACATTGATGACAGAACAGGAAGTATAAAAGAAGGTAAAGATGCAGATCTTGTACTGTGGTCAACTTACCCAATGTCTATTAGCGCTGTCGCGGAAAAAACGATTGTTGAAGGAACAGTATATTTTGATATTGAGAAAGACAAGCAGTTGAGAAAAGATGTTCAGCAGGAAAAGAATAAATTAATGACCATGATGCTGGCTGAAAAGAACAAAGGTCTAAAAACCCAGCCTGCCAAAAAGGAAGAAAAACAAAGAATGCATTGTGACACCTTAGAAACACTTGAATAAGATGAAAGAATTAAAAAGAATTTATATCCTTCTCCTATTGTTTACAGTGACCTCATGGGCACAGCAAACTCCTGCAATAAAGCAGACGGGGGAAATAACATTAACAGGAGGAACTGCCCATATTGGAAATGGCGAAGTAATAGAGAACAGCCTAATCTTCATTAAAGACGGTAAGATTACAGATGTTCTTGATGCTACCACTACTAAACGTGCACTTTTAGGTGAAGTGATAGATATTAGCGGTCAACATGTTTATCCTGGTTTTATCGCACTAGACACTACACTGGGGTTAGTTGAGATAGAAGCCGTACGCGCCACAGAAGATCAGGACGAAATAGGTGAATACAATCCGCATGTGCAGGCAATAATCGCTTATAACGCAGAATCTAAAGTTGTTGAAAGTATGCGCCCTAACGGTGTATTGATCGCACAGACGGTTCCACAAGGCGGAACAATTTCAGGTACGTCATCTATGGTTCAACTAGACGCCTGGAACTGGGAAGATGCTGTAATAGAACGAGGAGACGGTATACACTTAAATTGGCCAAATAGCTTTAGAAGAGGTCGCTGGTGGATGGGTGAAGATCCCGGTTACAGTCCTAACAAAAACTACAAAGATGATGTTGCAGATATAGAGGCATTTATCACGCAGTCTAAGGCTTATAACGCAGGTGATGAAAGCCTAAAAAATCTGCCTTACGCTGCAATGCAAAAAATGCTTAGCGGAAATGAAAACTTATACATTCATGTAGATGGTGAAAAGGAAATCATGGATGTTCTGGCATTTAAAGAGAAAATGAATATCCCAAATATAGTGCTAGTAGGTGCTTATAGAGGTTATAAAGTGGCTGATAAGATCGCTGCTGCGAAAGTACCCGTTATTCTTGCCCGTGTGCACAGTCTACCGGAAGCAGACGATGATGACTACGATATCTCGTACAAAATGGGAAAAACTCTTATTGATGCAGGCGTTCTTGTCGCTTTAGGAAATAGTGGTGAATTCTGGCAAGCCAGGAACATTCCTTTTTATGCTGGCGAACTCACAGCTTTTGGTCTTTCATTTGATGATGCTTTAAAACTAATTACCAGTAATGCAGCTAAAATTACAGGTATTGATAAAACCGCAGGAACACTTGAAGCGGGCAAAGATGCCACACTTTTTGTGAGTACGGGGAATGCATTAGAAATGATGGGAAATAATGTTACAAGAGCTATGGTGCAGGGACGAGAAATAAGCCTTGAGACACACCAAACTGAATTATGGAAACGCTATATGGAAAAATACAGCAGAACAGAATAGAATCTTCAGCAAGCTGTAAAAAAAGAGGTCTCAAAAGGACCTCTTTTTTATGTAGCTAGTTTCGATACATTTATAATAAACCTACTCTTGGGAATCGCCGGAATACGAGCCATATTAATTGATAGATCCTGTTCTGGCACTGTATAATTTATATCCAGAAGAAGTCCTACTGCAGACTTTATCAAAGTGATGGTAATCCATTCTCCGGCGCATCTATGATTTACATAATGATCGCCACCTCCCTGTGGTATGAGGTTATATGCACTGCCATCCCAATTTTTAAAACGATCTGGATTAAAGTCTTCCGGTCTTTGCCAAATCTTCTCATCATGATCTGTGGCGTACAGATCAAGCAATACCCGTTCACCTTTAGTAAAATTTGTATTGTTCCATTTAAAATCATCTTTCGCAACAGCAGCAACAAATGGAAAAAACGGATAAAACCTTCTCACTTCCTGCACAAAATTTGATAAGTAATTCTCCTCTTTTTTGATCTTGTTTGCACAGTGCGGATAATTATGTAAGGCCAGAGCGGAAAAAGTAATATATCTTGAGATTGCAACAATAGGTCGCAAGAGATTTAATATCTCAACAGCAACAACAGATGTTGGCAATTTGTTGTTGGCAGAATTCTGGTGTTCTGAGAATAAGCTAAAAATAGACTCCTCATTACTCTTCCTGTTATGCCTGTTTTTGATTAAATTTTCAATCCATTTTTCTGCTTTTTTACGTGCAAGCCTCCCTTTATAATGCCTAAACCCAACCGCCCCTGATGAATCGATCATCGCTGATAACTGACTGGTTCTTTCTTCAACTTCTTCAGGTGACAATGGTACTCCCACCCATTCACAAGCCGATTTGCACAGCACTGTTTCAACTTCTGTAAAAAGTTTTATGCTATCCCTTCCTTGCCAATCTTTAACTGCTATATGCCAATTATTTTTAAAGATGTTGTCTAATTGCAATATAGATTCCTGCCCCATGCATTGCATAAACATCCTTTTCCTGTCTAGGTGCATTTGCCCGTCAAGACCTTGTACTCCTTTTTGTCCAAAGAGTGTTTTCTGAAATCTCTTAGGAGTGGCACCTTTTCTTTTAAATTTAGACTGATCATAAAAAACAGCTGCTGCTGCCTCTCCTCGCATTACTACAGTTTTTCGTAAAAGTAGACGTGTTTCTAAAATATCTATGTTATGATCTCTAAACTGGTTTAAGAAATTGGGATATCCTTTAAATAGAACACCTAAAGTACTATCGAGATTAATCATCCTGTTTTTGTACTTAATTTAATGCATAAAAGAAATATCTGTTCCTTTAATAAGCATTAAAATTAGCGCAAAAAAAATCCCGTAAAATTCAATTTTACGGGATTTAAGTATTCTATTTCCTAACAACAGGTTAATTACCTGATATTAGTTTTCAGATTCTAAAGCATCAAGTTTAGCTTTATATTCATCTGATTTAGCCTGGTCTCCTAATTGTATATTGATATTGTACAACGTACGAATTGCCTCAATATTTTTAGGATTAGATTGTACAGCCTTTTCTAAGTAAGGAATAGAGCTACGATATAATTCCATTCTTTGTTCTTTAAGAGCATCATAACGCTTGTTATCTGCGTTAGTATTACCTAAACCGTTCATCTCATCTATATATTCTTTATCCTTATCAAGCATCGCAGCGGCCATATTTAAGTTTGCTGAAGCGAAATCAGGATCTAGCTCAAGAGCTTTTGTGTAGTATTCTTTAGCCTTTTCGGTGTTTCCACTTTGAGCAGCCCCTACACCAAGATTAAAGTACAATTCAGGATTGTTAGGATCTTTAGCAATAATTTGTTGCATTGCCTCCTCATACTTATCATTCATACCCATTTTAAGATAGATATCAGCTTCAGATCTTAAAAGAGAATCATCATCAGGATTTTCTGAACGAGCATCTGCCATTGCAGCAAGGGCTTCATCATTTTTCTCCTGACTAATGTAGATTAATGCAATGTTTTTAGCGATTTCTGCACTTTTTGGTTCGGTTTTTTTGGTCTCAGGTTTAATATAATCTCCTGTTTTTACCATCAAATCTCTTTGAGATTCAGATCCAAAATTCTCAACCTCCCCGCTTTCTTTGTTAGTTGCAGTATATTGAGTTTCTACACCACGGTAACCCATGTCTTTTAGCTCTTCATAATAATTAAGAGCCGTATCATAGTCCTGCCCATTTACAGCATTAGATGCTGCATAATATAAGTAAACAGTATCTTTAGGACTCATTTTATAAAGATCATAAAGCTTAGTTGCAGCCTCACCATATTTCTCTGCATTTTGATCATCAACAGCGCTAGAAATAAGACCATTGACTGCCTGAGATTTTAATTGATTAGCTTCCTCGCCATAATCATCACCATCATTATGTGACGCTACTTCATTAAATGACTCGAGAGCAGTTTTTAAACTAGCACCATCTTTGTTGCCTTCAGCACCTAGATATGCCTGACCTTTTAAAAAGTAAAATTGCTCTTTTTGTTCCTCATCCATCGCTCCCATCATTCCTTCAAGAGCAGTTAGTTGAGTTTTAGCTTCATCGAAGCTACCTGATTTGATCGATTTTTCTACAGTTCTTAACTCTTTCTTCTGCGCAAATGTAAAAGCCGACAAAGAAAGGGCTAGGATTAATAAAAATTTGGTTTTCATAGTATTTCTAAAATTTATATTCAACTTAATTATTCTTCTTCATCAGAAGAGTTTTTTTCCTGGTTTGATTTAGCTTGAGTACTTTCACCTTCAGTTCCTTCAATTTCATCGAGCTCATCCAGAGCATCCTCATCATGTTTTACTTTCGCTACAGCGGCTATAGAATCTCCGTTTTTAAGATTGATAAGTCTTACACCTTGTGTAGCACGACCCATTACTCTTAAATCTGCGACTCCCATTCTAATTGCAATTCCAGATTTATTTATGATCATTAGATCATCATCATCTGTTACATTATTAATTGCAACAAGTCCGCCGGTTTTTTCGGTAACTGAAATTGTTTTAACCCCTTTACCGCCACGGTTAGTGATTCTGTAATCTTCTACCAGACTACGTTTACCATAACCGTTTTCAGAAACAACAAGAATATTAGACTCAGTATCATTTACTGCAACCATTCCTATCACTTCGTCATTATCATCTGCAAGAGTTATGCCACGTACACCAGAAGCACCACGACCCATGGGTCTTGTTTTACTTTCTTCAAAGCGAATTGCCTTACCAGACTTCACTGCCAGCACAACCTGGCTCTCACCATTTGTAAGTTTTGCAGAAAGTAATTCATCACCTTCACGCACGGTTATCGCATTGATACCATTTGTACGTGGACGAGAATATTGCTCAAGAGAAGTTTTCTTAACCTGACCTTTTTTAGTTGCCATTATGACATAATGACTATTGATGTATTCTTCATCTTTAAGATCATTAGTACAAATAAATGCCTGCACTTTATCATCTTGCTCAATACTAATTAAATTTTGTATTGCTCTTCCTTTTGAAGTTTTACTACCCTCTGGGATCTCATAAACACGCATCCAGAAACATTTCCCTTTTTGGGTAAAGAACATCATATATTGGTGATTTGTACCAACAAACAAATGCTCAAGGAAATCCTCATTTCTCGTTGTAGATGCTTTCTGCCCAACTCCTCCTCTATTCTGAGTTTTATATTCATCAAGAGAAGTACGTTTTATATAACCCGCATGTGAAATTGTAAGAACTACTTTTTCATCAGGAATAAGATCTGTTATAGAAACATCTCCTCCTGCATACTCAATATCTGTACGGCGCTCATCGCCATATTTAGCTTTTACTTCAAGAAGCTCTTCTTTGATGATTTCCATACGACGTTCTTTTTTGGCAAGAATGTCTTTTAAATCTTCAATAGTTTTAAGAAGCTCATCATATTCTGCTCTTAATTTATCCTGCTCAAGACCGGTAAGCTGTCTTAGTCGCATTTCTACAATCGCGCGAGCCTGTATTTCTGTAAGCTCAAAGCGTTCTATTAATTTAGCGCGCGCTTCATCTGCATTACTACTTGCGCGAATTAGGGCAATCACTTCATCAATATTATCTGAAGCAATGATTAAACCTTCTAATATATGAGCTCTGTCTTCTGCTTTCTTTAATTCAAACTCTGTCCTTCTTACAACTACCTCATGTCTATGCTCCACAAAATGGTGAATCATATCTTTAAGGTTAAGCATTTGAGGACGGCCTTTTACAAGGGCAATGTTATTCACACTAAAAGAAGACTGCAGTGCCGTATACTTATAAAGTGTATTAAGAACAATATTAGGAATAGCATCTTTCTTTAATACATAAACTATACGCATCCCGTTACGGTCTGATTCATCACGTATAGATGCTATACCATCAATTTTTTTATCATTAACAAGATCGGCTGTTTTCTTGATCATATCAGCCTTATTCACTTGGTATGGTATTTCATGCACAATGATGCATTCTCTACCTTTCACCTCCTCTATACGCGCTTTACCACGCATAACGATACGACCTCTACCGGTTTTAAAAGCTTCACGAACCCCGTCATAACCATATATTGTACCGCCGGTAGGAAAATCTGGCGCGGTGATATACTGCATCAGTCCGTCAATATCTATATCGTGGTCTTCTATATAAGCTGAAATACCATCTATAACTTCAGAAAGGTTATGAGGTGGCATATTTGTAGCCATACCAACCGCTATACCTGAAGCACCATTTACTAATAGACCCGGTATACGAGTAGGTAAAACGGTAGGCTCTTTTAATGTATCATCAAAATTTAATTGATGGTCTACAGTATCTTTTTCTATATCTGCAAGCATCTCTTCAGATATCTTGCGCATTCTTGCCTCTGTATATCGCATTGCTGCAGGACTGTCTCCATCCACAGAACCAAAGTTACCCTGGCCGTCAACAAGCATATAACGTAAGCTCCATTCCTGAGCCATACGCACCATAGTATCATAAACAGATGTATCACCGTGCGGGTGATACTTACCTAATACTTCTCCTACTATTCTCGCTGATTTTTTATGAGCGGTATTAGAACGAACTCCCAACTCATGCATCCCAAACAAAACACGCCTGTGTACTGGTTTAAGACCATCACGCACATCAGGCAATGCACGTGACACGATGACCGACATTGAATAATCAATGTAGGCTGATTTCATCTCATCTTCAATGTTGATAGGAATTAACTTCTCTCCTTCAGCCATATATAAAATCTTTAATTTTTTTGATTAAAACACTATCGGGCAAGATACGTATTTTTGGTGTGTTAGATGCCGATTTTGCTCGTATAAAGACCGATTTTTATTAACAATAATTAACAGCTTATTTTTAATAAGTATCCTTATCTTGATTTGCAACTATGAAAGTAATTTTGTCAATTTACTTACGACTTATGGTAACGGAATGGTTTTTGACAATTACTTTGCAAGAACCCTTAGAAAAGATTGAGAAAATTTATGGATGATAATTTTTCACCAAGAGTAAAGGACGTAATAGCCTACAGTAAAGAGGAAGCCCTTAGATTAGGGCATGATTTTATAGGAACTGAACATTTAATGTTAGGTTTACTAAGAGATGGTAGCGGCAAAGCAATAGATATACTTCACGCATTAGATGTTGATCTAAATCATTTAAGAAGAAAAGTAGAAATTCTAAGCCCTGCAAATCCCGGTTCTTCATTAGGAAGCAACGAGAAAAAAAATCTCCATCTTACAAGACAGGCTGAGCGTGCTTTAAAAACAACGTTCCTGGAAGCTAAACTCTTCCAGAGTTCATCTATTAACACAGCACATCTTTTACTTTGCGTATTGCGTAACGAAAACGATCCTACGACCAAGTTACTCAATAAGTTAAAAGTAGATTATGATAATGTAAAAGATCAATTTAAGCTTATGATGACAAGTGATGATGATTATATAGAGCCTATAAAAGATGAATCTTTTAGCGACGATGATGCTAGTGCAGAATCCTCAAAGGAGAATCCTTTTAATACGCCGGGTAATAAAACCAATAAAAAATCTAAAACTCCTGTTCTGGATAATTTTGGTCGTGATCTTACAGCTATGGCTGAAGAAGACAAACTTGACCCGGTTGTAGGTAGAGAAAAAGAAATTGAGCGTGTTTCTCAAATATTGAGTAGACGTAAAAAGAATAACCCACTGCTTATTGGTGAGCCGGGTGTAGGTAAATCTGCTATTGCAGAAGGTCTTGCATTGCGCATCATTAAAAGAAAAGTATCACGTATACTTTTTGATAAGCGCGTAGTAACTCTCGATTTAGCAAGTCTGGTTGCAGGAACTAAATACCGCGGTCAGTTTGAAGAGCGCATGAAAGCAGTGATGAATGAGCTTGAAAAGAATGATGACATTATCCTTTTCATTGATGAGATTCACACAATCGTAGGTGCTGGAGGGGCTACAGGATCTTTAGACGCGAGTAACATGTTTAAGCCTGCTTTAGCTCGAGGCGAAATACAATGTATTGGTGCCACAACACTAGATGAGTACAGACAATACATAGAAAAAGATGGAGCTCTTGAAAGACGTTTTCAAAAAGTTATAGTAGAACCTACCTCTGTAGAAGAAACTATAGAAATACTTGAAAATATTAAAGATAAGTATGAAGATCACCACAATGTAACTTACACTCCTGAAGCTATAAAAGCCTGTGTACAGCTTACAAACAGATATATGACAGACAGATTCTTACCAGATAAAGCTATAGATGCTTTAGATGAAGCAGGATCACGTGTACATATTATCAATATTGATGTGCCTAAAATGATACTTGATCTGGAGCGTCAATTAGAAGAAGTGCGCGAGCGCAAAAATTCTGTAGTTAAAAAACAGAAATATGAAGAGGCTGCTAAACTACGCGATGATGAGAAAAATATAGAGAAAGAACTCTCTCTTGCTCAACAACGCTGGGAAGAAGAATCTAAACTTCATAAAGAAATTGTTACAGAAGATAATGTTGCAGATGTTGTGTCTATGATGTCTGGTATTCCTGTAAACAGAATTGCAAAAACTGAAAGCAATAAGCTAGCAGAATTACCTAGTTCTATTAAATCTAAAGTAATAGGTCAGGATGAAGCAGTAGCTAAAGTTGCCAAAGCAATACAAAGAAACAGAGCTGGTCTTAAAGATCCGCAAAAACCTATTGGGTCATTTATATTTTTAGGTCAAACAGGTGTGGGTAAAACACAATTAGCTAAAGTTCTTGCTACAGAATTGTTTGACAATGAAGATTCGCTGGTACGAATTGATATGAGTGAATACATGGAGAAATTTGCAGTTTCTCGATTAATTGGAGCGCCTCCAGGATATGTAGGCTACGAAGAAGGTGGTCAATTAACAGAGAAAGTACGCAGAAAACCTTATTCAGTCATACTTCTTGATGAGATCGAGAAAGCGCATCCCGATGTCTTTAATATGTTATTACAGGTTCTTGATGATGGTTATTTAACAGATTCTTTAGGTCGCAAGATCGATTTTAGAAACACTGTTATTATAATGACCTCAAACATTGGGGCTCGTAAAATTAAAGACTTTGGTCAGGGTGTAGGTTTTGGTACCTCTGCACGTAAAAACCAGGCTGACGAGAATACAAAAAGTGTTATACAGAATGCATTGAAAAAAGCATTTGCACCTGAGTTCTTAAACAGAGTTGACGATGTAGTGGTATTCAATGCACTTGATCGCAAAGAGATTCATAAGATTATTGATATTGAACTTCATAAGCTATTCAATCGCATTAAAGATCTAGGCTATGATCTTAAACTTAGCGATAAGGCTAAAGATTTTATAAGCGAAAAAGGTTTTGATAAAGAATATGGTGCGAGACCTTTAAAAAGAGCAATTCAAAAATATATTGAGGATGCTCTTGCCGAAGAAATTATTACCGCAAAAATAGCTGAAGGTGATAGTATCTTTATGGATATTGAAGAAGGTCACGAAGAGTTAAGTATAACAATTCAAAAGACTGAAAACTCTACCCAGTCCTAATAAAAATTTAATTGAATAAATCGAAGCCGTCTCAAAAAGACGGCTTCATTTTTTATCCCTAATCCCCCGGTTATTGATGATAGAAGAAAAAGTTTTCAGCTTTGGCAAAATTAACTTTAAAGGAAATATTGTAATCGCTGAAATGAAAGAAGGAATATTATTTGACACTGACGAAAAAAAAGAAATCTTTGACTACTGTGAAACAATATATAAGGGTAAACCCTATGTTTACCTATCGCATAGAATAAATTCATATAGTATAAATCCGGTTGTCTACCTGCAGGAATCACCAGCATATAACAATATGGCAATTGCTGTGGTTACTCAAAAACCTCTTAGTAAGCTAAACACTTCTTTTGAAAAGCATTTCTATAATAAACAGTTTGAAGTTTTTTCAACTCTTGAAGAAGCAGAAGAATGGTTGCTTTCTATTTTAGAAGAATATAAGCTATAAAAAAGCGCCTTATGGCGCTTTTTTAACTTCTTATGCGTTCAGGACGCAATCTGTGATCTTCGTTTTCCGGTGAATGCAATACAAAAGTATAGATCCACATTAATGTAAAAGAAGGTATTATATCAGTAAATGGTAAAATTTCTTCAATAAATACCAATATTGAGGCGATTTTTCCTTTTTCTCCAGCATACATTTTAGTCATCTGCTTAGCAGCAATGGGAGCCCAAACCAAATCTAAGAAGGGACCTATAACTGGAATTGCTAAAGAAACCATACCTACTACATCGTAGAATATTCCTTTTCGCAATAGCTTAAATTTATCTTGTTTCATCGTTGAAGGGATTTATAATCTTTATAACAATAAAAATGCCATATTATGATAAGTCTGAGCTTATTAATTTTAAAAACTCATTTCTGGTTTCAATTTTTTCAAACTGACCTCTAAAACCAGATGTCGTAGTTTTAGAATTTTGTTTCTGCACTCCACGCATCATCATACACATATGTGATGCTTCTATAACTACTGCAACTCCTTGGGGTTTTAAGGTGTCATTAAGACATTCTAATATATTGTGAGTAAGCCTTTCCTGCACCTGCAGTCTGCGTGCAAAAACATCAACAACTCTTGGGAGCTTGCTAAGACCCACTATTTGACCGTCTGGAATGTAAGCAATATGTGCTTTACCAAAAAAAGGAAGCATATGATGCTCACACAAAGAATAAACTTCAATATCTTTTACAATGACCATCTCATTATAGTCTTCTTTAAACATGGCGCTTCTTAAAATCTCTGCCGCATCCATATGATAACCCTGTGTTAGAAACATCATAGCTTTGGCTGCACGCTCGGGAGTTTTTATAATACCTTCACGCATCACATCTTCGCCAAGATCATTTATAATAGATTTATAACGATCTTTTACTTCATCTTTAATATCAATATTGTATTCTTCAAACTGTTTGTACGGCGACATATAATTTATTTAATGTATTCTACTTTAAGCTTTTCTACGTAGTGCTTTTTAATTTTTTCAACTTTAGGGTTTATAATGTACTGGCAATACATCTGCTCTTTATTCCTGTTATAATAATCGTCATGCTCAACTTCGGCAGGATAAAAAGTAGTTAGAGACTTTAGCTCAGTTACAATAGGGTCTGCAAATACCCTTTCATTATTTAGAAAATCAATATAATTCGTCGCCTCTTCTTTCTGCTTTTCATTAGCATAAAAGATAGCACTTCTATACTGTGTTCCTTTATCGTTTCCCTGACGATTTAAAGTGGTAGGATCATGTGTCGTGAAAAACACTTCTAAAAGCTCTCTGTAGGAAATAATCTCAGGATCAAATTCAAACTGAATTCCTTCAGCATGACCTGTTCTTCCCGTACAAACTTCTCTATATGGCGGATTTTTTATAAATCCGCCTGTATATCCACTCTTTACATTAAAAACGCCTGAAAAACGTTGAAAAACCGCCTCTGTACACCAAAAACAGCCTGCTGCAAATGTTGCAGTTTCATAATTCTTTATCATAACTTAACAAATATAGGGAGCCCTCATTTCAATAATTCTTATTTAACTTTTAATTAGCCTGTTGGCTTAAACAGAGGACTTTTATTATGACGAAAAAAGTGCGGTTTGCTTACATTAAAAATTTATCAATCCCCTACCAGGTTATCTTTCTTTAATAACCTCTGCGTATATATAATTACAGTTATATCTTTGCACCTCATTATTTCTAAACAAGATACCTTTAATGATCAAAGCTGAACATATCGTAAAATCATATGGAGATTTACAAGTTTTAAAAGGTGTAGATCTCAATATAGAAAAAGGTGAGGTTGTATCGATCGTTGGAGCTAGCGGAGCAGGAAAAACAACCCTTTTACAAATTCTGGGAACTTTAGACAGGGTAGATAAAAAAGGTGGAACGGTGCTCAATATTAATGGTATCGATATTACTTCTCTTAGTGAGCGCGATCTAAGCAAATTCCGTAATAAGAACATCGGTTTTATTTTTCAGTTTCATCAACTTCTTCCCGAGTTTACCGCATTAGAGAATGTCTGTATACCTGCTTACATCGCTAAAAAAGACAAGGCAGAAAGCGAGCGCAGAGCTAAAGAAATTCTTACTTTTTTAGGATTATCGCATAGATTTGAGCACAAACCTAACCAACTCTCTGGCGGTGAGCAACAGCGTGTAGCTGTTGCCAGATCATTAATTAACGATCCTGCATTAATATTAGCAGATGAACCTTCTGGTAATCTGGATAGTGAGTCTGCAGAAAATCTTCATAATCTATTCTTTAAATTGAGAGACGAATTCAATCAAACTTTTGTTATTGTTACACATAATACCGATCTGGCAGAGATGGCAGACCGTAAACTAACTATGGTAGATGGCAGGATTATCTAAAAAGTTAAATGACCTACGCGAATTTCTTGATGAAAAAGTTGAACTATATGAAAGCCCAAAATTTATAGGAACCGATCCTATACAAATCCCACATCAGTTTTCGGAAAAAGCAGATATTGAGATTGCAGGTTTTCTGGCGGCAACAATTGCCTGGGGTAACAGAAAAAGCATTATTAAAAACGGAAACTTAATGATGCAATTGCTGGATTATGCTCCTTACGATTTTGTAATAAACCATTCTAATGATGACTTAAAACGACTAAATAATTTTGTGCACCGCACATTTAACGGTGCTGATTTTATAACATTCATAAAAGGTCTTCAGCATATTTACAAAGAATACGATGGTCTGGAATCTCTGTTTGTAACAAACGCTACTACCACTTCCCTACAACCGGCGATACACGAGTTTAAAAAAGCGTTTTTTAAAATTGAGCATTTATCACGAACAGAAAAACACATAAGCGACCCATTAAAAAAATCTGCGGCAAAACGTATCAACATGTTTTTGCGCTGGATGGTCAGGCCTGCAAATGCCGGAGTAGATTTTGGAATTTGGAAAAAAATTAGTCCACAGCAGCTTTCCTGTCCTCTTGATGTTCATTCAGGTAAAATTGCCCGTGAATTAGGTCTTTTAAAAAGAAAACAAAATGATGCCGCCGCTGTTCTTGAATTAGATAATATACTGAGAATATTAGACCCTTTAGACCCTGTAAAATACGATTATGCTTTATTCGGTTTAAGCGCCTTTGAGAAGGATTTATTTTAACATAAGAAATAAGTCTTATTATAATCTTAGGATAACTTTTCCAATATATTTATAACGATAATACCCTGTAATCACTATTAATTTTATAAAATTAGACCGAAAGAATTACCTGCTCTCATATAAACAAATATTGCTAAACTAAATGATATACCCAACCCTAACTGATAATGAAGAAAACAGACTAAAAGCCTTAGAGGATCTTGAGATATTTGACAC
This sequence comes from Leeuwenhoekiella sp. A2, assembly GCF_047946655.1. Lineage (GTDB taxonomy): Bacteria > Bacteroidota > Bacteroidia > Flavobacteriales > Flavobacteriaceae > Leeuwenhoekiella. Next base: position 3,799,285 of record NZ_CP172311.1, read on the forward strand.
AGAACCTGAAGAAAGTTTTGACAGTATCACAAGTCTTGCTGCTTTTATTTGTGATGTTCCCATTGCTCTTATCACTCTTATAAATGAGGATACACAATGGTTTAAATCGAAAGTGGGGTTTGAAGTATGTAGTACAGACAGAGATTTTTCATTTTGCGCTCACGCCATAAATAACCCTTTAGAACTTCTTGAAATACAGGATGCCACTAAAGATGATCGTTTTAAAAATAATCCTCTTACAGTTTCAGATTCCCCGGTAATATTCTATGCGGGAGTACCTCTTTTATCTCACAACGGGCAACCTTTAGGATCTCTGTGTGTAATTGATAATAAACCAAACTCTATTAATGATAAGCAAAAAAAAGCTTTAAAGGACCTGGCACTTCAGGTAGAAAATTTATTTGAACTTAGACGAAAGAATATTCATTTAAGAGAAGCTCATACACTATTAAAATCAAAAAATGTTCAGCTTAAAGAGTTTGCCGGTACTGTTTCACATGATATGAAAATGCCGCTAGCCAATATGATCATAACATCTGATGTTTTAAAAGCTAAATACAGTAATCAGCTTGACGAAAAAGGTAAAGAATATCTATCTTATTTAAAGCAATCCTCATTGACGTTAAGTAATTACATTACAAATTTATTAGATTACTATGAAAGTGAAAATCTAATTATTGAGGATACCGAAGAGTTTGAGTTTAATTTGCTGCTTGAAGAAATTATAGATCTACTGAACATAAACTATGATTGTGAGATACATATTCCGGAAAAGGATATGCACATGACGGCAAACAAATCTGTTCTTACACAGATAATGATAAATCTCATCACTAATAGTCTTAAATATAATGACAAGGATAATCCTGTGATAGAAATTGTATGCAGTGAAGATGAAAATTACTATTATGTAAATGTGGAAGACAACGGCATAGGAATTCCAAAAAATAAACAGTCTCTTATATTTGAACTTTTTAGTACGGCGGTAGATGCAGATAAAGACGGAAAAAAAGGAAATGGCATTGGTTTGTCTACAGTTCGCAATTTAGTCACCTCGGCAGGAAGAAATATCTCGGTTTCCAGCCATGAAGGAGAGGGAGCCAACTTTCATTTCAGTCTTAAAAAAAAGCTTGTTATAATTAAATAGTACACATTACCACGCCTCTGCTACTTTTTCAAAAAAAAAATTTTCAGTTATTATAGAATCTCACTTCTAAAAGGATTGATCAACAGCATTAATTACACGTCCTATTACAAGAAAGATGTTTTCAGCTAAATTATTATTTTAAATTTGCTTCTAATTAGTAGATTATCTTGAACAATGTTAGTACTTTTATCGTTGCTCTTTTTTATAAAGGGTTAGCATAAAATTACCAGAATTATTGGGTTGTTTCATTGCGAGGCATTCTATTTAGGAAACTTATTTTCTATAAGGTGCTAAATTATAATTTAATTATAATTAATAATTATATTTATGCCTACTCCTGCTGCCAGACGCGAAAGAAAAAGACAACATGCCGTAGATTCTTACCAACTTGTTGATACACTTCCTGAAAGAAGTTATGACGATATTACAAAAATCGCTGCTTATATATGTGATACGCCTATTGCATTGATCACAATGCTTGATTACGATCGCAATTTTCTCAAATCACATTATGGCGTAGCTTTTAGCGAATCTCCCAGAAAAATATCTTTTTGTACACACGCTATACAAAGCGAGCAAGAAGTTTTTCTAATTGAAGATGCCCGTAAAGATGTCCGTTTTAAAGATAATCCACTTGTAACCGGTGACACGAAGGCTATTTTTTATGCTGGTGTACCGCTACGTGATAAAAACAATAATGCACTAGGTACTTTATGCGTTTTTGATCATAAGCCTAAGAAACTTGATAGTACTCAACTTTCAACTTTAAAAGCGTTGGCCAATCAGGTGGTAAACCTTTTTGAACTTCATAAGCAGCATTTAGAAAACAAACAGCTACAGGATAATCTTATCAAAAAGAATAACTTGCTAAAAGATTTTGCAGGCGTTGTTTCTCACGATATGAAGATGCCTTTAGCAAATATTATTACGACAACAGATCTGCTTAAAGCGAAATACAAAGAGTATCTTGACGAGAAGGGATTAGATTATTTAAACTACCTTAAAAGTTCATCGTTCTCTTTAAGTGAATACATAAACGGTATTCTTGAACATTATGAGAGTGATAATCTAACTATAGATCAACGTGAAGAATTTGATCTGCACCATTTGCTTGAAGATATAGAAGATCTCTTGAATAATGATTATTCTAACATAATTACTTTCCCTGAAGAAAATCCTACTATTTGCTGTAATAGGGTCGCCTTACACCAAATATTTATAAACCTTATTGGCAACAGCATTAAATATAACGACAAGAAAAATCCGGAAATTAATATAGAATATCGGGAAAATCATGAATATTTCGTCTTTAGTATAGCAGATAACGGCATAGGTATACCAAAGGAAAAACAAAACGAGATCTTCGATCTTTTCTTAGTCGCTGCAGATAAAGATAAGAATGGCAATCGCGGAAATGGTATTGGTCTTTCTACAGTAAAAAAACTCGTTACAAATCTGGGTGGCACAATTGAAGTACAATCTACTTTAGGAGAAGGAACAACTTTCACATTCACTGCAAGAAAAGCAGATATACCTCTACAGGTTGTGGGAAGCACTTCTAATATGCTGGATTTTAAATGTTAGTTGTCAAAAGCTTTTTATTAGGATAGAGTTTAACAAATAACCTGTATTTTCGTCTTTGGTAAAAGCAAGCCACACGTATGCAGTTTAAGAACCCAGACTTATTATACGCTTTATTTTTATTGCTTATTCCTATTTTGGTTCACCTCTTCCAGCTAAGGAGGTTTAAGAAAACACAATTTTCTAATGTGGCTTTTCTTAAAAAAGTGACGCAGAATACACGTAAAAGTTCACAGATTAAAAAATGGCTTATACTCTGCACCAGGCTTCTGGCTCTCGCCGCTCTGGTTATCGCTTTTGCCCAACCTTATCTTCCCCAGTCAATAAATGCAACTCAAGAACGGGAAACGGTAATTTACCTTGATAATTCTTTTAGCATGCAGGCTAAGGGAAGTAAAGGTCCTTTACTTATTCAGAGCATTCAGGAGATCATAAGCAACATTTCTCCCTCAGATAATTTTACGTTGGTTACACAAGACAAAGTATTTCGTGATCTCAATACAGAAAGAGACAGAAATACATTACTCGATATCTCCTACTCTACCTCACAATTAGACCCTGAAGCTATATATTTAAAATGCATGAATGCTTTTTCATCTAACGCTTCTACCCTAAAACAGTTTATAGCAATATCAGATTTTCAGGATGATGGCTGGCAGAACAACAATGCTTTAAACAATATTGAGCAACATTGGGTAAAACTTGAACCAGTTAACTACAGCAACATTTCTATAGATTCTCTTTCATTAGATCGCACTGCAAGTAATTATGAGGTAAGCGTCTACTTAACCAGCTTAGAGCAAAACGCAGCTACAGTTCCTATTGCATTGTACAACAATGACAAATTGATATCAAAAGCGGCAGCAGATTTTAAAGAAAATACTATAGCAAAAACAACATTTAGCGTTCCGCAGGATCAGGCTTTCGCCGGAAAACTCACAATTACAGATCCTGATCTTTTATTTGATAATAATTTCTACTTCAACATTGCAGAACCTCAAGCTATTCCTATACTAAGTATTAACAACTCAGACGACGCTTTTCTTGAAAAATTATATCCGGAGCCCGAATTTCAGTACAAAAAGACCGATTTTAAAGAGCTTGATTACAGCATAATACCTGATTATAAAGTTATTATTCTTAACGAAATAAACACTGTTCCATCTGCATTGGTCAATCCTATACAGGTCGTAACAAATAATGGGGGATCTATAATTTTAATTCCAGACATTACAGCTAAACCCGAAAATTACAACCTCATTTTGGGAGCTTATGGTTTGTCACCATACAAAACCCAGTCCCCAGATAAAAAGTTAGTTACCTCAATCAATTTTGATCACCCCGTTTACGATGATGTTTTTGAAAAAAGAGTAGATAATTTTCAATATCCTTCAGTTTCAAATTCATTTGTTTTTGATGCAAATGATAAACTGCTTTCGTTAGAAGATGGCAACGCATTTTTAGCTCAGAATAATGCACTTTTTGCATTTGCCAGCGCTCTTAATGAAGACAACAGTAATTTTAAAAATAGTCCCCTTATTGTACCTACTTTTTACAATATTGCCCGTCAGGCTGTGAGCCTACCCAAAATTTATTATACACTGGGTAGTGCTACAAAATTTGATATTATAAATGAATCTACAGGCGATGCCACATTAGCCTTGCGCAAAGACGGACTAGAATTTATACCTATGCAGGAGAAACAAGGAGATAAAATAACATTAGACCCCCAAGAAGGTCTGCAGACAGACGGTATTTATGATATTTTATTTAAAGACAACGTATTGGGCAACGTAGCGTATAATTATAATCGCAAAGAAAGTCACATTGCTCCTGTCTCTTTAAACGTACCTGATACGGTAGCTAAGCATGATTCTATAGCCGATGTTTTTACCGAGTTACAGCAGGCAACAAATCTCAACTTAATTTACAAATGGTTTGTTATTTTTGCATTGGTATTTCTGCTGCTGGAAATGCTCATCTTAAAATACTTTAAATGAAAGCACTTATAAAAAGCGCTAAAATACTTGACGAAAGTAGCCCGTATCACAACAAAATCGTCTCAATTCGTATAAAAAACGGTCTCATTACCGAAATTGGCGCAAATTTAATTGCTAAAGATGATGAAAAAGAAATCTCGTATGAAAATCTAAGCGTTTCACAGGGTTGGTTTGACAGCAGTGTAAGCATTGGTGAACCGGGTTATGAAGAACGAGAAACCATAAAGAACGGCTTACAAGTTGCCGCTTATAGTGGTTTTACAGGAATTGCCGTAAACGCAAACAGCAATCCTGTTATTGATACTAATTCTGGGATCAACTATTTAATAAGCAAATCTTATAATCACGCAGTAGAAATTTTTCCCATAGGTGCGCTTACGCGAGGCAGCGATGGCGTAGACCTGGCAGAACTTTATGATATGAGTCAGGCTGGTGCGGTTGCCTTTGGTGATTACCAGAAATCAATAGCTAACCCCAATCTTTTAAAACTAGCTTTGCAATATGCACAAGGTTTTGATGGTCTGGTGATCTCATTTCCTATAGAGAATGATCTTGTAGGTAAGGGAATTGCTAATGAAGGTATTGTTTCTACAAATTTAGGATTGAAAGGAATTCCGGCTCTAGCCGAAAGTCTACAAATTGCCAGAGACTTACATATACTTGAATACACCGGCGGTAAACTGCATATACCCACAATATCATCTGCTGAGTCTGTAGCATTGATAGCCAGAGCGAAAGAAAAGGGTCTTAATGTGACCTGTAGCGTATCGATCTCAAACCTGTATTTTACAGATAATATGCTTTTTGAATTTGATACTCATTTTAAAATGCTGCCACCCCTACGTTCTGAAACAGATCGTGAAGCCTTGATACAAGGTGTTAAAGATGGCGTTATTGATATGGTTTGCAGTGATCACAATCCACAGGATATTGAAAGAAAGAAGATCGAGTTTGATTATGCAGCTTATGGCACCATAGCTCAGGAAGCGACTTTAGGAGCTTTGTTAACGCTGGTTTCAGAAAGTAAAGCTGTTAAACTATTAACTGCAGGACGAAAACGGTTTGCACAAAAACCTGAGCCCATTAAAGAAGGTTCTGTTGCAAATCTCACTCTTTTCACTTCTAAAGGAAATAAAGTATTTACAGCAACAGACATAAAATCAAAATCTAAAAATGCCGCTTTTCTTGGTGCCAAATTAAAAGGTAGCGCTTATGGTATTTACTCTAACGATCAATTTATAGGTTTATAGATGAATACTCAGGAAATTAAAGAAGGCAAAACCATAGCAATTATTGCCTACATGACTTTTGTAGGAGCACTAATTGCATTATCAATGAATTCTGACGCTAAAAATAATTACGCCAGATTTCATATAAAACAAGCAGTAGGTATTCACCTGATACAAATCTCACTGGGGCTAATATTAAATGGCTTCGATAGCCTTTTAGTAATTGCTCCTTTTCTCATTTTCGTTTTAGTGCTTTGGGTCTATGGTTTAGCGAATGCTATACAAGGCAGTACACAACCCATTCCTCTTGTAGGTTCACTATTTCAGAAATGGTTTAAATTTATTTAATATATGACAAAATTCTCCTTAGAGCATTTAATAAGAAAGCCATCAATAACAACTGTTGGCAAACCTCCCCTACTTCTTTTACTACACGGTTACGGCAGCAATGAAGAAGACCTGTTCTCTTTTGCACCAGAATTACCGGGAGAATATTATATAATTTCAGCCAGAGCTCCTATGCCCATGCCTCCTTCTGGCAATGCCTGGTATACTATTTATTGGGATGCACCTAATGGAAAGTGGTCTGACGATAAGGAAGCTATTGAAGCAAGAGATCTAATCTCAAAATTTATTACTGAGGCTATTAAGACTTACGAACTTGACGAGAACAATGTAACCTTAATAGGTTTTAGCCAGGGAACAATTTTAAGCTATGCTGTCGCCTTGACTTATCCTGAAAAAATTAAGAATGTTGTCGCTTTAAGCGGATATATCAACACAGACATAACTCAAGTAAAAGAAGATAAATCTGCTTATAACAATTTAAATATCTTCTGCTCTCATGGTACAGTAGATCAGGTAATCCCTGTAAATGCTGCGAGAATGGCTCCGGCTTTTTTAAAAGAACTTGGTATTGAAACTACTTTAAAAGAATATCCGGTAGGTCACGGTGTCGCTCCACAGAATTTTTATGATGCTAAATCGTGGCTGGAGGCGCATAAATAAATTAATTACCCTGGGGGTATATCAGGCTTTTTATAGGCTCAAAGCTAATTACATTTTCCGGGCTTATGTCATATTGCAGAAGTAGCTCACCCCACCTTTTACCATCGCTAAAATCTGCAATGATCCATTTGTGATTAAGCACTTTCACCTTATTGATTCTAAAAACACCTATTGCATTTTCATAAGGAATAAGATCGTTCCCTTCTGTTGTGTTTCTGCTTATGATCTCATTTGAGATGCGCTCACTTAAACTATCAACATCAACTCCATACTTTTCAAAATAGGAATACGCATTTTCATTATTTTCTAAATTAAAATAACCTGCGTCCTGCAAGTTTTCATTTAATGCGGCAATACTATCTTTCGCAGAAGCGGTTTCTTGCTCTAATTGACCGATTTTTCGCTCTTTTGACTCGAAAATTTTCTTCTCATTTACATATTGAAAAACCACAAGTAATGCAGCAAAAAGGAAAAGATACATGAATATCTTATTTCTCATAATTCTTTAAAGATCTAATTGAAGCCCATCGTAGGCCAAATGAATATTTTCTGGTAATTTTTTCTCAACTTCAGCATGAAAACCCAGCAGGTGGCTAATGTGTGTGAAGTAGGCTTTTTTTGGTTTGACTTCAGCTATAAATTCTAAAGCCTCTTCCAGATTAAAATGTGAATAATGAGGTTCTTCCCGCAAAGCATTAACAACGATAACATCAAGGTCTTTTAACTTCTCCTTTTCTTCTTTAGCAATGGTTTTTACATCTGTTAGGTATGCAAAATTATTAAACCGATAGCCAAAAACCTGGAGTCCGCCATGAGAAACGTTAATAGGTGTAACAAGAATATCTCCTAAATTAAAACTCTTATTATTTTGTACTTCATTGATCTGCACATTAGGCGCTCCGGGATATTTATTTTCTTTCTGAAATATATAATCAAATCGACGCTCCAGTTCACCTATAACGCGTTTATGCGCATAAATAGGTATATCGCCCTGCCTAAAGAAAAACGGGCGTATATCATCAAGCCCTGCTGTATGGTCTGAGTGTTCATGCGTGAAGAGTAAAGCCTCCATATGGGTGACATTATGCTGCAACATTTGCTGTCTAAAATCTGGCCCACAGTCTACTACAAGGTTTTTTTTAGAGCTGCTTATAAGTATAGAAACCCGTAACCTTTTATCCTTAGGATCTGTACTCTTACAAACCGGATGGTTACTCCCAATAATGGGTATTCCCTGCGATGTGCCTGTTCCTAAAAATGTTATTTTCAAACTTGTGAATTTTAGAACAAAAGTAGTGTTATTTTTTTGTAACCCCTATCCTTTTGCTACCTTTGAGGCGTAACTTCAGACGTTGTCCTACACTAAAAAAATTGCACTATGCCCATTACAATTCAAGGTGATAAAGAGTTTGAAAATGTACCCTCTACGCATAATAAAGCACTTAGAATAAATCTTAACGAAAACATCTACGGCACTTTTGCAGAAATAGGTGCCGGTCAGGAAACGGTACGTCATTTCTTTAGAGCCGGAGGTGCAAGCGGTACAATTGCAAAAGCAATGTCTGCTTATGATAAAGATTTTAGTGACGCTGTTTATGGTATAGAAGATGACAGGAGATATGTGACCGAAGCTCGACTTAAGAAAATGTTGTCGCATGAAACAAATCTTCTGGAAAACAGAATCTCAAGAGAGAAACATCCTAATAAAATATACTTCACTTACGCCAATACGGTGGCGACTATAGATTTTGCTAAAAAATTTAAAGGTCACGGCTGGGTAGGTATAAAATATCAGGTAGAACCTCAATCTGAATTCAATGAGATAATTTTACACGTTCGTTTTCATGAAAATGATGCACGTTTACAACAGCTAACGCTTGGCAAATTAGGTGTAAATCTTATTTATGGTGCTTACTATAAATATGATTCTCCTAAAAAGTTGCTTCGCTATTTGTACGATCATATTGACAAAGATCAAATAGAGATCGATATGATTAACTTCTCAGGCCCCGTGTTTGAGAAAGTAGATAACCGCTTGATGAGTTTACAACTTCTTAAGAACGGATTTACAGACGCAGTAATGTTTGGCCCTGATGGTAACAACATACTTGCAGCTAAGATTCTTTATAAAAAGAACATCCTTGCTTTACGCGGTAGCTTTAGACCCGTTACTAAAGTGAATATGGATATGTACCATAAATCACTGGAAATCTTCCTCAAAGAAAATCGGGTTAAAAAGGAAAATACAGAGGTTTTATTTGAAATTACCTTATCTAACCTGCGCGCTGAAGGAGAAATAGATGAAGAAGATTTTATGGACCGTGCAAGGCTATTATGTAGTCTAGGTCAAACTGTAATGATTTCTAACTATCAGGAATATTACAGGCTTGTAGAATTTTTCTCCAGATACACAAAAGAGCGTATGGGCTTAGCCATGGGTGTAAATAATCTCGTAGATGTGTTTGATGAGTCTTATTACAGGCATCTTAGTGGTGGTATATTAGAAGCTTTTGGTAAACTTTTCTTTAAAGATCTTCGTGTTTATCTCTATCCTATGCAAGATCCTGAAACCGGAGAATTCACTACAAGTGAAAATCTTAAAGTACACCCTCGTATGAAAGAATTATATAAGTTCTTTAAATACAATGGTCGTGTAGTTGATATTGAAGACTTTAATCCAGATATACTAACTGTATTCTCGCGTGAAGTTTTACGCATGATCTCTCAGGGTGAAAAAGGATGGGAAGAAATGTTACCTGAAGGAATCCCGGAGATTATTAAAAATCAAAACCTTTTTGATTACAAACCCGCTCCCGTACAACAGGATTAAACTAAAAAATTATACTATAAAAATATCCTCTTTTTAATTGAAGAGGATATTTTTTTTGCACTTTATCAATACAAACATATATTTAGTCGACAATTATCAACACATAAGCAGAAATAAAAATGAATAATACTCTTATTTAATCGACAAAAAACACATTTTTAACGATTAAGTGTTAATTTTTCAATCTTTAAGTCATTTTATAACTGGATTTATAATATATTTGGCACATAAATAATTCAGACCCCAAATCTGTTGTTACTTGTGTACTATGAGATTGATTACGAAATATAGAAGTACCTGTCTATTTTTATTTACCTTTTTAACCTTATCAGAATTTTCTTACTCACAGGAAAATTCAAAAACAACTGACCATACTTGGTATACCATGTGGGCGAGTATTTCACCAACTGATTTCAATTACAATGTATCAGGAATTGGTCGTGATGACGCTCAGAATATCAATCAAAAACAATCCAGATGCGGTAAATCAACAAGCTTATTGACATTTGGACTTGGAGAAATAGCCGAAGACAACCAGGCTAATAAAAGTTCGTTCGCCAGTAACGAAGATTTTTTACTTTGGGGTAATGATAATGGCTCGCTCGAGCTTACTTCTACCATCTCAACAGATCTCAGTAAAAATTTAAATAATGAAAATCTTAAGACCGAGGTTGAATATACTCGCTTCTCTAGAATCTGGAAAGTAGCAGAAATGTATAAGTCTGGGGAAGGTGTCTCCAAAGTAGAGGTATCAATACCTAAAAGTGCATTTTCATACATACCCATTTCAAACGGTGCTTATTTGATGTTTATCTCAGATACTCCCACATTTGATGCTAATTCTGATTATGTTTTACTAAATGAAAATCAAGATCAACTTGAAGCCACTTATGACTTTAACGGTATAAAATATATAACTTTTGGTCACGCAACTGAAACTAAAAATGTGAGATCTATAAGCTTTGATGGTATTGATGATTATATAGACGCGGGGAGCGAACTTACTTTAAACAATACATTTACATTATCTGCCTGGGTAATGACTTCAGGAAATGGAACAATCATTTCAAAAGCTGACACAAAATCTAATCAGGGGTTTAAATTTGAAATAGACAGTAACGGTCATTCAACTTTTCAAATACTAAATGATGCCAGTATCAGTATTACTTCGTCAGTTATAATTCCTAAAAATGAATGGCATCAGCTGGCTGTTTCTTACAACGGTAATGAGCTCAAACTTTATATAGACGGCGTACGGGATACTCAAAAAGAACTTACATTAACGCAAATTTCAAACGACAATCCATTTTTAATAGGAGGAATTAAAGCTGGAAGCTCCACCACAGGTTTTTTTAAAGGAAGTATTGACGAAGTTAGAGTTTGGGATGCCGCACTTACCACAGTTGAGATAAGAGATTTAATGAATCAGGAATTGTCTGTACAAGACGATAGCTATATAGGGACACAACTCAATGCTAAAGAAACAAAAACTATATTATCTGCTCATAAACTAAAAGCATATTTCCCAATGCTTTCTTATATATTCAAAAGTATAAAAGATGAAAGCGGAAACGGATTCATTGCAAAGTTAAAAAACATCGATTCTGCAGATGAACAAACGGCTCCACTACCCTATCAATCAGTTTCAGATGGAAAGTGGGAAGATAAAAACACCTGGAAGAATGGCTCTTCACAACCTCTGCCTAATTCCAGATCTATTGTAGATAATACCACCATTATAGACTGGAATATCGTAAAGACGAGTCACAATATCTCTGTAAGCAAAGATATTACTGCTGCCGCTCTATATGTTGAGGATAATGAACTATCGCTAGACGATAATAGCCTAACGATAACAAATTATCTAAGTCTTGAAGGAGTCATTAATTTAAAGGGTGAGGCTCAATTAATTCAAACAGCTGGTAGCGAACTTGATCCTAAAAGTGCAGGATTTGTATTACAAAAGCACACGACAGGAGCAGATCTTTATCGTTACAACTATTTGTCTTCACCGGTGAGTCCGGAAAATACCTATGAAAATAACAGAGAATATACTGTCAAAAGGTCGCTAAAAGACAACAATTCAGGGTATTTACAAAACCTTAATTTTACGGGTGGTCAGGACGGTTCTGCCGGGTCACCGGTGACATTAAGTGCGTATTGGCTTTACACTTTTAAAAACAGAAATGGCGCTGAAGCGAAATGGCAGTATGTGGGTGAGAACGGCAAACTGAAAGTAGGCGAAGGTTTTACAATGAAAGGTCCCGGATGCGGTACTATGACAGATTCTTACACATATACCTTTAAAGGAAAACCTAATAATTCTACCGAAAAAACGCCAATAAACATCAATATTTCAGAAGGAAGTGAATATCTGGTTGGTAATCCCTTTGCTTCAGGAATTGATGCAGATCTATTTATAAAAAGTAATCCTTCAATAACAGGAACAATTTCCTTCTGGCATCACTACGGTGGTAAATCTCATCAGGTAAAAACTTTTGAAGGTGGCTATTCCAGATATAATCTTTCTGGAAGTGTGGCGGCGATTCAACATCCGGACACAAAAGCCCGTGGTCTTAAAGATTTTGAAGAAAGACCTGACCAGTTTATAGATGTAGCTCAAGGTTTTTTCGTTACCGCAAATTCAACCGGAAAAGTAAACTTTGACAATACAATACGCACTTTCGTGAAAACGAATAGACAAAAAAACGTTGAAACTACGCAAGACCTGCGCACAAAACTTCGTTTAGGATATTACTCACCTAAAAACCTGCACCGCGAAATACTTCTCACGCAAGACCCTAAAACGACTATGGGTATCGATAGAATGTACGATGCTATTACAGATGAAGAGCAGGAAGAAGATTTTTACTGGAATATCTCTGAAGAACGCGGAGTTATACAAGGCATACCTGAAATTGATAACCGAATGACCTTGCCGCTTGAGATCAAAATCGCGCAAAAGGGACAATTTCGCATTTCAATAGATGATCTTCAAAACTTTCCAGATGAGATTGGTATCGGTCTAAGAGACAAAGAAACAGATCTTATTACAAATTTACGATTAGGTGATCATACCCAAAGTCTCGATGCAGGCACGTATAAGGACCGTTTTGAAATTGTTTTTAAAATTTACAACAATACATTAAGTACATCTGCACCACTAGCGGCTAATGATATGGTTAAACCATTTTACAATAAACGCGCTCAAAACATTGAAATCACAAAGTCTGAGGCTATCATTGTTAATGATGCTTGCCTCTACTCTATTTTGGGACAGGAAGTACAAAAGTGGGATTTAACGCGCATTGCAAATTCTCAAAAGTTAGTTGTTAATCAACTAAGCGCGGGTACTTACATTCTCAAATTAAATACAGACAAAGGTGTGATCACTAACAAGCTGATGATAAACTAGTAATACTTTACTTAAAAATATCAAATTATCTCTTTCGCTTGTTATAATAAATCCCGCCTAAAATAGAAATTGGAGCGAAGAATATGATAGCAAAAAGCTGCGTCCAATGGCTGCCTGTAGATTTTGTAATTGAGAAAGCTGCAAAGCCGGCAATGATAAAACCTAAAACATAGTTCAGGTTTAAATTTCTGTTTCTGGCAACTAACTTCAATAAAAAACCACTGGCAAAAGAAAAGACACTACCGTAAATAAGAGTTATGATCATAAAAGTTGTAGATGCCGGTTCATGAGGATCTTGCCCTGAAAACTTGAATAACAATAAAGATGTTATTACAAAAATTGCATAACCGGCAATAACGGCCAGAATTTTTCTAATCATTTAATGGTTTTTATTACTATTCATTAACGCCAATCTAATTAAATGCCAGCTGTAATTTTATTGATCATTTCAGCAATACTAAAAGTATTTTGATCTCCGGTTTTCATATTCTTTAGCGTGTAGTGCTCATTTTTAATTTCTTCTGTCCCGGCAAGTACCACATATTGAATATTACGTTTATCTGCATGAGACATCTGCTTTTTCATTTTTGCAGCGTCAGGATATAATTCAGCTTTTATTCCCGATTTTCTCATGTTTTTGACCGCTTTTAAGGCATAAAGAGCTTCTTTTTCGCCAAAATTTATAAAAAGTACTTCAGTGCCCTTCACGGTTTGAGCCGGAAAAAGATCAAGTTCTTCAAGTACCAGATAAATACGATCAAGACCAAAAGAAATACCAACACCGCTCATATTTTTTAAACCGAAAATACCTGTAAGATCATCATATCTGCCACCGCCGCCTATGCTTCCCATTTTCACATTTTCTGGAGCCGCAACTTCAAAGATCGCACCGGTGTAATAATTTAATCCGCGCGCTAGTGTTATATCTAGTTCTAAGCTTGCTGTGCTTAAGCCCAGCTCCTGAACATTCTTAAAAATGAATTTCACTTCTTCTATTCCGGCAAGACCGGTTTCAGAGTCTTTAAGAAGTTCTTCAAGAACCGTAAGTTTCTCTTCAAAATCACCACTTGCGCTAAAAATGGGTTTTACTTTTTCAATAGCTTGCGGAGTAATTCCTTTCTGGAGCATTTCTTTAACTACGCCCTCCTCACCTATCTTATCGAGCTTATCAAGTGCTACTGTAAAATCGATCAGTTTATCTTCTGCACCTATTGCTTCTGCAATCCCCGAAAGTATCTTGCGGTTATTAATTTTTATAGTAACCCCTTTAAGATTAAGATCTGTAAAAACGGAATCATAAAGCTGAACAAAAGTAACTTCCTGCCATAGTGAATCTGAACCTACCGCATCTGCATCACACTGAAAGAATTCTCTAAATCTGCCTTTCTGTGGGCGATCTGCACGCCATACCGGCTGAATTTGATACCGCTTAAAAGGAAATTCTATCTCATTTTGATGTTGTACCACATAACGTGCAAACGGAACTGTAAGATCATAACGTAGCGCTTTTTCTGATATGGATGACGCAATATTGTTACTATCTTTAGTAGCATAAAGATCATCGTTTACTTTACTTAAGTAGTCCCCACTGTTCAAAATCTTAAAAATTAAGCGATCGCCCTCATCACCATATTTACCCATTAAAGTATCGCTATTTTCAAATGAAGGTGTTTCTATAGGCTGAAAACCAAACATTTCAAAATTTCGCCTAAGCGTATTAATTATATAATTTCTGCGAAGAACTTCTGCAGGAGAAAAATCACGCGTACCTTTAGGTATTCCGGGTTTTTGAGCCATATCAATTTTTGAGGGTACAAATATCCTAAAAAAGTGAGGTTATGTGCCAGTAATTTTGAAAAAACGGTAACTTTATTGAGCTTATGTATACATATAGGCTTAAACAGGAAAATCTATGTTCTCACTATTTAGAGAAAATGTGCGAATAGCCTTTGATGCTATTAAAAGTCAGCTATTGCGTACCATTCTAACAGTTTTAATTATTGCAATAGGTATTACTGCTCTGGTAGCGATTTTAAGCCTGGTTAAAGCACTAGAAAACACAATAAGCAGCGATTTCTCATCGATGGGTTCAAACACCTTTAATTTGCAGCGCTATGAGTTTCAGGTACAGCGACGCGGGAGTGGTGAGAAACAAAAGGTGAATCCTATACTAAGCTACAGACAGGTAAAAGAATTTGAAGAAAGTTATGAGTATCCTTTCACACAGGTCTCATTATCATTTACCGGTACTTCTGACGCCGAAGTTAAATATGAAAGTGAAAAAACTGATCCTGAAGTTAACATTCTGGGTGTTAACCAAAACTTCTTAGACAACAGCGGACTCAAATTAGCAGATGGTCGCAACTTCAACTTTTTTGATATTCAGAATAATAATAACGTCTGTGTTTTAGGTAGCGATTTTAAAAAGGGCTTATTTGAAAATATTGATCCTATCAATAAGACCATAAGCATCCGCGGTACTAAATTTAAAGTGGTAGGTATACTTGAAGAAAAGGGAGCCACCTTTGGCAATAATCAAGATTTACGTGTACTAATTCCTATACAGATCGCAAGGTCTATGTACACGCAGGCAAATATAAATTATAACGTAAGTGTAAAGGTAGATGACAAGGAGATGATAGATGGCGCTCAGGATGAGGCTATAATTACATTTAGAAACATTAGAGGTCTTGCTCCTGTAGAGGCTAATAATTTTGGTATAGAACGTAGTGATGACCTTATCAATCAAATAGGTCAAATGACAGGATATCTTTCTATGGCAGCGTGGATTATTAGCATGATAACCGTTCTGGGATCTTCAATTGCTCTTATGAATATCATGCTTGTATCTGTAACAGAACGTACTCGTGAGATAGGTGTAAGAAAGGCTTTGGGGGCAAAACGCTCTACAATCGCAGGTCAATTTTTATTAGAAACGATTATGATAGGCCAATTTGGTGGTATTTTAGGAATAATCCTTGGGATACTTATAGGAATTTTGATTTCTTCTGTTGCTGATTTCAATTTTACAACTCCGTGGGGCGCGATGATCGCTGCGACTTTAATTACCTTACTTGTAGCAGTAATATCAGGTTCTTTTCCTGCAGCAAAAGCCGCAAAACTAGATCCTATAGAATCCTTGCGCTACGAATAATAATAAACAGTTTTCAAATGAGTAAACTAAGTAAAATTCACTATTTGAGATCAATAGGAATGCTCTCATTTAGCATTACATTAATAGTCTCCCATTATAATGAAATGCCAGATTTTCTTAAAGGTTCACTTATGGGAATAGGTATAGGACTTACAATTATATCTTTAATTCTACAGAAAAAAGTGAAGACAAATTCTTAACAAGATAACCTGAGATTTTCCCAATAATCAAACCTCAGCGACTTAACTTTCTAAATCAACGTATTGTTCAAACCATCTAAAAAGTTCACCTTTTGTAATTGAGGCTCCCTGACGTATAAGGGCAAAAACATCTGCGCTCTTATCTTCTTTCAACATTTTTTTACTACTGTAAAGATTTACCTGGTCATCCATAAGATGAGATTGTAGCCAGTTATAGCCTTCTGTCGTGGTTATGTCTATTGTTTTATTTTCTACCTCAAGAGAGATAAGGGTAATATGCAGATCATCTATTCTAAAAAGGAACATATGCTGTGGCGAAAAATGTTCCAGATACTCAACATTACGCAAAACACCTTCCCAGATAAGATCGCTAAAAACATCAAGCTCCTGCTCTGCAACTTCTGGCTTATTCTTTTTAATAGATTCCCACTCTTCTGCTGTAATAGATTGTGCAGCCAGAAAGTTAATAAACTCCTGATGCATTTCATCTAACTGTTCTTTTGTAAGTCTAATGTATTTCATAAAAATAAGATCATGAATCTCAACAGGTTCAAAATTTGAAGCTGTATTGAATTAATGAATATAAAAGTATGTGTTAAAAAGCCCTTTTATGGGTAAAAAAAAAGCTCCCGTAAAACGGAAGCTTTTATATGCTAATTAAAGGTATTAAGCCTCAGCAACAACGTCAAAAGTCAAACTTTCAACAACCTCACGGTGAAAACGTAAGGTAGCTTCATATTGACCTAAACGTTTAATGTTACCACCAGCGATAGTAATAAACTTTCTGTCTATTTCTACACCTTCTTTTGATAATGCTTGTGCTAGATCTGCATCTGTAACAGAACCAAATAACTTATCTGCTTCACCAGATTTTGCAGTTATTTTTATTTCAAGACCGCTAAGTTTAGCAGCTTCCGCTTTAGCAGCATCAATTACTTTTTTCTCTTTGTAAGCGCGTTGCTTCAGGTTTTCTGCAAGAACTTTCTTTGCAGAAGGAGTAGCTAAAATAGCATGTCCCTGTGGTATAAGAAAATTTCTACCGTAACCGTTTTTTACACTTACAAGGTCGTCTGTAAATCCTAGATTATCGACGTCTCTTTTTAATATCACTTCCATCTGTCTCTCTTTTATTTATATAAATCGGTTACATAAGGCATAAGAGCTAAGTGACGAGCGCGTTTTACCGCTACACTTACTTTACGCTGATATTTTAAAGAAGTACCTGTAAGACGACGAGGTAACAATTTACCTTGCTCATTTACAAATGACGCTAACCAGTCTGCATCCTTGTAATCAATATATTTGATACCAGAACGCTTAAAACGACAGTATTTCTTTGTTTTATTTGTCTCTATATTTAATGGAGTCAAATAACGAATTTCTCCGTCTTTTTTAGCTTTCGCTTGTTGCTCAATTGATGTTGCCATAATTATGCTTTTTCTTTGTTTCTTTTTCTGCGCTTTTCAGCCCACTCAATCGCGTGTTTGTCTAGTCTTACAGTAAGGAATCGCATAATGCGCTCGTCACGTCTAAATTCTAGTTCAAAGTTCGTGATTACCTCTCCAGGAATCGTAAATTCAAAAAGGTGATAAAAACCACTTTTTTTGTTTTGGATCGCGTAAGCTAATTTTTTTAGCCCCCAATCTTCTTTCGATATCATCTTGGCGCCGTTAGAAACAAGAAAATCTTCAAATTTCTTTACTGTTTCCTTTACCTGGTCATCAGATAAAACGGGATTCAAGATGAAAACAGTTTCGTAATGATTCATATTGTATATTGATTAAAAAATGAGTGCAAAAGTAGTTTTAATTTATTGATTTAGCAAATACCCAACACTATAAATCCTAAATTACTGAATACATTTATCTTACAGTGACCGATTTTTCGCTTAAACAGAAAAATTTATCGATGAAATACACAAATTTCTTGTTTAATAACATTATTCTGCATATTATTGCATTAACTTAACCTAATATGAATAATGTGGAAGAACTAATTCTCGACTGTGCTGTCGTTGACGATTCAAGTTTACAGAGGCTTGCGATCGTAAAGATGATTAAAGATCATCCTAATCTACGTCTGGTGGCAGAATATAATAATGCTATCGAGACAAAAAATGGTCTTATAGAGACCAAAGTTGACCTTATTTTTCTGGATATAGAAATGCCCATCTTAACTGGCTTTGATCTGCTGGATGACCTGGTTCATAAACCACAGATTATATTCGTTACCGGAAAAACAAAATATGCATATAAAGCATTTAATTATAATGCGATCGACTACTTAAGAAAGCCCCTTACTAAAGATCGTTTTATGAATGCAGTGCATAAAGCGCTAAGTCTTCACCGTCTTAAAACAGAAGGAAACGTAGAAGACGATGATTATATCTTTGTAAAAAGTAACCTTAAAAAGAAAAAGGTTTTTCTTAATGAGCTAAAATATATAGAAGCTCTTGGCGACTACGTAAAACTGGTTACACATAATGAGCCTATCATTGTGCTTTCTACCATGAAAGCTTTTGATGAGCAATTACCCTCAGACCGCTTTATGCGTATACACAAGTCTTATATTATAAATATAGACAAAGTAGAAAAATACAATAGTAGAAATATTGAAATAGAAGGTGACAAAATTCCTTTAAGCAGGCACAAGAAAGCCAAACTAATGGATGCACTTTCAGCTTAGCAGAAAGAAAAATTAGTCATTAGTACCTAAAAATCCCGCCAGAAGCGGGATTTTTTAGTTTACATCCGGTGTTGCTTTAATTATCAACGTTTATAACAATCTTCACGCTTCTAAAAGCGCCTATACTCAAGAAACTTGTTCTTACACGTAAAATCGCTTTTTTGGTTTTACTTAGACTTTGTTTTCGCGGAATCTTAATTAAAATATTGCGATAATACTCATTGCGTATACGCGAAACAGGCGGCGGCTCTGGTCCCAGAATCTGCTCGCTGAATATATTTTTAAGCGCCTGACCCATCCAGACTGAAGCCTCTTCTATTTTTTGAAAATCCCGATGCTTCAATGTTATTTTAATAAGCCTGCAAAATGGCGGATATTTATAAATATGCCTTTCCTCCAGCTGCTCTGTGTACATCGCCTCATAATTATTCTGCGAGACCTGCTGCAAGATCTGATGATAGGGATTATACGTTTGTATTAGCACTTTGCCCCTTTTCTGCGTTCTTCCCGCTCTGCCAGAAACCTGCTGTATAAGCTGAAAACTTCGCTCATGAGCCCTAAAATCGGGAATATTGAGCATACTATCGGCATGTAGAATTCCTACTAATGTAACGTTTCTAAAATCCAGACCTTTAGTAAGCATTTGCGTTCCTACTAAAATATCGGTCTCACCTTGCTCAAAAGCGGTAATTATCTTCTCAAAACCGTACTTGCCTCGCGTCGTATCAGAATCCATTCTGGCAACTTTAGTATCCGGAAATAGCGTTTTTAATTCTGTTTCTACCTGTTCTGTGCCAAAACCTTTGGTGTCCAGTTCTTCGCTGCCGCAGGCCATGCATTTTAAAAGCATTGCAATGTGGTAACCACAGTAATGACAACGCAGCTGACTACGATGTTTATGATACGTTAAACTCACATCACAGTTGGGACATTGCGGCGAATGACCACAGGTTTTACATTCCAGAATTGGGGAGTAACCTCGTCTGTTTTGAAAAAGGATCACTTGTTCACCTTCTGCTAATGCATCTGTGATTGCCCGCTGCAGATCGTCACTAAAGTGACCGCTCATCAATTTTTTTCTGTGCTTTTCCTGTATGTCAATTATTATATTTTCTGGCATCAATACGTTACCATGCCTGTGCTTTAATGTCACCAATCCATATTTACCAGCTTGCGCATTATAGTAACTCTCGAGCGCAGGTGTTGCAGAACCCATCAAGACTTTAGCCTTTTGCAAATATGCCAGAACTATAGCTGCATCACGGGCATGATAACGCGGGGCAGGATCAAATTGTTTGTAGCTGGGTTCATGTTCTTCATCAACTATAACAAGACCCAGATTTTCATAAGGGAGAAAAATAGAGCTTCGCGCCCCTAAAATCAGTTGCGCCTTGGGGGCCTGGTTGAGAACATTATTCCAAACTTCTACTTGTTCATGAACAGAATATTTAGAATGATAAACAGAAAGTTTCTCACCAAAATATTTTTGAAGTCGCGCAACCAGCTGTGTTGTCAATGCAATTTCTGGCAATAGATAAAGAACTTGCTTTCCTGCCGCCAGGTACTCTTCTATAAGGTTTACATAGATCTCAGTTTTTCCTGAAGAAGTAACACCGTGAAGTAAGCACACCTCCTTGTCTTCAAAATCCTGTTTTATCTCTTTTAAAGCCTCTATTTGATAAGAATTAAGCTCTTTAGTATCATTAATACTATCTGAATGAAAATTTATACGATCCCGCTGAATTTTATAAATTTCTAAAATTCCCTTTTTAACCAATTCTTTTACCTGAGCTGCTGTGGCGTTTGCGGCCTTTTGTAACTCTTCAGATTTTATAGGCTTCTTACTTTTCGCTTTAAGCGAAAAGAATGTTAGCAATACTTCCCGCTGTTTTGGTGCACGTTCAAGATCATCAAGCGCTGCATGCATGCGTTCTTCCTGCTCATAATCTGTACTCAGCTTTACATATTTTACAAGCTTTGGCTTATACGCCTCGTAAATCTCTTCCTCCAGCTGTACAACGCCAAGATCAATAAGTTTTTTAATTTCAGGAAGCACTTTTTTCTTCCCAAGTATATCCATCACCTCATGAATCTTGAGAATAGGTTTATCTATAAGAGCCTCTGCAATTAATTGCCCATCTCCTTCTAAATCATAGGTTTCTATTTTAAAGCCTGAAGCACGTTTAACTATAGTCTCGCTCTCGAGCAAAAACGCGCTGGGTAAAGCTGCCCGCAGAACATCTCCTAATGTGCACATGTAGTAATCTGCCATCCACTTCCAGAAATTGAGCTGGGTAAGATGTACAACTGGCTCTTCATCAAGAATCTCTTCTATATCTTTAGCCTCGTATATTACGGGTTCATTTTGATGCACACCTATACTCAGGGCTGTGTAGATCTTTGTTTTACCAAAGGGTACCGCAAGTCGCATACCCGGCTTTATAGAGGCATACTGCGCATCTGTGATGCGATAGGTAAAAGAATTTTCAACCGGAATAGGAAGTATTACGTCTACAAAATACATACCGCGTAAAGATAAAAAAATGGCTGTTTCCATTTCTGAAAACAGCCCTGTATAAATTTATATATTTATTTATTGTAATTCATACCACGCAAACTTATCACGAGGTTTTGAAGGGTTAATTATTCTACCCTGTGCCAGTATTGTGTTCTTCCTAAAAGTGAAAAACCTACATAGCCTCTAACCTTAAGTTTGTTTGGTTCTTCAAGAGCAATGTAACATTTGTATAATTTACCTGTAGAAGGATCGAGAATTTTACCATCTGTATACTCGTCACCGTCTTTTTCAAGTCCTTTTATAATCACTAAACCCTGTATAGGTTTTCCCTCATCTTCACCAGAGCAATCTGTGCAGAGTGCATCTTTTTTTTCCTTATTAAGTATTTCTACAACTTTACCATAGACTTTACCATCTTGTTTGTAAATGTCTACTATAGATCTTGCCTCGCCGGTATTATCATCAATCGTCTTCCACTTTCCGGTAACGTCCTGAGCAAGCAAAACAGTTGTACTAAAGCATAGTAAAAACAGGGATAGGGTTATTTTTCTCATATATTCAATGTTTAATTAATTTAAGGTTCTCTTTTATTCTTAAGCTGATATAAAGCAGCGTTTAATTCAAATCCCAATAATAGTAAATTAGAATTTAACCAGATATAGACCATCATAATTAACAATGCTCCTATGGAGCCGTATAACTGGTTATAATTAGAAAAATTATTTATGTAGATACCAAATAAATATGTCGTCAACAAAAACAGCAAGGTTGTCATAAGCGCACCACCAGAGAAAAATCTGTATGCCCTCCCTTCTTTTGTTCCAAAATAGTACAAAGTACCTACCACACAATAAATAAGAACAACAAAGAATACAAAACTACCCAGCTTAGATATCCACAGATTGTCTTCATTTAAAATGCCTCTACTCTTTAACTCATTAATTGTATATTGATAGTAGAGCACTATTATTACGGTTAAAAGCAACAACAATGCCAATATAAGAGAAACTCCCAGTGCTACCAGATATTGCCTTATAATTGAGCGGTTAATAGACGTGTGATAGCTAAATTCAAAACCCGTAAAAATAGCATTGACGCCATTTGCCATTAAAAAAATAGAAAATATAAGCGTTAAAGAAAGTAAACCACCACGCGGGTTGGCAGCAATATCAAGTAAAACCGGCTCAAAGAAATCAGCAGTTTGAGCAGGTAATAAGTTCTGAATAAAATTTAGAAATCCTTCCTGAAAATCATTTATGGGCACATAAGGAATCAGGTTAAGAATAAACAGAAAAAAAGGAAACAGAGCCATAAAAAAGCTAAACGCAATAGCGCTGGCACGAGTAGAGAATGTTCCTTTTATAATTCCTATAGAATACAGCTCCCAGAAATCATATAGTGATAAACCTTCAAAACCCGGTAAGATAATCTTCTTCATCCATGCTACCAGCTTACCTATAACAGGTATATGCCTAAGCTCCTTTTCTACTTCTTCACTCATTTAAACCGCTTTAAGGCTTAAATCCATATTGTAAACCGAATGCGTTAAAGCTCCGCTTGATATATAATCAACTCCGCATTCTGCATATTTTCTCAAAGTTTCTTCATTGATTCCGCCAGATGATTCGGTCTGGCATTTATCCCCTATAAGTTCTACCGCCTTACGCGTATCGTCGTAATTAAAGTTGTCTATTAATATGCGATGTACCCCTGTAGACTGCAGGATTTCTTCTATTTCCTCCAGATCACGTGCTTCTACGATAATCTTAAGGTCAAGTTTATTTTTGGCTAAATACGCTTTTGTTTTATCTATCGCCTGTGTGATTCCACCTGCAAAATCTATGTGATTATCTTTAAGCATAACCATATCATATAAGGCAAACCTATGGTTTTCTCCGCCGCCTATTTTAACCGCCCATTTTTCTAATGCACGTATGCCAGGTGTGGTTTTTCTGGTATCCAGAATTTTGGTACGGGTACCTTCTAACATGTCTGCAAAATGTTTTGTCTTTGTAGCTATGGCGCTCATGCGCTGCATACCGTTCAGTACAAGGCGCTCTGCTTTTAAAATACTTTGTGAACTACCTTCAACATAAAATGCGATATCGCCATATTTTACCTTTTCTCCATCTTTGATTAATACTTCAACATCAAGAGAAGGATCTATATAATTAAAAACCTGACATGCAAAGGTTACTCCGGCAATAATACCATCATCTTTTACCAGTAACTTGGCTCTCCCTACTGCATTATCTGGTATACAAGCCAGCGAACTATGATCACCATCACCCACATCTTCACGTATCGCATTTGCGATTATACCATCTATTTCAGCATTCAGTTTTGATTTTGATATCATACCCCTACATTTTTTGCTAAGTTAATCAAACGTTAGAGCAATATACAACAGGCGCACAAAAAAGCAAATCGCAATTCACTGTGAGAAATTTGTATTTTTGACAAATGAATATCAAGCTACTTTGTATAGGCAAAACAGATAATGCCAGCCTCGATGAACTTATAACCATCTATACTAAACGTTTAGGTTTTTATGTGAATTTTGATATGGAAATTATTCCAGATCTCAAAAAAGTGAAAAACTTATGTGAGGAGCAACAAAAAGAAAAAGAGGGCGAACTTATCCTGAATAAAATAAGCACTCAGGATCAATTAATTCTTCTTGACGAAAAAGGAAAAGAGTTTAACAGCATAGCTTTTTCAGAATATCTTCAAAAGAAAATGAATAGCGGGATAAAAACCCTCGTTCTTGTAATAGGCGGTCCCTACGGCTTCTCCCCTGCTGTTTACGCAAAAGCAGCCGGAAAAATATCGCTCTCAAAAATGACATTTTCTCACCAGATGATAAGACTGTTTATAACTGAACAATTATACCGAGGTTACACTATATTACGCAATGAACCATATCACCATCAATAATTAAAAATTACTTCATGCAATTAGTTTTCGCAACGTATAACAACAATAAATTAAAGGAAATTCAGGCTTTAATGCCAGCGCATATTACCCTCAAAAGCTTAACAGATATTGGCTGTACTGAAGATATTATTGAAGATGCCAAAACTATTGAAGGCAATGCCTTGATCAAAGCAAGGTATGTAAAAAATAAATACGGCTACGATTGCTTTGCAGATGACACAGGCCTTGAAGTTAACGCACTTAATGGTGAACCCGGAGTGTACAGCGCGAGATATGCCGGTGAGCAAAAAAGTTCTTCAGATAATATAAATAAGCTTTTAGCGAAATTAAAGAACAGCAAAGACCGTTCTGCACAATTTAAAACGGTAATAGCTCTAATCATAAATGACACAGAACATACTTTTACCGGAATTTGTAAAGGGCAAATTATAAAAGATAAAAAAGGAAATGCAGGTTTTGGCTACGACCCTGTTTTTCAACCAGATAGTTATGATAGAACATTTGCAGAAATGCCTCTTGAATTAAAAGGAAAGATCAGCCACAGAGGGTTAGCAGTACAAAAACTCCTCAATTTTCTTCAGAAATAAAATACAAAATCGGTCTTTTTAGGCTAAAAATCGGGTTTGTACTGCCAATTTTTCTGCTTATTCCTTCATATAAACAGCCTGTTTTAGAGGTATTTGTAATAATAAGACAGGCATATAGCCAATCCATTATTTAACACTACCTTTGCGCCCTCTTTACCAACGTAGGTAAATATAATATAATGACAATGAATAAATTTGAAGCGTTAGGACTAAATGATGCTATCCTGAAGGCAGTTGCCGACATGGGCTTTACAGAGCCTTCTGAAGTGCAGGAGAAAGCCATTCCCGTCCTACTTAATGAGTCGACAGATATTGTCGCTCTCGCCCAGACAGGGACAGGAAAAACAGCAGCATTTGGCTTTCCGCTAATTCAACAGATCAATGCAAACAGCAGAACCACACAGGGACTTATAATCTCCCCAACTCGTGAGTTATGTTTGCAGATCACTAATGAAATTAAAGCGTATTCTAAATACATAAATGGCCTTAATGTAGTTGCCGTTTACGGTGGTGCAAACATACAGGAACAAGCCAGATCTATAAGTCGTGGAGCACAAATTATTGTTGCTACACCAGGTCGTATGATGGATATGATGCGACGCAAGCTTGTAGATATTTCAGAGATAAACTACTGTATTCTTGATGAAGCAGATGAGATGCTCAACATGGGCTTCTATGAAGATATCACAACCATTTTAGCAGATACACCTAAAGGTAAGAACACCTGGTTATTTTCTGCTACAATGCCTAAAGAAGTTGCCAGAATTGCTAAGCAATTTATGCGCTCTCCTCAGGAAATCACTGTAGGAACTAAGAACATGGGTGCAGAAAATGTATCTCATGAGTACTACATGGTAAACTCAAGAGACAGATACCAGGCATTAAAGCGTCTTGCAGATGCAAATCCTGATATATTCTCTGTTGTGTTTTGCCGTACAAAACGCGATACACAAAAAGTAGCCGAAAATCTTATAGAAGATGGTTATAATGCAGCAGCGCTACATGGTGATCTAAGCCAGAACCAGCGTGACCTGGTAATGAAAAGCTTCCGTAATCGCCAGATACAAATGCTTGTCGCAACAGATGTTGCAGCTCGTGGTATTGATGTAGATGATATTACACATGTTATCAACTATCAATTACCTGACGAAATAGAAACCTATACCCACCGTAGTGGCCGTACAGGTCGTGCAGGTAAAACAGGTGTTTCTATGGTGATCGTCTCTAAAAGCGAACTAAGAAAGATCAAGCAAGTTGAGAAGATAATCAACAAAAAGTTTGAGCATAAAGACATTCCTACCGGAATGGAAATTTGTGAAGTGCAACTTATGCATCTTGCAAATGACATTCACAACACAGAGATCAATCACGAGATAGACCCTTATTTATTCAGTATAAATGAAGTGCTTGAGGGATTAACCCGTGAAGAATTGATCAAAAAAGTGTTCTCTGTAGAGTTTACCCGTTTCTTCAATTATTACAAAAAGACAAAAGATCTTAATGTAAATGCAAAAGCAGAGATAAGAGAAGAATCTGGTGAGTCTACACGTTTCTTCATCAATGTAGGTAGCAAAGATGATTTTGACTGGATGACCTTAAAAGACTTCCTTAAAGAAGTAACAGGTCTTGGTCAGGATGGTATTTACAGAGTAGATTGTAAAGACAGCTTCTCTTTCTTTAATACAGATACAGAACATCTTGATGCTGTAATGGCTGTTTTTGAAGATTTTAAATTGGGAGATCGCTCTGTTCACGTAGAGATCACAAAAGATAAAGGTGGCAGAGGTCGCAACAGCGGTCGCAGAGATCATAACGGTCGTGACGGTGGCAATAATAACCGCAGACGTCGCAGAGATGATGACAATCGTGGTAAGGGTGGTAAAGGACATCGCGGTAAACGCAACTCAAATGATCAGGACAAATCAAGTGACGGTAAAGCGCCTTTTTCAGGAAAGCGTCGCCGCCGCGAAAGAAATTAATTTGACTATTTTTTTGCTAAATGTAACTTTTGGTATGATTTTCCAGTCTCTTTTTCTAAATTGGCTGCCAATATGAGAAAGGCTTTATTTGCTTTTATATTTTTAATTACCCCTTTATTAATCTTCGCTCAAGATATTGACGATGATGAAACGATAAGTGGCCAGGTGGTCAACGCATCAAATGACGCGGTACTTGACAATGTAAACATTATCAATCTTAACAATGTAAAAGGTGCAATTTCTGACGAAAAAGGAAATTTTACCATTCAGGCTAAAGTTAACGATACCTTATTCTTTTCCTTTTTAGGATTTAAGACCCTACAGGTACGCGTTACAAATGACTGGAAGAAATTTGGCGATGTTAAGGTTAAAATGACTGAAGTAGGAATCGCTCTGGAAGAAGTGGTTGTAAAAGATGTAGAACTTACAGGCTATCTTGAGATAGACGCTAAGAACGTACCTGTTTATAAAAACGTGCGCTATAGCATTTCTGGACTTCCATCGGGATACGAAGCAGGACAGAGCCAGCCAAGCGCCATAAACAAGGTTTTAAGCGCGGTTTTCAATCCGGCGGATTTTCTCTATAATGTATTTGGTAAAAAACCACAGCAAATGCGAAAACTGCGCCAGGTTAAAGAAGATGATAAGATACGTAACCTTCTAGTTAATAAATTTGACAGAGAGACTTTAACGGCTCTTTTACAGATAACAAAAGAAGACATTGATGAGATACTGCGCAGATGTGACTATTCTGAAAGTTTTGTAAAAACAGCAAATGACTTACAGATCTTAGATGCGGTAAGCAGTTGCTACGAAGAGTACAAAGTATTACACAGAGATTAATCGTTCTAAGATTTAATCTAGCAGATAATTAAAAATCAAAACCTCGTGATATCACGAGGTTTTTTTATGCCTTTTTATGTTTGCTTAAAGCGAAAAACCCTCGTTTCCTGCCGATTTTCAATCAATTTTAACCGATTTTTAGATCTAAAACCGAAATTCTCGAGTCAAACTGTTATGTTCTATTTCGCGAAAGCTGGATTATTCTATAAAAAAATCCATCAAGTATTCACCTGATGGATTTTTTGCTGTTTTTAGAAATCTTTATTTATGATCCCCATTCTGTATGGAAGATACCTTCTCTATCAATACGCTCATACGTATGAGAACCAAAGTTATCCCGTTGTGCCTGAATTAAATTAAGCGGTAAATTACTCGCTGTGTATGCATCAAAATAATTTAAAGCACTTGATAAACCGGGTACTGGTATTCCGCTTTTAGCAGCGTAAGCCACAACTTCCCGTACAGAATTTAATGTACCTTGTACCTTAGGCACAAAGGAAGGTGAAAGTAAAAGGTTTGCCAGATCTTTATCTGCATTGTAAGCTTCTGTAATATCTGCAAGTAAGCCTGCACGTATAATACATCCGGCTCTCCATATTTTAGCTATCACAGCCATATCGAGCTCATATTTATATTCTTTAGAAGCATCTGCAAGTTGATGTAAACCTTGTGCGTAAGCAACTATAAATGCAAAATAAAGCGATTCTTCTGCCATATTAATAAGCTTGGCTTTATCTATTGCTCCCGGCTCTGGGCGGTCATACAATTCATCTGCCTGTACACGCTCATCTTTTAATGCCGAAATCTCACGCATGCTTACCGCCATATCAATTGTAGGAACAGGAATACCAAGATCCATTGCATTTTGTGAAGTCCATTTACCGGTACCTTTTTGCTTAGCTTTATCAAGTATTTTATCTACCAGGCGACCGTCACCAAGGTCATCTTCCTGTTTAAATATGGCTGCAGTAATTTCGACTAAAAATGATTGTAAACGACCATTGTTCC
Source organism: Leeuwenhoekiella sp. A2 (assembly GCF_047946655.1). GTDB lineage: Bacteria > Bacteroidota > Bacteroidia > Flavobacteriales > Flavobacteriaceae > Leeuwenhoekiella. The sequence goes on from NZ_CP172311.1 coordinate 3,828,406, forward strand.
ATTTCGTGTAAACGTCATGCAACTCATCATTTGTAAGTCCGCATGACTTTCTCAGTAAGTCATAAATCTCTGATGTTAATTGCATTAAGCCATATTCTATACCGTTGTGAACCATTTTTACATAGTTTCCGGCAGATTTTGGGCCTAAATAGGCAACACATGGCTCACCATTATATTTAGCAGCAACTGCTTCAAAAATAGGTTTTACATGCTGGTAAGCTTCTTTGCTTCCGCCAGGCATAATACTAGGTCCTCTGCGTGCGCCTTCTGCCCCACCTGAAACTCCAGATCCAAAAAAGTGAATTCCTTTCTCTTTTAAATAGGCTTCTCTACGATCTGTATCTGTAAAAAATGAGTTACCACCATCTATAATAATATCGTCTTTATCCAGATGTGGAAGCAGGTTTTCTATAACAGCATCTACAATTTTACCGGCTGGTACGAGTAGCATGATCTTACGCGGAGTGGCAAGAGATTCTATAAAAGTTGTAATATCTGTAGAAGCGTTTACCTGCTCAAGATTATCCCCTTCGGTTTTTAATGCGTCTACTTTTTCTGGGTCAAGATCGTACCCAAAGGCTTTAAAACCATTATCAGCCACATTTAAAATAAAATTGCGCCCCATTACACCAAGGCCTACAAGTCCAAAATCGTAATCTTTATACTCCATATCTAGTTGTGTTCTTTTTTAAAAATGAAAGGCATTCTTTAAGGAAACGCCCTGTTTGACATAAATATGCCTTATTTTTACTTTGTGAACCAAAATTAATCGATAACATCGACATTTAACCCCCTTTTTACAATAAACTAGTCACAGATATGACTAAAAATGGGGCATAACAATTTTATAATATATGTCTAAACCATTAAACAAGACGGCTAACCAAATGCTAATCATATTTGGTGCATCTGGTGATCTAACTGCAAGAAAACTTATACCTGCGATCTATAATCTATATAAAGGTAAATATCTGCCAGAAAACTTTGTTGTTCTGGGAGCCAGCCGAAGCAATATTACTGATGAAGATTTTCGCAAGAAAGTCGTTCAGGAAAGTGCTTATTTAAAAGATCGCATCAATAAAGAAGAAGAAGATTACATAACTGCATTTTCAGACAAGTTATTCTACGAGGATCTGGGTAACGATTATGATACAGATTACACGGCTCTAAGCAAGAGAATTAAAGAGCTAAATGCGAAATATGGCACCAGCGATAATTACATTTTCTATTTATCTACACCGCCAAGTTTGTATGAGACAATAGCTAAAAACCTGTGCAACGCAGGCCTTACCGAAGAGAAAAAAGGCTGGAAACGTATTATCGTAGAGAAACCATTTGGTTACAGTCTGGAAACAGCAAAAGAACTTAACAAAGGTCTTCAGAATTACTTTAAAGAATTTCAGATCTACAGAATAGATCATTATTTAGGTAAAGAAACTGTTCAAAATCTACTTGTAACGCGTTTTGCAAATTCAATATTTGAACCGCTCTGGAACAGAAATTATATACACCACGTTGAGATCACAAACGCTGAAACTGTGGGTGTAGAAAAACGAGGTGGTTATTATGATAAATCGGGCGCGCTGCGTGATATGTTTCAAAGCCACTTATTGCAGATCGTCTCTCTAATCGTGATGGAACCACCTATCAATTCTAACGCTGAAGAAATTAGAAATGAAAAGGTTAAGGCTTTAAAGTCATTACGCATAATGACCGATGAAAAAACCCTTTTTGAGAACACGATAAAAGGGCAATATATGGGTTGCACTATTGACGGAAAAAAAGTTCCCGGTTATCGTGAAGAAGAAGGCGTAGATCCTAACTCAAAGACCGAAACCTATGCGGCTATTAAGTTCTTTGTAGATAACTGGCGCTGGAAAGATGTTCCGTTTTACGTGCGTACAGCAAAGCGTATGCCTACAAAGGTGACTGAGGTTGTAATTCACTTCAAGACACCGCACCACCAGTTATTTAAAAATCAGGATATTGACCAGAAAGATAACAAGCTTATCATACGTATTCAACCTGATGAAGGAATACTCTTAAAATTTGGTGTAAAAGTACCGGGACAAGGCTTCCACGTAGAGCGTGCTAACCTTGATTTTTACTATTCAAGTCTGGCAGATACAAATGTGATGGATGCTTATGAACGTCTTTTACTAGATGCGATGCAGGGTGATGCTACTCTTTATGCGCGTGCAGATGAAGTTGAGGCCGCCTGGTCTTTTGTAGATCCTATTCTTGATTACTGGAAGAAAGACTCAAACGTAAATACCTACGGTTATTCTGTAGGAACCTGGGGACCTAAAAATTCTGATGATCTTATAGAAGATGATTACGGGTGGAGAAATCCCGGTGAACATCTTACAGATGATAGTGGTTTCTGCATTATCAAGTAAACCTAATCTGATTTTTTAATAGCTAAAATTTTAAGAATGGAACTAAAAATATATGATACTAAGCAAACTGTAGCAGAAGAATTCTCTGGGTATGTATCAAAAATCGCCTCTGGTGACCAGAAAATTCACATAGCACTTTCTGGTGGTAGTACACCTAAAATTGTTTTTGATCATCTTGCTGAAAATTATTCAACCCAAATAAATTGGGAAAATATATGCTTGTACTGGGGTGATGAACGCTGTGTAGATCCTTCAGATTCTGAAAGCAATTATAAAATGACCGTTGAGCATTTACTTTCAAAAATCAAGATTCCGGAAGGAAATATCTGTAGAATTAAAGGAGAAAACGATCCTGAAGCTGAAGCTGAACGTTATAGTGAAGTGCTGCAAAAAGAACTTCCTCTGGTTGATGGTATGCCTCAATTTGACTTAGTTATTTTAGGAATGGGTGATGATGGGCATACCGCATCTATCTTTCCTTATAATATAGAGTTGTGGGATCTGGCAGCCAATTGTACGGTCGCTGTGCATCCTGATTCAGGGCAAAAAAGGGTTTCTCTCACAGGTAAAGTCATCAACAATGCTAAAGAGGTAGCTTTTCTGGTTACAGGAGCAGGCAAGGCAGATAAAGTACATGAGATCATTGATGAGCAAGAAAGCGCTAAAGCATATCCGGCCAATTTGGTTAAACCAAAATCAGGTAACTTGGTTTGGTTTCTAGACAAAGACGCAGCTGATAAAATTGAGTAATCTTCATAGAATTGTAAATAAAAAGAGGGACAGAATTGTCCCTCTTTTTATTTTACACCTTAAATTATTTTACCGCCCCTGCCGTATTTTTTAAAAAAACATCACTAAAAATACCCGTATCTACATCTGCAGGTAAATGGGAAGTAAAGCCTATACCTACGTAAAAAGGTTTATCAAATTTTAATTCTACAGGATCACCTACTTGAAATAAGGGCTCGCCATTCATGCTTATAAAAGCTGTAAATGCATCGCCATCTTTCTCGATACCTAATCGCATTGCTCCTTTTTGTTCTATACGCATTTCCTGCAAATTTGCATTTTGCTCTGGTCTCCAGGCCATGTGCATCAATCCTGCACCGTGCAAAGCAACCATTATTTCTTTAGCATCATCTTCAAGTCCCTGCCGTATTATCAATACAACTTTTCTATCACCATAACCTGTAGAATCTGGAAACTTCACGTCTGCTGCAAGCGAAACATCTCCAGACATTTTTTTCCATAAATAGCGAAATTCATCGCGGTTATACCAAATATTATAACCTGCAGAATTAACCGTGTATTCATTTTTAGATTTATCATAAGTAGCCGAGCCCTCTGCCAGCGCTCCACCTACATCACTTTGACCATCAAAAACACCAATTGATTTATTTTCGGTACGCGTTTCCCGATGAAAATCTGCCGGTGGCGGCACTTGCTCATGCGTCGCTGATCCCGGTAAAGCCCAGTCTGGTACTTCAAGACTGTCTGTTGTTTGTGCGGAAGTTAATTGTGCAATCCCGACAAACAAAATTCCTGAAAAAAAGACTTTTACAATAGATTTTTGAATAGTGTGGTGGTAATACATGATAAGTTGGGTTTATTGATTAAAAATGACCCTTAAATTACCGATTTTTAATGCTAAAAAGGAGGTTTTTGAAATAGAAAAGATTCTAAATGAAGTGATTTCGTTTCTACGAAATACTATGAAGCGCAATTCTATTACCTTCTGTATCAAGAAAGACAGCCATATAGCCATATACTTCAGAAATCTGGGTTTTTCCTGAAATACTTTCCCTCCATCCTCATCTACTTTTTGTAATGGAACATTAACATCATCTGAAGAAAATAGAGCAAGACACCTTCTGCACTGGGTACATACGACGCTGGTTGTATAAGGCTTGCTATTAAAGGTATAACTTGTTTACTTTCATAAACCGTTCTACTAGTTCGTCATAATTCTTCATATGTCGTTTTGCCCATTGTAACCGCAGTTCTATCTGCTCCTTAGGGCTAAGCTGCCAGTTAACACTAGAATTTTGCAAGCGTTGCATAAGGTTTTGTAAGATTATAGCTGCAGACACAGAAATATTCAGGCTATGTGTGAAACCGCTTGTTGGGATATATATATAATCGTCAGCCTCATTAATAACGGCGTCGCTTAATCCTTCGGCCTCGCGACCAAAGAATAAAGCTGCAGGTGTATTTATATTAAAATCCTGTAACGTATGAGCCTGATGGTGTGGAGTTGTAGCCACGATGCGGTAGCCATCTTTTTTTAGATTTTCAATTGTTTCATGAACGTTGTTGTAGCGATTAACGGTTGTCCATTTCTGGGCTCCCATCGCAATTTCTTTGTCTATTCTTCTGCCAATTTTCTCTTCTATAACATGCACATTCTGCACCCCAAAAGCATCACAGCTACGTATCACAGCACTTGTATTATGAAGGTGCCGTACATCTTCATTTACTACTGTAAAATGATTTGTGCGTTGTGAGGCAACCTGTTTAAAAAGATCAACTCGTTTTTGCGTAAGAAAAGATTCCAGGTATTGAAGTAATTCTTTGTTCATGCCTTTTATTTAAGACACAAATTTAATATTCTCCTTTTTGTTTCTTTCGTTTAAAAACCTTTTAAATTTCAGTAAAAATCAGGTGAAAAGGGGTAAAAATCGAATCTATCCTTATAAATAAATAGATAATAAACTACTTAATAAATACCTCCTTAGGCAACATAGCATGTACGCCTACATTGCCATCTACAAGCTGCGTTATGTTTACATCTACAGCAACACTGCACAACATATAAGCATCTGCTTTGCCCATGCCTTTTTCTTTCATGAGGTATTCTATCATTTGGCGTACCGCAATATGCGTTGCTTTGTTAAGATCGCGGTCTGCTCCCATCGTTATGATATGAGTAGCCGTTTCGGCACGGGGCCATGATAGTTCTTTGTTCTTATGTAAAATGAACTGCAATGTGCCCTTAAGCGAAGTTTCTATAGCTGTAATATCTACTTCACCATTTCCCTGAGCGGCGTGACCATCGCCAATCTCAAAGAGCGCGCCCTTTGCAAAAACCGGGATAAAAAGGCTAGAACCTGCCGTAAGTTCTTTATTATCTAAATTACCTGCATGTACCCATGGCGGTGCACTATTCCAACGGCCTGCTTCTGCCGGTGGTGCTACGCCCATGCTACCAAAAAAAGGATGTAAAGGTATATCTATACTGTCAGAAAAATGGCCAATCATTTTTTCTTTATCTAAAGGTATGATTCTCATTTTTCGTTCAAAGATCTCATCAGATAAAAAACCGCTCTGCCCTATCGCATTATAACCGTATGGAATAGCCAGATCTATAGAAAGTACTTTTACTTCTAGTACATCACCCGGTTCTGCATTTTCAATATAAATGGGTCCTGTTAAAATATGTCCTCCTGGTCCACGATCTTTTAGACTTTGTACATCTCTTAGTTCCTGTTCTACATCCTGAGGCGCGACTCCGGCGCCTTCCAGTCTTTCAGGATTAGAAGTGATTAGCGTGTGTACTTTTACATAATCTCCGGTTTTAATTGTTAATGCCGGTTCACTTTCAGACCAATAATGACCCCAGGCAACTGTGGCAGGCGAAGGATTAAGTGTGTATGGATTTGCCTCAGTTCCTTTTTCCTGAGCATGAAGATGGTTTGCAAGAAATAACAAGAATACTCCCAGCTTTAATGAGTTAGAAAGGGTCATAAATACAGGTTTTAGATGAGATGGTTTAGATAACGAAATGAAAATAAGCTATTTTAAGCTAAATGCGAAAGTAAAAATGAGGTCAAAAAACCAAGCACGGTTATAATGCCCACAATGCTGTGCCCTTTTTCAAAAGCCTCGGGAATCATTGTTGCAGCCAGCATATTTAAAATCGCCCCTGCAGCAATCGCTAACGTAGCACCAATAATGTAAGGGGATAATTGACTAAATACGGTATAACCTGTCACTGAAGCTATACCGCTTATAACAGCAATGGCAATCCAGATTCCAAAAATAAAAAGTTTTGATCTACCCGAATTTTTCATTCCGGCAGAACTTGATAAACCTTCAGGAATATTTGAAATAAAAATGGCTATAACTGTTGCAGCACTTACTGCACCTCCTTCTAACATACTTATGCCAATTGCTATAGATTCAGGAATACCGTCTAGTAATGCTCCTAAGGCTATTGCCAAACCACTGCCGCTGTCTTCACCTTCAGATGGTTGTTGATCCTGTGATCGTTTTCTGTGTTTGGCACCTTGTCTTTCTAAAAAATAATTAGCTATAGAATAAATTCCCGCACCCACAATAAAACCTATTGATGTTGATAATACACCACTTTGAGAGTAAGCCTCATCTACAAGTTCAAAAGACAATGCTGAAATTAAAACCCCGGCACCAAAGGCCATTATCATTGCGATAAACCGCTGAGAAAATTTAAAATAGTAACCCAACAATGAACCTAAAACTAAAGCTCCTCCCGATAATAGACCCCAAAGACCGGCTTTTAACCATTCTGCCATAGATTATTCAATTAAAGAAATGCGATAATAAATAGTGCACGAAATATAAATTTAATAGCAAGATTTCATTTCAGGAACAAATTAGCTCGGCTTATGTTTTGTTTAACAGCCTTGAATTATTTTTAAAGATTAATGCTTTTTCAATTTTGTATTTTTAGATAAAAATTACTCTATGAAAAAAATTGTAGTACTTACCGGTGCGGGGATTAGTGCAGAAAGTGGTTTAAAGACTTTTAGAGATGATAACGGTCTTTGGGAAGGCCATGATGTGATGGCAGTTGCCAGCGTTGAGGGTTGGTATGCTAATCAGGAGTTGGTTTTAGACTTTTATAATAAGCGAAGAAGACAGTTAAAAACTGTGCAACCTAATAATGCACATAAAGCACTTGTAGAGCTTGAAAATCAATATGAAGTAGCCATTATAACTCAAAACGTTGATGATCTGCATGAGCGAGCGGGAAGCTCAAATGTGATTCATTTACATGGCGAACTATTAAAAGCACGTAGCAGTACAGATGAAAATCTGGTGATGGATTGGCAAGATGATATTTGTATAGGAGATCAATGCAAATATAATAGCCAGATACGACCACACATAGTTTGGTTTGGCGAAGCCGTTCCTTTATTAGAAAAAGCCGCTTTTTATACCTCTCAGGCCGATTTTGTGTTGATAATAGGAACAAGTATGCAGGTTTATCCTGCTGCAGGGTTAATAGACTATGCAAAAGATGACGCTCAAATCTATTTTATAGATCCTAAGCCCAGCATATCATCTGGGCGCAATCTCACTGTTTTATCAGAAAAGGCATCTACCGGGGTTCCTACTGTGGTTGCAAAACTGATGAATAATTAAGTCTTGCAACTTTAGCCCAATTCAAAAGCATATCGACCTGTTGATCTGTAAGATCTGCATCGTGATGTATTAAGGTGTATGAAGCGAGCGGCATATCGCCTTCACTAACTTCATCTATAACTTCATCTAGCTTGTGATCTTTTCGCTTAGCAGAATATTTATCCCAGTCGGCAAAATTAAGATGTCTCTTACCGTCTTCAATATGCTGGTCAAGCCATAGAGAAACAGGTGCAACTTCTGCATACCAGGGATATTTAGTCTGGTTGCTATGACAATCGTAACAAGCTGTTTTTAAAATTCCCTGTACTTCCTGAGAGGGTTTGGTTTCCGCAATAAAGCTGTCAAGACTTGCATAATCGCCTTCATTTTTATCAGGTCTTATAAATTGAATTACTACTAATGCTATAAGTGCGAGTATAAAAAAACGTTTTACCCAGATCATAAGGAGGTTTTAAAATTATGAAAGTACTGATTTTTTTTTCATGTGCCGGTTTTCAGGATTTGTAGTTCTTATTGATATATTATCATCTTACGTTTGTTAGTATGTAGTAGCTGTGTATCTTTGCGTTTTATCTAAAATTAAATCATGTCATTATCCCCTTTAGAGGCTGTTTCACCCATTGATGGTAGGTATCACAAGAAGACTGAGTCTCTTGCTAATTTTTTTTCTGAAAAAGCACTTATTAAATACCGTGTTAAGGTAGAGATAGAATATTTTATCGCTCTTTGCGAAATACCACTACCTCAACTAAAGAATGTAGATCGAGCAGTTTTTTCTGAATTAAGGGCGATATATGACGATTTTTCTCTGGAGGATGCACAGGCTATTAAAGATATTGAGCGCATTACAAATCACGATGTAAAAGCTGTTGAGTATTTTATCAAAGAAAAGTTTGATAAAATGAGTTTAGCACCATTTAAAGAGTTCATCCATTTTGGGCTTACTTCACAGGATATCAACAACACCGCTATCCCGTTAAGTTTAAAAGATGCAATGAATCATGTCTATTTACCTCAACTACTTGAGGTTGTAGATCATCTAAAGCAACTGGCAGACGAGTGGTCACAAGTGCCTATGCTTGCTCGCACCCATGGTCAACCAGCTTCTCCTACCCGCTTAGGCAAAGAGATCGAGGTGTTTGTGGTAAGACTTGAAGAACAAATTAAATTACTTGAAACTGTACCCAGTGCTGCAAAATTTGGTGGCGCAACCGGAAACTATAATGCACATCAGGTAGCCTATCCTGAGATAGATTGGAAGAAATTTGGTTCTGGTTTCGTTCACGGTACTTTAAAGCTGCACCATTCATTCCCTACAACACAGATAGAGCATTATGATCACATGGCCGCTCTTTTTGATAACCTTAAACGTATCAATACAATTTTAATAGATCTGGACAGAGATATTTGGACGTATGTCTCAATGGATTATTTTAAACAAAAAATAAAAGCAGGTGAAGTAGGCTCTTCTGCAATGCCACACAAAGTTAATCCGATCGATTTTGAGAACAGCGAGGGGAATTTAGGCATCGCTAATGCGATTTTTGAGCATCTTGCCGCTAAATTACCTATATCAAGATTACAACGCGATCTTACAGATAGTACAGTTCTGCGAAACATTGGTGTACCATTAGGCCATACATTAATAGGTCTTGCAAGCACAATTAAGGGATTGAATAAATTAGTTTTAAACGAAAGTAAATTTAACGCTGATCTTGAAAATAACTGGGCTGTCGTTGCTGAAGCGATACAAACAATATTGAGAAGAGAAGGTTATCCTAATCCATATGAGGCATTAAAAGGACTCACTCGCACAAATGAAACTATTACAGCAGATTCTATAGCTAATTTTATAGACACGCTTGAAATAGACGATTCTATAAAAAGTGAATTAAAAGCAATCAGCCCTTCTAATTATACTGGTATCTAAACTATGAAGGGTCGCAATTCCTTAAATATGTTTTTAACCTTATTTCTGTATTCGGCAATTCTCATTGCGGGACTAGCTAACCTTTTGCACGTTATAATTACACAAATAATTCTGGTATGTATATTTATTGTGCTTATTATAAATTTAGTCTATACAAATCGCATAGATACAACAGGTGTATAAACAGTTTAAATGGAGAATCTGCTTAATTAATTAATTGCCTACTTTAATATATTTATCAATCCTGCTGATTAATTCATCAGCTCTTTTTTCTTTATTCTGTAAATAGTTGATCCCTATTTTTAAGCGTATAGCGAAAGAATTTAGATGATTTTCTACCTCGAGATCATGTATAAAATCAGCATAAGGAAATGGAAATTCATTCATATTTTGATAGCTCTCAATATGGTATTCTCCACCTAAACCGTCTAGCACGGCAATCTTGTTTGAAAATATTCTGTATTTTTTCATAATAACAGATTCTGCAAAAGAGTTTGTAAATCTTTTGGTTTCTGTCACATGTTGATTTAATGTAATATCTGAATAATATTTAGCTATTAACTTAATGAGGCTATCGTTGCTTATAATGTTTAGATATCCATTACTGGTGGCCATTTCAAATGTGATTTTATTTGAACTGGGCAGCGTGAAATAAATCATTCTTACGACGTCATTTGCAAATTGAACTGTATCTAATATGGGAAGAGAACGATTAGCGGCTAAATTAATTAAACGATTACAGGTTTCTCTTTGCTTAATTTTAAATGCCGCCACATTCTGTAGATCAAGAATATCGTCCTGTAGGTCTTGTTTAATGTTTAAAAGGATACTTTTTTCTAGTTTTTTATTATCAGCACTTACTTTCCAGGCATTGATCTGTAAAGCAATTAAGATACCCATGACAACGAGAATTATTTCTCCCAGGGCATAAAAAATATATTTACTGAATTTACCCTCAGCAAATAATGACTTTCTTATCCTTCTAAAAAATTTTATCATCACTTTTATATGATTCCAGAATTCCTTAGAAGGACTGTACTGCTCGATTTTTATTCAGCTAAAGAATAAACCTGCTGTGCAATTTCTAATTCTTCATTTGTAGGAATTACCAGAATAGAGACTTTACTTCCCTCCTTTTCTATGCTTCGCATTTCTTTTGAACGATATCTGTTTTTACCTGCATCAATATGAATATTAAAATATTCCATATTTTCACAAACAAGAGCTCTCAAGTGGTCACTGTTCTCTCCTATCCCTGCTGTAAATACAATGGCATCAAGACCATTGAGTGCAGCGACATATGAACCTATGTATTTTTTTATGCGATAAGCATTCATATTTAATGCAAGTATGCATTCTTTATTACCACGGGAGGCCTCATCTTCTATATCGCGCATATCACTGTAACCTGTAAGTCCCAGCATTCCACTTTTATTATTTAAAAGCGCACCAACTTCTTCACTGGTATAACCTAATTCACTGATCATGTAAAAAATAACCGATTGATCTATATCTCCACTCCTTGTTCCCATAATCAAACCGTTAACCGGGCCAAAACCTAACGAAGTATCTATACACACGCCATTCTTTATAGCGCTCATACTACAACCGTTACCTAAATGTATGGTAATAATTTTAGATTTCTTTTTATTTAAGTATTCTAATGCCTTTGCTGCTACATACTTATGGCTTGTACCGTGAAAACCATAAAGTCTTATTTTATTCTCTTCTAAGAATTTTTGAGGTATCGCATACTGATATGCTTTCTGCGGAATTGTTTGGTGAAAGGCTGTATCAAAAACGGCAATTTGTTTGGCTCCTGTAAAAATATCTTCGGCAACTTCTATACCTGTTAGATTATGTGGATTATGCAGTGGTGCAAGCGAAAAAAGTTTTCTTATCTGTTCTTTTACAGTAGCATCTACTATAACCGTTTGTGTAAACTGACTGCCACCATGTACAACGCGATGCCCTACTAAACTTACTTCATTTACATTTTTAAGAACTCCCGTATTCTCATCAAGCAAGTGTGCCGCTATTGTTTCTAAACCTTCTTTATGCGATGCAATTTTTACATCTTGTGTAAAGGTTTGGGTAGAACTTTTATAATGAAGTCGGCTGCCTTCTATCCCTATGCGTTCTACCATACCAGAAGCAATGACTTCTTCTGATGGCATTTTAAAAAGTTGAAATTTTATTGAAGAACTCCCTGAATTGATTACTAATACGTGCATAAAATTAAATTCCTTGCGCCTGAATGGCGGTTATAATTACGGTGTTAAAAATGTCATCTACAGTACAACCGCGGCTTAGATCGTTAACGGGTTTATTTAATCCCTGCAACATGGGACCAATTGCCAGAGCCCCGGTTTCTCTTTGTACAGCCTTGTAGGTATTGTTCCCTGTATTTAGATCTGGAAATATAAGTACACTTGCCTGCCCGGCAACTTCAGAGTCTGGTAATTTACTTTTACCTACTCGCATATCGACCGCAGCATCATATTGTATAGGTCCTTCTATCTTTAGATCAGGCCGTTTTTCTTTTACAATATTTGTAGCTTCTCGTACCCGATCTACGTCTTCACCTTTTCCTGAAGTTCCTGAAGAATAAGACAACATAGCGATCTTTGGCTCAATGCCAAAAGCTATACTGCTTTCTGCTGAAGAAATAGCGATCTCTGCAAGTTCTTCCGCAGAAGGATTAGGGTTAATTGCACAATCACCAAAAACAGATACACGATCTTCAAGACACATAAAGAATACAGACGAAACGACTGAAACTCCCGGTTTAGTTTTAATAAACTGAAGCGCAGGTTTTATGGTATGCTGCGTAGTATGCGCTGCTCCTGAAACCATACCGTCTGCATCGCCTTTGTAGATCATCATCGTACCATAATAAGAAACATCTGCCATCCAGTCTCTGGCGATATCCATATTTACATTTTTGTGTTTTCTCAACTCGTAAAACGTATTGACGTAATCTTCAAATTTATCTGACTTGATGGGGTCTATTATGTTCACTTTAGAAAAATCTAAAGCAATACTATTTGCGGTGGCTTTCTGCTTTATTTTTTCAGGATCACCCAGCAACGTTATTGTCACCAGGTTTAGATCTACCAGATGCGAAGCTGCACTTAATATACGCACATCATCTCCTTCTGGCAGAACTATGTGTTTTTTTGAAGTTTGAGCACGCTTCATCAAGCTATACTGAAACATACGCGGTGTAATACCTCCTGCCTCAAGGGTAAGTAAATGTTCTACCAAATTATCAAAAGCAAGTTCCCGTTCAAAAACCGCTAATGAAGTTTCGATTTTCTGAGTGCTGTCTGCATAAATGTGAGATTTTACAGCTCCTATGCGATTTGTAACCGAAAAAGTTCCATCTTCTACAGAAACTATAGGTACTATTTGCGAGAGACCTTCTATAAGTTTTAAGATAGGTTCTTCAGGTATAAGTCCGCCAGTTAAGATTATTCCAGAAATTCTGGGATAATTACTTGAAATATTTGCCTGTAAAGCGCCTAAGATTATATCTGCTCTGTCTCCCGGGGTGATAACAAGACTATCTTCTTTTAAATGCGTTAGATAATTGCGCAGTTGCATTGCTCCCACACCATAATTACCTGTCTGATTATCTAAAAAATCGGCCCCAAAGAGCACTTTTCCGCCCAATTCTGCCACGATTTCTTTAACCGTGGGATGTGCTAATTTATCTGTATAAGGAATTGCAAATACTGCTACGTTCTCTGGTAAAAAGTTTTTAAGACCATCAGTCGCAATTTGCAAATTCTCTGGCTGAACTTTATTAGCGACAACTGCTATCACGGCCACATCTTTCTCTATAAAAGAAGTGTAAGCTATCTGCAAACTCCCCATGAGTTCATCTTTATTCTTCCCTACCCCGCTAGCTACAATAATCGTTGGGATTCCTAAATTTTTCGCGATAAGCACGTTGGTATCAAATTCAAAAATGCTTCCTTCTCCCGTAAAATCAGATCCTTCAACAAGCACAAAATCAAACCTATCTTCTAAAGCTTTGTATTTGCTTATAATTGTATCTAAAATTTCGCCGGCTTTATCTTCGTTGCGTTTTCTTATTATTTCATTTCGTGTAAACGCATAAGCATCTTCATAGTCGAGGTCGATATCAAAAAAAGAAAGCACTGTATTAATGTGATTGTCTTTTCCGCCTGGTTTATCAACGTTTATAATGGGACGAAAAAAACCAACTTTTGCCGTCTTTCCCAAAAGAGTGCGCATTAATCCCAAAGTGATAACAGACTTACCACTGTCTGGCTCAAGCGTTGCTATATAGATACCTTTATTCATGCTTATAGTGTTTGATCAAAAATACGGCTTATTTAAAAATATGATGTTGACAGATGTCAGTGTTTCTTATTGCTGAATAAAATATGCGTATAGAAAACCGAGGCTGCATATCTTAGTAGGATAATAACCCTGTTTTAATACTGAAATAACTTTAAATTCATAATTTCCCTCAAACTAACTAATCTTAAAAAATATCATGCTTAAGTATTTTTCTCTCTTACTGCTAATTTTAGCAGCTATCCCTGTTCAGGCTCAACAAGATTCAATTCATTTAAAATTAATGACATCTAATATTAGATATGCAAACCCTGATGACGGCGTCAATTTTTGGGACAACCGGAAAGACTGGTACGCAGAAAGTGTAAACTTTTCTGATATCGACATTTTTGGAGCTCAGGAAGCACTTTATAGTCAGGTAGAAGATATAAAGAAAAGCCTAAATCAATATGACTTTATTGGTACTGGTAGAGATGGTGGCAAGGCTGGTGAATTCTCACCTATTTTTTATAAAAAAGAGAGGTTTCAGGTTTTAGACAGTGCGACGTTCTGGTTATCGCCCACACCTGAAAAAGTCGCATCAAAAGGATGGGATGCTGCCCTGCCTCGTATTGTGACATGGGCAAAGTTTAAAGATAAAAGCAGCGATAAGATTTTCTTCTTTTTTAATACTCATTTTGACCACATGGGTGTAAAGGCCCGTGAAAAAAGCGCACATTTAATCTTAAATAAAGCTAAAGAAATTGCGGGAGATACACCTTTCTTTTTAACCGGTGATTTTAATGTGCCTCCTTCAGAAAATCCTTATAAGATAATAACCCAGGAGTTGAGTGATTCAGCTCTCAAAGCAAATAAGACTTACGGCCCGCCATATACCTTTAACGGCTTTCAATTAGAACCAGACTTTAACAGAGATCGTATAGATTACATTTTCTATAAAGGAAATACCATTACTATTGACAAATATCAGGTTTTTGATGCACAAAGGGGAGCCTTATTTATCTCAGATCATTTTCCCGTAATTATAGATGCCGTTTTAAAATAACGGTAGTTTAGAGGTAAAAATCGGTTGAAAACAAACAAAAATCGGGGCGATTGCCCCGATTTTCTATTTAATTATGTGAACTAAATTCTATTTATTAAAAATATCCATCACGCCTTCAAACTGCGCCGTGTCAAAATCTGCTCCTTCTTTATCTATAGATTCTGCAAACTTGATCATGTCACTTACATTCATATTATCGCCCAGCACGCGAGCCAGTAAAAAACCTTTATTCTCATCCTGTGCAAAGACAATAACCTCATCAATAGCATCTTCTTCACCCTTATAGTACAAACGCATGCGTTGTCCCGGTTTACCAAAGTTCATTAACTCATCATAAGAATCATTAGAGAGTATATTCTTGATCTTAACCGTCTCAGTATCATATTTCTCTTTAGTACCTCCACTTAAAGGATACGCAAGAAGATTTACTTTTTTTACAGTGTTCAAAACCTTTTTTTGGTCTTCTGTGAGTTTATCAGATTTAGGGCTAATGAGACTCGTAGGCACATCTACCATGACAAAATCATCATTTTCTTTATTATCTACATAATACTCCTGAAGTGTTTGCTCTTTGTTGCAACTAGCCAATACTAAGAATAGTAAAAGCATGCTTCCTAATTTTAAAATTCTCATAGTTTTACTAATTTACCTTTACGTTTTTAAGCTCTTCACTACCTGAGAAGTTTATGCTGCTTGCGATCTTACCTATTTCTTTAAGATCGATATCTCCTGTTATTTTAATAATCACAGTATCGTCTTTAACTGCTGTGCCATCCATAAACATGACAAATTCTTTTACAAAATCATCATTTTTACCGGGCTTATAGTAAAATCTTACATTCTTACCATCATCCTTTACACGCATAAGTTGCTCAAGTTTAGCCGAACTTAGATAACTATTAAATTCAGATTTCATCAGTTTTGCTGTAGCGTCACTTTTTGTACTAAAAACTTTAATATCTTCAAGGTTATTGACCATATTGATATAGTTCTGCATCTCAGGATCTTTAGAATCGAGATCAATCTTTCCTAAAAGCTTAAACATCTTAGGGGTTACGATCATAGCAGAAACATCTTTCATGTCTTCAAACTTGTCAAAACCAGATTGCGCAAACGCCGTTATGCTCAAACAAAGGACTATCGTACTTATTATTAACTTTTTCATTTTTATTGCTTTAATTGTTATTTTAAATATTTATCTGTTGTTTTTTTAAATTCTCCCAGTGCATCTAATTGATCTGTGCCTTCATCTATAAAACTAGACACCATATATAAAGTTTGCTTTGCTTTTAATGCGGCAATTTGGGGGTCTTTATAAGTGCCGTAATCATGTCGTGATTGTGACCCATCATACGTAAAAAGTACACCCAGCACTATCGCAAATCCCGCAGCTAAGGGAATCCAGCGTAAAAGAGGTCGCTCTTGAGGGATGTTTATTTCTCCTGTAAATGTTTCTTCTTTAGCTTCCGCGAAAGCATTAAAAAGAGGCGTATAAGACTCAAGATGTTGTGCTACTTTACCTGCTGCAAAGTATTGCTTCAATGCTTTTTCTTCAGCCAGAGTTGTTTCTCCTTCAAAATACTTATCGAGCAATTGCTCAATTCTATCTAATTCCATAGCTGTGTTTTTTTATCAACTGTTCTCGTATTGTTTTTCGCGCTCGCGAAAGAGCCACGCGTACTGCTGTTTCATTTATTCCCAGATGCTCTGCTATCTCTGCATTTGTATATCCTTCTACATCCCGCAACTGCAAAATAAGCTGCTGTTGCTCGGGTAGATCTTTCATCAATTTAAACACCCAGTTTACGGCATCCTTGTTTTCAGTTTGTTTACCTGTATTGTAACTGGTATCCTCATAATTACTGTGAACTATCTTAAGGTTACTGCTGCTTTTAGCTTTTAACTTATCGTAGCAATAGTTTTTTGTCATTGTAATCGCAAAAGCTTCTGTACTCCTGTACTTTTTCATTTCAGCTCTTTTAGTCCAAAGTTTTAAAAGAATTTCCTGAGTGGCGTCTTTAGCTTCTTCTTCAGAGACAAGCAACCGGCGTGCCAGGCGATATATCTTATCCTGAAAAGGAGTGACCTCTTTTAAAAATTCTTTAGACTTCATTTGCAATGCGGTTAGTTATAAGGATGACGACCCAACATAAAATTTGTTACAAACAATTCATTCATTACAATAATACCCTATTTTTAGGGTTCTTAAATAAAATTGAAAAATGAAAAAGATTTCTTACACCCTAATAGGGATTCTTCTTTTATGCACTACCGTTTCTTGTTTTAAAGATAAAGACGATGAAGTTATAGCTGCATCTGATCTCGAGATTAAGAACTTTATCTACGAGGCAATGAATATCTGGTATCTCTACAAACCCGATGTACCACCGCTGGCTGATGATTATTTTAATACACAGGATGAACTTGATTCATATTTAAATGGATTTGATACTCCGGAAGATCTCTACTATAACGGTCTTTTATCTAATGTAGACCGCTTTAGTTTTATCACAGACGATTATCGTGAACTGGAAAATACATTTGCCGGTGTAAGTAAAAATAATGGGATGGACTATGGTCTCTCTTTATATCCTAATAACTCAAGTCTGGCATTTGGTTTTGTGCGCCTCGTATTACCGGGAACCTCTGCAGAAGATAGCGGAGTTACGAGAGGGATGTTATTTAATACAATTGATGGGGAAAATATAAATACCGTTGCCACAAGTGGTGGTCGCAGTCTTAACTCTCGAGCAGTAGAACTTTTAAGTCAGGATACATATACGATAGGTCTGGCCACCTTAGATACTAATGGTGATATTGTATCAACCGGTGAAACGATAACACTTACAAAAGCAGAATATACTGAGAACCCTATTTACATTGCAAAAACTTTAGATGTGGGCAATGAAAAAGTAGGTTATCTTATGTATAATTCATTTACATCTAATTTTGATGGTGAGTTAAATGATGCTTTTGCCACATTTAAAGCAGATGGTGTTACAGATCTTGTTCTAGATTTGCGCTATAATGGCGGCGGCTCTGTGCGCACAGCGACAGATCTTGCTGCAATGATCACTGGTCAATTTGCAGGTGAAATATTCTCAACAGAAGTCTGGAATCCTCAAATACAAACAGCCTTTGAAGCTCAGGAGCCTGAAAATTTAAATAATCGATTTAATACAAAAACCAGTACGAATGCAGATATTAATAGTCTTAATTTAAACCGGGTATACATATTAACAACAGGAAGTTCTGCTTCGGCCAGTGAATTAGTGATTAACGGGCTTGATCCTTATATTGATGTAATTCAGATAGGAACAACAACAGTAGGTAAATTTCAGGCATCAACAACTTTTTATGATTCTGAAGCTCCTAGTTTTGCAAGAGATGGGGCAAATCCTAATCATTTTTATGCAATACAGCCACTTATCTTAACTTCTGCTAATGCTAATGGTGTAACAGGTTTTGTAAATGGTCTTGAGCCTGATATTGAAGTACAGGAAAGAATTAGCAACTATGGCGTATTGGGAGATCAGGATGAACCTCTACTTGCTGCGGCACTAGATGATATTAACCCTAACAGATCGTTTGATACGGTGAAAAAAGAAGAGAAATTAGGACCACCTATTGAACTTGTAGGAGAAAATGGAATGACAAGTCCTGCTTATCAACGCATGTATGTTGATTTAAAGAAGTAAAAACCGCTCTAAAACATATAAAAACCTCCGCTTTTCAACTGAAAATCGGAGGTTTTTTTATTATTCCTTCTCGTCATTCTGAATTAAATTCAAAATGACGGCACCACCTTAGTCCTGCAAGGTTTTTGCAACCTTGTAGGTTTTCTACAAATTCAAATTAAAACCAACTCTAAAGTTCCTACCCTTAGTGGTATAACCCACTAATTCCTATAATTTATAATCTTCAAAGCCTTCTGAACAGAATGACGCAGTAATCCTGCAAGGTTTTTGCAACCTTGTAGGTTTTCTACAAATACAAATTAAACCCAACTCTAAAGTTTCTACCCTTAGTGGTATAGCCCACTAATTCCTGATAATCTTCATTAAAAATATTATTGAGCCCGGCGAAGATTTTTATTTTGTTGTGCATTACTTTTTGACTCACATAAAAATCAAGCAAACCATAGGCATCAAGTTTTACATCTTCATAAGTGATAAAATCAGTATCCACGCGTGAAGCATTGTATTGATAGCTAAAAGAAGCATAAGTTTCAGGCGAAAAATCATATCCTAAAGAAGCATTGATCTTATGTTTCGGCAAGCGTAAGGTCATTTTATCTTTATTTTCGGTAAAAGTATAATTGGCTCGCAACTGTAAATCTTTAATTGGTCGGGTTTCCAGTTCAAATTCAACTCCCTGCACTGTAAAATCCTCAGTTATGTTTTGATATTGACTTTCAAACGTGTCAAAATCAATCGTTACATAATCGATAAAGTTTTCTTCCAGACGGTTAAAATAGGTTCCGCTTACGCGAAAAATACCCGATTTCCATTCAATTCCACCTTCAATAGTGCGGTTTTCTTCCGGTTCCAGATCAGGATTTGCACCGTAATCGCCGTAAAGTTGGGGCAAAGAAGGCGCTATAAAAGAAGTCGCATAGCTTCCGAAAAACTTCAAATATCCTTTTTCTTGATCAAAACTATACGATGGATTTAAACTATAGGTCGCATGCGAACCGTATTCACTGTGGTTATTTAAACGTGCGCCGGCATTGATGTTCAACCCAAAAGGAGAAACGTACACCACATTGGCATAAGGATCGGCATTAGAAGTTTCCTTTTTTTCTCCAAAATCGGTCCTGCCTTCCACATAATTAAAACCAAGCACCGTATAAAACTGATCGCTAAAGGTATAGCGGTTAAACACATCCAGAATATAACTATCTGCATCATAAGCACTGGGATAGTTGGATTCAAAATTGCGCCCAATACTGTGGTATGCGGCATTTAGCGTGATGCTTCCTTTAGAATAACTGTATTCCGAAGATAATCCCACACGTTTCTGAGTGCTTTCTGAAGTAAAATCAGCATCTTCCATGGGATACGAATTATCGTAAGCGGCATCATAATGATCGTAAAGGGCGTAAGCATTCAGTTTAAAATTTTCGCTAAACGCATACCCCAGTTTAATATTGGCATTATAACGGGAAAAGGGATCTTTCTCATTGCTGTCTGCATCAATTACCGCCGAAAGGCCATCGGTATATTGATTCCCAAACCCTACCAGATAGGTCAATTGATTGAGCGTACCATTTACCGAAACCCGGTTTTGATAATCGTTCAGCCCAAAATTGCGGTTGTTTTGAGATTCGTTGCTACCGGCTACTGCGGTGAGTTGCGCCGAAATTTTATCAGCTCCTGCTTTTTTAGTCGTGATATTGATTACCGCTGTGGCTGCACCGCTTCCATAAAGTGTACTGGCTGCGCCCTTGATAATCTCAATACTCTCAATACTGTTGATGTCTAGCAAACGCAAATCAAAATCATTGGCAATAGCAGAAGGATCGGTCATTTGCACCCCGTCTATCAGCACGAGCACCTGCCGGTTATTGCCGCCGCGCACATAGTAGCTCAGGTTTTGCCCGGTATTACTTCGGCTTCCGTTAATCTCAATCCCACTAATGGTATTGATCACTTCTGCCACGGTTTTTCCCTGGTTTTTTGCCAGTTCGTCCTGTGTGATTTTCACGACGACTTTTCCGCTGTTTTCGCGTTTCAGTTCAAATTTTGAGTCGGTAACCACGACTTCATCCAGTTGTTCTGCCTGTTGGGCAAAACCCGTTAGGCACGCCAGAAGACCGGCACCTAAAACGTAATTTTTGGTGTTCATTAAAAAATGTGTTGTACGGAAAAAGGTATGAAGCATCCTTCATACAAACCTTTATCCCGAAGGTTTGACAATAGTGAATAAAGGCAGGTCTCCTGGCTCGCGTATAAAGATTCACCTTCCCGCCCCCTCTATCGGGGCAGTGGTATTAAAGAGTAATCTTCACCGCCTGTGACTACACAGGCTAAGCTTACAGTTGCGGGAACAGCTCAGGATTTATTGAAGTACGAAAAGTAAATTGAGAAACGAAAAAATAAAATCGGCATTCATCAATTATAAATCGTAAATCAGCTCACCTGATTCCCTTTTAAGGACGTTTTTTAAATTAAAAACATCCACCAAAATTCAGGTGCGAAGATAAACAAATCGCAAAGGCAGTATTCATTTTTTTATTTAATCTTACTTTTGAGCGATGAGAAAATCTGATTTTTCAATGAAAAAAAACACTAGCATTTTAAAAACCAATAATATCCCGCAACCAAAACGGCTTAGATTTTCCGAATTTTTGGCATTTAAAACCGGTTTATTAATACTCCTGATCGGTTTTTCATCCTGTAAGCAAGGCGAAAAAGACACAACTCCTCTGGCTGCTTCTGCTCAAAAAGTCAATATTAATTACGCCGAAGGATTTTCGATCACAGATTATGGCGATTACAAAATACTGGCAGTAACCGAAGCTTTTCCCGGCAGTGATCAGGTTTATAATTATGCATTGGTGAAACCCGGAAAATCGGTGCCTGACAGCTTAAAAATTGACGCTACCATTCAAATTCCGGTGCAACGAATTGTGGTCACTTCTACTACCCACATTCCGTCTCTGGACATGTTGGGCGTAGAAAATACGCTGGTGGGTTTTCCAAATCTCGATTATATTTCTTCGCAAAAAACCCGTGACCGTATCGCTCTAGGCGAAATACAGGAACTGGGACAAAACGAGTCGATCAATACCGAAACCACCATCAACCTCGATCCAGATGTAGTGGTGTGCTTTGGGGTGGAAGGACAGAATAAATCTCTGAATTCTTTACAGCGCGCCCATATTCCAGTATTGTATAACGGAGATTGGGTTGAACACTCGCCCTTGGGCAAGGCAGAATGGATCAAATTTTTTGGGGCACTTTATAACAAGCAGGAGCTGGCCGATTCGCTTTTTAATAGCATCGCCACCCAATATGAAGAGGCAAAGAAACTTTCACTTCAAGCGAAAGAAAAACCTACCGTTTTAAGTGGATCGCTATTTAAAGATGTCTGGTATTTGCCGCACGGCGATAGCTGGGCCGCCCAATTGATCGCTGATGCCAATGCCGATTATTTGTATAAAAACACCCAGGGAACCGGCAGTATTGCTTTGAGTCTGGAAGAAGTGCTGGATACCGGACAACAAGCTGATTTCTGGATTGCCCCAAATGCTTTTGAATCTTATGCTGAACTGGAAAATGCCAACCCGGTGTATAGCAAATTCAAAGCTTTTCAGGAGAAAAAGATTTACGGTTTTGCTTCCGCGAAAGGAGAAACAGGCGGACTCATTTATTACGAACTTGCACCTAATAGACCCGATTGGGTATTGCAGGATCTGGTGCATATTTTTCATCCCAATCTCCTCCCCGATTACGAACCTCATTTTTTTAAACCCCTTGCAGAACACTAAAAAACATACGCTGGCTTTTATCATCCTAAGTCTCCTGTTGGTGGTGGTTTTTTTGACCAACATCAGTTTAGGATCAGTAAGAATTCCCCTTTCCGAAGTTTTTACCGCGCTTAGCGGAGGTACAAGCAGTAAAGAATCCTGGAACTATATTTTAATCGATTATCGTCTGCCCAAAGCGCTGGCTGCCATTCTTACCGGCAGCGGACTTGCAGTTGCCGGCCTGATGATGCAAACCCTTTTTAAGAATCCACTAGCGGGTCCTTTTGTCCTGGGAATTAGTAGCGGTGCCAGTTTAGGTGTGGCAATCTTAATTTTAGGAGCGGGTTTTTTCGGGTTTTCAGCCAGTTTAATTTCCGGAAGCTGGGGTGCAATAATTGCTGCCAGTTTGGGAAGTTTTTTGGTGTTGAGCATCGTTATTCTCGTCGCTTCCCGGGTACAGGATGCCATGGCACTACTTATCATCGGTTTGATGTTTGGAAGTCTTACCGCTGCTGTAGTAAGTATTCTGGCCTATTTTAGTCCGGCAGAAGAATTACAGCGTTATATCTTTTGGTCGTTTGGTAGTCTAGGAGATATTTCATGGAAGGCAATGGGCGTGCTTTCGCTTTGCTATTTAACCGGGATTATACTTTCCATTTTCACTTTAAAAAACCTGAATAGTTTATTGCTGGGCGATGCCTATGCAAAAACAATGGGCGTACACCTTAAAAAAAGCAGATTTTTAATAATAATCGCCACCAGTATTCTAGCCGGGAGTTTAACCGCTTTTACGGGGCCAATTGCTTTTGTAGGACTGGCGGTTCCTCATTTGATCAGGCAGTGGTTTAATTCGGCCAATCATTGGGTGTTGATGCCTGCCTGTATGTTGGGCGGAGCTTTGCTGATGTTGATTTGTGACAGCATTGCACAGGCGCCCTTCAGTCATTATACCTTACCCATTAATGCGATAACTTCCCTGGTAGGAGCGCCCGTGGTAATCTGGCTTTTGGTTCGAAAAAAGAAATTGTTGTTTTAGATGGAAAAGGACAAAAAATCAGGCAATTTCAATCAAAAATCGGTTTTAAAGACCAAAAATCTGGTAATTGGTTATTCCGCTAAAGCGAAAGAAAAAGTCATTGCGGAAACTATCAATATCGATTTACAAGCAGGAAACCTCATAGGTTTGATAGGCGTAAATGGTTCAGGAAAATCGACGCTCATCCGGACGCTATCAGGCTTACAGGAAAAGTTGGGTGGGACTATTTTTTTAAGTAATGAAAAGAAACTCGAACAAATTTCTGCTGAAAATCGCTCGCGAATTATTAGTGTGGTTTTAACAGGACAGGCGATTTCAAAAAACCTCAGTGTGTTTGAACTGGTCGCTTTAGGCAGACAACCCTACACCAACTGGCTGGGGAAACTTTCGCTTACCGATATTCAAATTATTGAAGATGCACTAGCCGCAACCGAATTACAAGAATTAAAATACGACAAGTGCCACACCTTAAGCGACGGGCAGTTACAACGTGCACTGATCGCCAGAGCGTTGGCGCAAGACACAGATTTGATTATCCTTGATGAACCCACCACCCATCTAGACCTGCATCATAAAGCTTCCGTTTTGTCCTTGCTGAAAAATATCTGCAAGCAAACCTCCAAAACTATTTTATTTTCTACCCATGATATTGAGTTGGTGCTTCCGCTTTGCGATCAATTAATCGTGATGCAGGATAAAAAAGTGGTAACCAACACGCCCAAAAAGTTGATTGAAGATGATGTATTTTCCCATCTCTTTCCTGAAAATACAATTGGTTTTGATAAAAAAACTCAGCGTTTTTTTCTTAAAAAATAAGAAAACCAGCGACCTAAAACTCGAGGCCAAATCTTTATCTTTGGCAAAAACGCCTAGATGAGTGATTTAACCATATCCCTGATTATTGCTGCAGTTTGCCTGATTTTTGGCATTGCAACGGGATATTTCATCGCTTATTTAAAAGGCAGAACGGAGACAAAAACTCTGGGAGAACGGCTCAAACACCAGCTTATACAACTGCAACGGTTAGAAAAAACCCTTTTAGAAAATACCGATGAACGCAATAATCTGCTCAGCGAAATAAGCAGTATTCAAACGGCACTGACTACTCGTAATGTTGAATTTGCCAATCTCAAACAGCGTATAGAGGAAAAAAATGCAGAACTGGAACAGCTGCAGGAGAAGTTTACCAAAGATTTTGAGATTGTCGCCAATAAAATCTTAGATGAAAAATCCAGCAAATTTACGTTGCAAAACAAAGAAAACCTGGATATCATCTTAAAGCCACTTCAGGAAAAAATCAACAGTTTTGAAAAAAAGGTGGAAGACACCAATAAAGAAAGTTTAGGACGACATAGCGAACTGCGGCAGCAAATTAAAGGCTTGGCAGAGCTGAACCTGCAAATGAGCAAAGATGCTGATAACCTGACCAAAGCTTTAAAGGGAGATACCAAGATGCAGGGAAATTGGGGTGAATTGATCCTGACCCGGGTGCTGGAAAAATCCGGCTTGGAACTGGGCCGGGAGTATACCTTGCAGGACAGTCACACCACGCCAGAGGGCAAACGCTTACAAACCGATGTGATCATTCATTTACCCGACGGTAAGAAAATGATCGTAGACAGCAAGGTTTCTCTGGTCGCTTTTGAGCGTTTTGTTTCCGAAGAAAATGAGACCGAAAAACTCATCTATTTAAAGCAACATATTCAGTCTATAAAACGACATGTAGACCAACTCAGCGCAAAGAATTATCAACTTTTGCTGGAAGAAAGTCCGGATACGGTTTTTATGTTTATCCCTATAGAACCCGCTTTTGCAATTGCTTCGGCTAATGCGCCTAATCTTTACGAAAAAGCTTTTGGCAAAAATGTGATCATCGTAACGCCCTCTACCCTGCTCGCAGCTCTACGCCTTGTAGATAATCTTTGGCAGAATGACCGTCAAAAAAAGAATGCCATTGCCATCGCTACGCAGGCAGGTGCTCTTTATGATTCGTTTTCAAACCTTACCGAAGAATTATTAAAAATAGGCCGCCAACTGGGAACCGTTCAAAATACCTATGAAAACTCCATGAAAAAGCTCACCGGGCGCGGAAATCTTATCAACCGGGTAGAAAAACTTCGGAAACTGGGCGCTAAAGCCAGTAAACAAATCGATCAAAAATTATTATATCGCGCCGAAGATGAGGAAACAGAAGCTTATGCAGAAGAAAATAATATTGAAGAAAACGACTAAATTAGATTTATGAAAAAAGTATTAGGAATTATTATTGGAAGCATTGTTATACTAGCCCTGGCTTTTTATGCTTTTGTATATTTTGTCACCTACAGCGAAGGTACTCGAGCTGGAGAACTGATCAAATTTAGTCATAAAGGAGTCATGGTTAAAACCTGGGAAGGGCAAATAAGTCAGGGTATTAGCGGGGCACAGATCTTTGATTTTTCGGTGCTTGATAAAAACGACGATGTGATTCAGAAACTTAAGGATTATCAAGGGAGTTATGTGAAGCTTACCTATGTAGAGCGCTACACAACTTTTTTCTTTTGGGGCGATACAAAATACTTTGTGACCGATGTAGAACAGGAAAATTCACCTCATTTCAACAGAAATTAAATGGCCGTTGATTATAAAAATATTGAAGAATCGCAGGTAACTATTTCGCAGTTAATGCTTCCCTCATACACAAATTTTAGCGGAAAGATTCACGGAGGGTACATATTATCTTTGATGGATCAAATCGCCTTTGCATGTGCTTCTAAACATTCTGGTAATTACTGTGTCACCGCCTCTGTTGATACAGTTGATTTCTTAAGCCCAATAGAAGTAGGCGAACTTGTTATTATGAAAGCTTCTGTAAATTATGTGGGACGCACCTCAATGGTGATTGGCATACGTGTAGAGGCTGAAAATATTCATAACGGAACGAAGAAACACTGCAATTCTTCCTATTTTACTATGGTTGCTAAAGACAAGGAAGGCAAAAGTGTAGCAGTACCCGGTCTTACCTTGAAATCTAAAACTGAAGTACGGCGTTTTGTAAAAAGCATGAAGCGTCAGGAAATGAAAGTTAATAGGAAAATTGAATTTAAGAGTACAGATTTTGTGTCAATCGAGAACCTTGATGAGGTTAAAAAACACAATATAATTCTGGAATATGTACCAAAATAAAAAGCCGATCAATTGATCGGCTTTTAGTATTTATTTTCTAATTAAAGAATTAGTTTTTTATTAATTTCTGAGTAAAAGAATTTGAACCATTGTCAATCTGCACAAGGTAAACACCACGTTTAAGATTGCTTACATCCATCCCGTTTCTAATACTATTTGCTCCCAAAGCTTCTCGTTTAACAACCTTACCTAAAATGTCATAAAAAGTAACATCAATACGACTTGTATTGGATCTATTCTGAAAATAGATACGATCTTTTACAGGATTAGGATATACCTTAAATGAAGGTTCTTTTTGAGAAGAAGTGCCTAAATTCTCTACTACAGATATCGTTCCCTCCATAGAATCGATATGAAAAGTGCAGTAGTAATCTATTTCTGCTACTTCTGTAAAAGTATATTCATATACAAAACCCTTTGATGAGGAAACAGACGACTGAAAATCGCTGGGAGCATCAGAATCATCACTTGCCACATCATGCGTCATAGAGTCGCCCCAAACCCACTTAACAGTGTCGCCAACCTGAATTTCTATATCAGCAGCAGCACCAACAGTTGGATCTTTCCAATCTATGGTATACGTTGTTTGCGCCCAAATAGATGCAAATGCAAAATAAACAAAAGCTAGTAAAGTAAATTTCATGCCATATAAACGTGTTTAATTTGTAACAAAATTACATGAATTTAAACTTTTAAGTCTAAAATAAGAACTACAAAATGAGTTAATTATAGTTAAAAGACTGCTTTTGTCTACTAATGTTGCAAAAATTATCGATTTAAATACATTTTTCTTCTTGAATACAGATCATAAAATGCATCATCCTTCAAACTGTCTATGAATAAAATGCTTTCACCTGTACTTTTCATTTCAGGTCCCAGCTTCTTATTTACATTAGGGAACTTATTGAATGAAAAAACGGGTTGCTTGATGGCATAACCTTCTAATTTAGGCTGAAAATTAAAATCTGTCACTTTCTTTTCTCCTAACATTATTTTAGTAGCATAATTTACATACGGTTCGCCATATGCTTTTGCAATAAATGGTACTGTACGCGATGCTCTTGGGTTAGCCTCAATAATATAAACTGTATCGTCTTTAATGGCAAACTGAATGTTGATAAGACCAACGGTATTAAGTGCCAAAGCTATTTTATGCGTGTGATCTTTAATTTGTTGCAAGACAAGGTCGCCTAAATTAAAAGGAGGTAAAAGCGCATTAGAGTCGCCAGAATGTATTCCACAGGGCTCTATGTGCTCCATGATGCCTATTATGTAAACGTTCTCACCATCACATATCGCATCAGCTTCAGCTTCTATTGCACCATCGAGATAATGGTCTAATAGCAATTTATTGTTAGGTATCTTGCGCAGTAGATCTACTACAGTTTCTTCAAGTTCGTCTTTATTGATAACAATCTTCATTCCCTGACCGCCTAATACATAAGAAGGTCGTACTAATATTGGGAAATCAAGTTTATCTGCCACAGCAAGGGCTTCTTCTGCCGTTTCTGCTACATCAAATTCAGGGTAAGGAATATTATTTTCTTTTAATAAACGAGAAAAGCTTCCTCTGTCTTCTGCAAGATCTAGTGCTTTAAAGCTCGTTCCGATTATTTTGATTCCGTAACGATCAAGCTTTTCGGCTAGTTTTAAAGCTGTTTGTCCACCTAATTGAACAATTACACCTTCCGGATTTTCGTGACGGATAATATCGTAGATATGTTCCCAAAAAACGGGTTCAAAGTATAATTTATCGGCAATATCAAAATCTGTTGAAACCGTTTCAGGATTACAATTGATCATGATCGTCTCATAACCACATTCGGCTGCAGCCAAAACTCCATGCACACAACAGTAATCAAACTCGATGCCCTGCCCTATTCTATTAGGCCCTGAGCCAAGTACAACAATCTTCTTTTTATCAGAAACCTTGCTTTCATTATCTGAGAAGCGCTCACCTGAGGCAAGTTGCATGTCGCTCTCAAAAGTAGAATAGAAATAAGGCGTTTGTGCTACAAATTCTGCTGCACAGGTATCTACCAGTTTATAAACACGATTAACTTTTAGTTCATCACGCTTATTATAAACATCGCTTTCAAGACAATCTAGCATATGAGCTATCTGTCTGTCTGCAAAACCTTTCTGCTTTGCTTCAAGAAGAAGATCTCGCGGCAGAGTGTCTATCTCGTAATTAGAAATTTCTTTCTCCAGTACATTAAGCTCTTCATATTGTTTAAGAAACCACATATCTATTTTTGTGATCTCATGAATGCGACTCAGGGGAATTCCTATTTGTATCGCATCATAGATTACAAAAACACGATCCCATGACGGGTATGTCAATTTATCTATAATGACATCATAATTGGTTTCACCTTTACCGTCTGCTCCTAAACCGTTGCGCTTAATTTCTAAAGACTGCGTGGCTTTATGAAGCGCTTCCTGAAAAGAACGACCTATACCCATTACTTCTCCTACAGATTTCATCTGCAGTCCTAGCGTACGCTCGCTACCTTCAAATTTGTCAAAATTCCACCGTGGAATTTTAACGATAACATAGTCTAATGTTGGCTCAAAAAGAGCAGAAGT
Source organism: Leeuwenhoekiella sp. A2 (assembly GCF_047946655.1). GTDB lineage: Bacteria > Bacteroidota > Bacteroidia > Flavobacteriales > Flavobacteriaceae > Leeuwenhoekiella. The sequence goes on from NZ_CP172311.1 coordinate 3,857,773, forward strand.
AGATTTTGTAATTTGATTATCTAGTTCGTCAAGGTTATAACCTATAGCCAGTTTTGTAGCAATTTTTGCAATAGGATATCCTGTAGCTTTAGAAGCTAAAGCGGAAGATCTTGAAACTCGTGGATTGATCTCTATCGCAATTATATCTTCATTTGAGTCTGGGCTCACCGCAAACTGCACGTTACAACCGCCGGCAAAATCACCAATGCTGCGCATCATATGAATAGCCAGATCGCGCATTTTTTGATACGTCGTATCACTAAGCGTCATGGCAGGTGCTACTGTTATAGAATCACCGGTATGAATCCCCATAGGGTCCATATTCTCAATGGTACAAATGATAACAACATTATCATTTTTGTCACGTAGGAGTTCAAGTTCATATTCCTTCCAGCCTAACAGCGCCTTATCTATAAGTACCTGGTGTATAGGCGATGCCTCGAGACCTCTTGTAAGCAGCTCATCAAATTGATCTGCAGTATGTACAAAAGAAGCCCCAGAACCTCCCAGAGTAAAAGAAGGTCGTATTACAAGCGGAAAACCAAATTCCTGTGCGATTTCTTTACCGTCAAGATAACTACCAGCAATTCTAGCAGGCGCGACAGGCACACCTATTTCTGCCATTAAAGTTTTAAACTTATCGCGATCTTCAGTAATATTTATAGCGTCAATATCAACACCTATAAGTTTTACATCAAAATCTGCCCAAATACCTTTTTCATCTGCTTCTATACAAAGATTCAAAGCAGTTTGCCCTCCCATAGTAGGCAATACAGCATCAATCTGGGGGTGCTCTTTTAGTATTTTTACAATAGATTTTGTAGTAAGAGGCAATAGATATACATGATCTGCCATCGCAGGATCTGTCATTATAGTTGCCGGATTAGAATTGATCAAAATGGTCTCAATACCATCTTCACGCAAAGAACGTAAAGATTGAGATCCGGCGTAGTCAAATTCGCAGGCCTGGCCAATTACTATAGGTCCAGAACCAATAATCAAAACAGATTTTAGGTTGTGATTTTTAGGCATTATAAGCTTAGATTAACGGGTTTGGTCAAAAATACGTGTGGAAAGGTTATAAAAAAAGGTGTTACTAATAATAGTAACACCTTTATTTCAAACGGTAAAAAAACCATTATTTTTTATGTCTTAGCTCAGAAGATACAGATATTCTCTTTCTACCTTTGGCTCTTCGGCGGGCTAATACTTTACGGCCGTTAGCAGACGCCATACGCTCGCGAAAACCGTGCTTATTTCTTCTTTTTCTTTTTGAAGGTTGAAACGTTCTTTTCATTTTGTATCTTCTTTTATCTTCCTAAACTTTCTTATCATTTATTTTAGGAGCTACCCTCCCAAAAGCTGGGCGCAAATATACAAAGAGTTTTTACTTACCCAAACGGAAAGTTTAAAATATTTTTGATACTTTTTAGTACCTTTGCCAGCCGCTAAACTAATCTAAGTGAGAAGCTGTATAAAATCGTTTAAAGATAAGCCCTCCTTATTATATTAAATCAATTATTTAAACCCAAAGAATGTTTAATAAAAATATCAAGATTGTACTCTTTGTAATCGTTTTAGGCCTTGCGATCTGGCAATTTATAGAACGAGAAATAGGTAACGGAATTATGCTGGTTCTGCTTTCAGCTATATTTGTGTTGCTTTATTTTAAAAACGAAATTATCATTCTCGCTTTCCTGAGATTGAGAAAGCAGGATTTTCCCGGTGCTCAAAAGTGGCTGGCAAAAATAAAGAATCCTGAAACCGCACTTGTGCGCAAGCAGCAAGGCTACTATAACTACCTGCAAGGACTTATGGTTTCTCAAACAAATATCTCTCAGGCAGAAAAATATTTTAAGAAAGCTGTAAACCTGGGTTTAAGTATGGATACAGATCTCGCTATGGCGAAAATGAATCTTGCTGGTATCGCTATGACCAAAAACAGAAAACGCGAAGCAGAATTACTTCTCGCCGAAGCTAAAAAACTAGACAAGCATAATATGCTAGACGATCAAATTAAGATGATGAAGCAGCAAATGAAAAAAGCTGCTGGTGCACCCAGACAACAATACGGGCGAGGCGGTCGTCGCTAAAAAACCTTTCTTAAAACCCGATTTTTATATTAAAAAATCGGGTTTTTTGTGCCCAAAATCGAAATAAAATATGTCGCTTTATATTTTTAGGCATCAATTATTGACATCTCACAAATAGTTATGAGCGGCTATTATTAGGCGCTTTCAGGCATTTTAACGATTTTTTAAGGCTGTTAGCGAAAACATTTTCGTTCCTTTTATCATATCCGTAATCTTGTATTATAAGATGCGTGTATGCAGAAATTTTTACTTCTCTCCTTTCTCTTTACAATTGCAATCTCTAGCTCTCAGGAAATAGAAGAAGATTCTATGCTCTTTTCAGAAGCGCTTGAACTTTATCTTGATGATTATAATCAACAGGCAGACATTGCTCTTCAAAATGGAAATCTGGAATACGCTAAAAATCTTTTTGACACATTAGTAAGCAATCATCTTGAGAATACGTATCTCGACAAACTTAATTTTGAAGGTTATAAAAATTTTTTAAGCTCAACAGATGATTTTGATAAGCCTACAATAATTCTTACTTACACATCATGGTGCATCCCAAGTAAAGGGGAAATTCCCGCTTTAAATGCACTTGCTAATAAATACAGCGACCTCATGAATTTCGTGGTTTTATATTGGGATAAGAAGGAAGTTGTAAAAGCAATGGCAAAACAATTTGACCAGTGTATAGACATTGTTTACGTAGATGAGAGACAGAATAAACACATGCAAACTATAAATCTTTTAAAGAATGCATTAGGATTGCAACTCTGCTTTGTTCTCTCTGCTAGTGGCGAAATTCTGGATATTAACAGAAGACCTCCTAATTATCTTAACGATTCAGAAGAAGATTCTTTAGCGCGCAACGTATCTTTTATATCAGAACAAGTCGCTGCTGTTTATCTTGATCTCAATATCAACATCAACGACCTGCCAGAATCTTTAGTTACATTTTAATTTTTCCTTTTCGCTGAAGGCAAAATTAAAAAACAAGTTTTACTGCCCTACGCTATAATTGTAATAACCTTTTTTAGGAATTTTAATAAAGTATTCTTTACGCGAGCTATTGTTTAAATGATCCTCACGTAACCAGGGATTATGCAACTTTAGAAGTTTGTAATTAATCCCAAATCCCTGCGCAAATTTGACGAAATCTGTTACTGCGGTATCAACCCGCACTTCGTAAGTTGGCACCTCAGTATATAAATCCTGCTGTCTATAATTAAAACCAAATTTTACGGGATCTGAAAGAATTTCTTTTAAAGCTAAAATTCTAAATACATAGCGACCGGTTTCTTCACCTAGCAATAGATCATAATAATCTGACACATCCTGATCGTCAAGACGTCTCGATATTCCCGCATTACCCGCGTTGTAAGCCGCGGCAGCCAGCGTCCAGCTACCCAGGCTTTCTTTAGATTTCTTTAAATAGTCACAGGCAGCTTTAGTTGCCATTTCAATATTGTAACGTTCATCTACATTATCATTCACCTCAAGACCAAAATCCCGTCCTGTAGAACTCAGTATCTGCCAGAAACCTGTGGCACGAGCAGGAGAAACAGCTTGTGTAAGTCCACTTTCTATTACAGCCAGATACTTAAAATCGTCTGGTATACCCTCCTCTTTTAATATAGGCTCTATGATAGGGAAATATTTATGAGCACGTTTTATAAGTAATAAACCATTAGATTGCCAGTAGGTATTCACTAACAGTTCTCGATCCATTCTCTCAACAATATCAGGATTATCAACCGGAACCGGCTCTCCTGCAAAATTTAAATTCTCAGGCAACGGCAATGCATAAACATTATAATCGTTTACAAGCTTTTGCTCAAGATTCTCATTTGTAGGTGCATCCTGTACCGCTTGTACAGAAACCGCAGTAACACCTATTAAACCTATTGCAGCTAGAATATTTTTAACATTCATCATATATCAATCTCTTGTTTTCTGCAAATTACAGATTAATTTTCTAATATTTTAGGCAGGTTTTTGTTAAACCACTTACATTTTGTGATGATCATTATGTGGGTTCCCCCTTTTACGGCAATACTTTTATTGATGTATTTATAAGGAAAAACAGGATCTGCAGTGCCATGAATGTGAATTAAATCATCAGCAGCTTCCGTCTGGTCCCAACAGATCATTTGCTCTAACGCCCATTTTAAATAAACGGGATCACTAACTGAAAGATACTTTTGATACAGTTCCATCCTCTTTTTTATTTTTTCGCCCATAGCAAATTTAGCCACTTTACGCATATCTGTAAAAATGCCCACAGGAGCAACTCGATACAAACCCAGCTTACGCGAAAATTTCATACGTCGAGGTAATTCGTATTTGGTCTTGACACTACTAATAATAATCACCTTTCTGCAAGTGATCTGTTTTGCCATTTCCTGAACCAGCACACCGCCAAAGCTTACGCCTATTAATATAGGATTTTCATATGTAATCTCGTTTATCATGCGCCCGGCATAGGCAGAAAGAGATTCCTGAGGCTCGGGTATTTTCCAGCTCAGCCAGTGAACAGAATATTTATCTGCGGGCAGCTTGATATATTCAAAAATTGAGGGATTTGCAGCCATCCCGGGCATCATATAAACTGGCGTCGTCATGCTTCAAAATTAATGGTTTAACATAGTTGAGGCTTGAATTACCGTTAAAATTTTGTAAATTTGTAGTAATTCTTGTGTTAACAATAGGTTAAACACTACTACCACCAAAAAACTTCTTAAGAGTCGAAACGAGTTTCTTAAAATCAAATATATATGGATGTAATGACAGAGATTGAATTAACCGACAATGAGTTTCTAAGGCAATTTGAAGCTACTTTTGACGGTAAACTTGCAAAAATTGAATATTCTCTTCAGGATAGAAAGATCTTTCTTACTAAAATTGCCATGCCAGAAGGTACTGAGGAGCATATGAATGATTTTATCATTACGGTATTTAACGAAGTGGAGGACAGGAATATAAGCCTTGTCCCAACAAGCCCGGAAATTGCAAAGTTCATGAGGTCTAACAGAAGGAAGTATAAGAAATTGCTTCCCGTAGGTATCAATATCTAACAATACTGTTTCAAACAAAAAAACCGGATAAATAATGTATTTATCCGGTTTTTTTATGCTAAAATCGCGCTGGTCTCATTGACAAATTCAAACCGTACCAGCCCATCGCTATCAATTTCTGTGAGTTTTATTGCGTGCAACGTGTTTACAAGCTCTGGATTCCACGGAGTTTTTACTTTTACATAATTCTCTGTAAAACCATTTATATAGCCTTCTTTATTCTCGCTTTCAAATAAAACAGTGCGTACACTTCCCAGCTGGCTTTCATAAAATGCACGACGCTTCTTAACCGAAAGTCCACGAAGCATCTTACTACGTTTCTTTCTCACATTTTGAGGAACAACACCTTCCATTCCTGCCGCAAGTGTGTTATCTCGTTCAGAATATGTAAAAACATGTAAATATGAAATATCGAGTTCACTTAAAAAACGATAAGTTTCAAGAAAATGTTCATCTGTTTCACCGGGAAATCCTACAATCACATCAACGCCAATACAAGCATGGGGCATAGTCTCTTTTATTTTTGCTACCCTGTCTATGTAAAGATCTGTTCTGTATCGTCTGCGCATTTTGCCCAGAATTTCGTCATTTCCGCTTTGCAGTGGTATATGAAAATGAGGAACAAATGCACGTGATTCTGAAACCAATTGTATGGTTTCATTTTTTAGCAAATTAGGCTCTATACTCGATATTCTTAATCGCTCAATGCCATTAACCTGATCTAACGCTTTTACCAGATCAAGAAAAGTATGATCGTGTTTTTTATTACCAAATTCACCTTTGCCGTAATCACCAATATTAACACCGGTCAATACGATTTCCTTTATATTCTGCGCAGCAATTTCAGCTGCATTTTTAATTACATTTTCTAAGGTATCGCTACGTGATATGCCACGTGCCAGAGGTATTGTGCAATAGGTACATTTATAATCGCAACCATCCTGCACTTTTAAGAAAGCTCTTGTACGATCGCCTATAGAATAAGAACCTACGTAGAAATTAGCCTCTTCTATCTCACAACTATGCACCTCACCAAAATCATTTTTAGAAAGGTCGTTAATGTAATCTGTTATTTTAAATTTTTCTGTGGCGCCTAAAACAAGATCTACACCATCAACATCTACAAGTTCTTCAGGCTTTAGCTGTGCATAACAACCTACGGCTGCTACAAAAGCATCTGCGTTTACTTTTTGCGCCTGCTTTACTATGCTTTTAAAACGCTTGTCTGCATTCTCTGTAACACTACATGTGTTTATAACATAGATGTCTGCATTTTCAGAAAAGTCAACACGATCAAAGCCCTCATTCTCAAAACTTCTGGCAATTGTAGAAGTTTCAGAAAAATTGAGCTTACAACCCAGCGTGTAAAATGCTACTTTTTTGCGTTGTGCGACCATGGTTTCCTTGTTATCTTTTAGTTACATTTGTCATCATCCGTCATTTATCAGACAAAAATTATTAAATGCAGCCCTAAAAATTTAAGGTTGCAAAGGTAGTCACAAATATCTGAACAAGGAAACTTTCGAAAGAAGCCAGAAGATAGCAGAGGGAAGTTAAAATGTATGAATTTTAAATTTGAATCTTTTAATCTGGAGAAGGGCCATGCTTCTGAGTGAGGATATATATACGATCGCAGGTAAATTTCCGGAAAAGAAAAATTTAATCTATCTATACAAATGTGTAGGGTTGCAGACTCAATAGCCCTGAATATAGCTGAAGGTTGTATTGGACAATCAAATCCAGAATTCAGGAAATTTATGGGTTATGCAATTCGATCATTGGCTGAATTAGTTACATGTCTGCATAAAGCAAAAGGCAGAAATTATATTTCTGAATAAAAATTTAGATCTCTATATAACGATTCTTTTAATTCAATAAATATGATGGTAGCATTTAAAAAGAATATTAAATAAATGAATAAGACCCTAAAATTCACTTCTTTCTTCCTTCTTTCTTCCGTCAATGCTGTACTGACATTAGCTTTCACACTATTAACTATATCCTGTTCTCAGGAGAAAAATAAAGATCTGGAAAAGCAGGTTTTCCGTTACAATGAGCAATATAATATTGCAACTTTAGACCCGGCTTTTGCCAGAAATCCACCGATTATTTGGCCTACAAACCAGATTTTTAATGGTCTTGTACAGCAAGATGACAGTTTAAATATAATACCTGATATCGCTAAAAATTGGGCAATTAGTGATTCTTCCAGAAAATACACTTTTAACCTGCGAGATGATGTTTATTTCCATAAACACGCTCAATTTGGCAAAGACAGTACACGTACAGTAACGGCGCAGGACTTTGTGTATAGTTTTAATCGCTTAAAAGACCCAAAAGTCGCTTCGCCCGGGAGCTGGGTTTTAAGCAATGTAGCAGATTATCACGCCGAAAACGACAGTACTTTTGTTATTGATCTCAAACAGTCATTTCCTGCCTTTATAGGGCTTTTAAGTATGCGCTACTGCTCTGTGGTGCCTAAAGAGATCGTAGAGTTTTATGGTAATGAATTTAGATCGCATCCTATTGGCACGGGACCTTTTAAATTTAAGCGTTGGGAAGAAGGGGTGAAATTAGTTTTACGGAAAAACGAATTATATTTTGAAAAAGACAAAGAAGGGAATTCGCTGCCTTATCTTGAAGCGGTAGCAATAACTTTTTTGCCAGACAAACAAAGTGAGTTTTTACAGTTTGCTCAAGGCAATCTTGACCTTTTAAATAGTCTTGACCCTTCTTACAAAGATGAATTATTAACCTCTACAGGAAAGCTAAAGGAGAAATATAAAGATCGCGTAAATGTTATTACAGGCCCTTTTCTCAATACAGAATATTTGGGATTCTTTTTAGAAAGTCCCTCTAATGAAGTGCGCTCGCCTTTAATTAGAAAAGCAGTGAATTACGGGTTTGATCGCCAGAAGATGATCACTTACTTGCGTAATGGGATAGGAACTCCTGCTAATGAAGGTTTTATTCCCGAAGGTTTACCGGGCTTTGGCGATCAAAATGGTTATGAATATAATTCACAAAAAGCACTTGACTTAATTAACCAATACAAAAAAGAAAGCGGCAATAGTGAGCCGGTTATCATCATTGGCACAAACAGCCAGTATCTTGATATCTGCGAATATATTCAGCGGGAATTGGGAAAATTAGGACTTATGGTAGAAATTGATGTTATGCCTCCTTCTACCCTGCGACAGCTCAAATCAACAGGTAAACTGGATGCTTTTCGCGCAAGCTGGATTGCAGATTATCCCGATGCAGAGAATTACTTGTCTTTATATTACAGTAAGAATTTTACGCCAAGCGGGCCTAATTATACGCATTTTAAAAATACCTTATTTGACCAACTTTATGAAGCCAGTTTTGAAATAACTGATATCGCAGAGCGAAAAGAACTCTACCACAAAATGGATTCTATAATTATAGCCGAAGCTCCCGTCGTGCCGCTTTATTATGATCAGGTGGTTAAATTTGTACACAAAGATGTAAAAGGCTTAAGCCCTAATCCTCAGGATTTTTTAGTCTTAAAAAGGGTAAAGAAAACCGATTAATAAACTTATCGAGCTTTAGCTCTCTACTTACTTTCTACCTTAAAATTGTAACGTTTACTTGTAAATTCTTACTTATAGTAAAAGTAGAATAACAATCTTATGGGATTTGGAGGAGCAGTTTCAGCAATGCTTACCACGCTTAAAAATAATAAGCGAGAGCGAAAAACACGCTTTGACATCTCAACAAATAATTCAGGGAAAAATTTCAAACCTTTTGTAGATCATAAAAAATCAACTCCGGAAGGATTGAAAGCTATTAGGCTAAAACTACTGGCTGAACAAAAAGCTAAGAATAAAAAAATTGCAATTTGGTTTGGTTCAGCAATAATTCTAATACTTATCCTCCTATTTTTTCTGCTGTTCTAAAATAAATACCAGCTGCTTATCCCTTTCTAAACTTTTTTGTTTCTTCAAATACATGCTGTAAAATAGCGGCTTCCTGCTCGTCAAATTCTAAACCTCTGCGTTGCATAACTAAAGATGCTGTTTCAAAAGCTTTGTTTGTATTATAGGTTGTGAAGCCAGCGCTACCGCCCCAGCTAAAAGATGGTATGAAATTTCGCGGGAAACCGCTACCAAATATATTTGCACTTACACCTACAACTGTGCCCGTGTTAAACATTGTATTGATGCCGCATTTACTGTGATCTCCCATCATTAAACCACAAAACTGCAGGCCGGTTCTGGCAAATCCTTCAGTCTCATAATCCCAAAGTCTAACTTCGGCATAATTGTTCTTCAGGTTAGAATTATTAGTATCTGCACCTAAATTACACCATTCGCCCAATACAGAATTTCCTAAAAACCCTTCATGACCCTTATTAGAATTAGCGAATAATACCGCATTATTGATCTCTCCTCCTACTTTAGAATTAGGGCCAATGGTTGTGGGACCATAAATTTTAGCTCCCATTTTTACAACCGCTCCTTCACATAAAGCAAAACCGCCGCGAATAGCACAACCCTCCATAACCTCAGTATTTCTACCCAGATAAATAGGGCCGTTTGTAGCATTAAGAATGGCAATCTCAATTTTTGCACCTTCTTCCAGAAAAATACGATCTCTATTTATACAATGAACAGTTTCTGGAATAGGCTGAGATGTTCTGCCTGCAGTTAGCAGATCAAAATCATCTTCTAATGCTTTGGCATTTTTAGAAAAAATATCCCAGGTATGTTCTATGAAAATTAAATCATCAAAATCATACTCTATGATTTCATACTTCTCAAAATCTACTTCTTCCTGATTTTCCTGTGTATAAAATGCAATAACATCTTCGCCTAAAAAAATCGCCTGGTTTGCAGAGAGATTTTCAACCATTTCCTGCAGATTATCTGTAGGCACAAAGGCAGCATTTATCATAATATTCTCCTCAAGTTCTACCATTGGGTATTTTTGAGAGAGATATTCTTCAGTTAACGTAGAAGTAGTGATACCCAAGCGCTGCTCCCATTTCTCACGTATGGTTAAAATCCCAATACGTATATCTGCTACAGGCCGGGTGAACGTAAAAGGAAGTAAATGATTGCGTGACGGACCGTCAAAAAGTATATAATTCATGATGTTTTGCCTAATTAAGGCTGCAAAGGTAAGTAAATTGATCGGCTGGAATAAGCGTAAAAAAAAGCCCTTTGAAAAAAATCAAAGGGCTTTAATCTATTCAGATTAAAAAGAATCAGGATTAGTTATTACCTTCCATTTTCTTTTTCAATGCTGCAAGAGCATCATTAGCATCACCTAGAGTTGGTTTGCTCTCTGCAGCAGAAGCAGCAGCTTTTTTAGCAGCTTGCTTAACTATTTGAGCTTCCTCTTCTTTGTGTACTGCAGTATGAGAAGCTACCACTCTCTTAAAGTCCTTATTGAACTCAATGATTTGGAATTCTGCTTCTTCACCTTTAGTTAAGTTCTTACCATCTTCTTTCTCAAGGTGACGGTTAGGAACAAATGCTACGATATCTTCGTTAAAATCTATAGTTGCACCTTTATCTACGATATCAGAAATAGTTGCTGTATGTGTAGTACCTACTGCAAATTCATCTTCGTATTTATCCCAAGGGTTCTCTTCTATTTGTTTGTGACCTAAACTAAGTTTACGACCTTCAACATCTAGTTCAAGAACAACTACCTCAAGTTTATCACCTATGTTAGTGAATTCACTTGGGTGTTTGATTTTCTTAGTCCAAGAAAGATCTGAGATATAGATAAGACCATCAATACCTTCTTCTAGTTCTACGAATACACCAAAGTTTGTAAAGTTACGCACGATACCTGTGTGACGAGAACCTACTGGGTATTTAGAAGTAATATCTGTCCAGGGGTCTGGAGTTAATTGCTTAATACCTAGAGACATTTTACGATCTTCACGATCTAATGTAAGGATTACAGCTTCTACTTCATCTCCTACATTTACAAAGTCCTGAGCGCTACGTAAGTGAGTAGACCAAGACATTTCGCTTACGTGAATAAGACCTTCAACACCTTCTTCTACTTCTACAAAAGCACCGTAATCTGCGATTACAACAACTTTACCTTTAACTTTATCACCTATCTTAAGTTCTTCATTAAGAGCTTCCCATGGGTGCTTCTTAAGTTGTTTAAGACCAAGTTGAATACGTGTTTTATCCTCATCAAAGTCAAGGATAACAACGTTAAGTTTTTGATCAAGATCAACGATCTCATTAGGATGGTTAATACGAGACCAAGAAAGATCTGTAATGTGAACAAGACCATCTACGCCACCAAGGTCAACAAATACTCCGTAAGAAGTGATGTTTTTAACGGTACCTTCAAGTACCTGACCTTTTTCAAGCTGCCCAATGATTTCTTTTTTCTGCTCTTCGATATCTGCTTCGATAAGCGCTTTGTGAGACACAACAACGTTTTTGAATTCCTGGTTGATTTTCACAACTTTAAATTCCATTGTTTTGTTTACATAAGCATCGTAATCACGAATAGGCTTAACATCGATCTGAGAACCTGGTAAGAAAGCTTCTATACCAAATACATCTACGATCATACCACCTTTAGTACGTGCTTTTACAAAACCAGTAACGATGCTACCATCTTCATGAGCTTTATTTACACGATCCCAAGCCTTGATCACACGAGCCTTACGGTGAGAAAGAACTAATTGACCAGTTGCGTCTTCACGCACATCAATAAGTACTTCTACCTTATCACCTTCTTTTAGATCAGGATTGTAACGAAATTCGTTAAGTGATATAACACCTTCAGACTTTGCATTGATATCTATAATAGCATCACGATCTGTAATATTAATAACAGTTCCTTCTACTACTTCATCATCAAGAGTATCTACGAAATTTTCGGCAACAAGTTTCTCAAATTCATCAAGCTTATCATCATCGATAGGGTCAATACCTTCCTCGTAATTGTGCCAGTTAAATTCTTTAAGAAATTTCTCAGGGTTAGCTTGTGCAGGGTTCTGCTCAGCTCTTTTTTCTGCAGCTGTAGTTTCTGTTGCAGTTTCTTGAACTTCAGGATTTTCAGTTTCCTGAACTTCGGTATTTTTAGTTTCTTCAGCCATTGCTGATTAAAAGTTTGTATTTTACGTTTCTGCGGAAGCATTACAACCAGAACCGTAAAAGCGGTTTAAAAATTTGATTTTCAATTCCTTTCGGCTTCCTACCGTTGTTAAAAGGAGTGCAAAATTACATATTCTTTTTCAATAATCAATTTATTTATAGCAAAATATGATCCAAAGCGCACAAGGTGAAGTATTTCAACTAGAAACAAGCAGACATAAATTACATGCTGCTAAATATATTGCCGCTAATGCGAAAGCGGTTGTGTGTATAATTCATGGATTTGGGGAGCATTTTGACCGATTTTCATACGTTGCAGACCGATTTTTAGAAAACAATATTTCATGCTACGGGATCGATCTTCCCGGTCACGGCAAATCTGAAGGTAAACGAGGCGACTTGCGATCGCTTAATGATTATTTACTGGCTGTTGACAGCATTTATGGTTTTGCCATAGAAGAAAATGCGCAATTACCGGTCTTTCTGTATGGTCACAGCATGGGAGGTGCAATAGTAGCTCGTTATTTGTTAGTAACAAAAGTTGCTCCTAAAGCGGCTATTATAACATCGCCATGGTTAGAACTTGTACATAATCCCGGAGCGCTACAGGTGATTTTAGGCAGAATGTCTTTAGTAATAGGATATAACGGCACGCAAAAAAGCAAACTTAACCCTGAAGATCTTTCACGAGACCTAAGCGTAGGCAAAGCCTATCTTGCAGACCCTTTAGTACATGATAGCATAACGCCACGTACTTTTTTTGCTTTGCAGGATAATGCTAACTTTCTATTGAATACTGAATATAGTTTTCCCTGCCCTATTCTTTTAGCGCACGGCACCGCTGATAATATTACAAAAGTGACCGCTTCACAAAAACTCGCAAAGCAACATCCTGAAAATATAACTTTAAAGATCTGGCAGGATCTACGTCATGAGACGCATAATGAGATCAATAAAAATGAAGTCACACAATTTTATATAAACTGGATTTTAGAAATCAGCTGAAAATTGGCATAAAACTGCCGATTTTGAATGCTTTTTGGGCGATTTTAATTATCGTCTGGTTTCTTAAATATAAAATGAACGACCAGAATAAGAATGCTATAAATTAAACCCATAGTTGCAACACCAGGCCATTTATATAATTCCCAGGCGTAAGCTCCAGAAGTTGTTCCCAGAGCGCCGCCTATAAAATAACCTACCATATAAATGGTATTTACACGGTTACGAGCTTCGGGATTGCGAGAGAAAATAATATTTTGATTTACAATGTGCAGCGATTGCACACCCATATCTACAAGAAGAACACCTATAATTATTCCGAAGAGGGAAGCAGATGAAAACTCAAAAATCGTCCATGCAGTTATCATTATAAGTCCGCATATTGTGATCAAATTGTTCTTGTTTATTCTGTCACTCAGTTTACCCATTAACGCTGCCGCGGAAGCTCCTGCAATACCCAGCAAACCAAACATACCGGTTACACCGCTACCGTAATGAAAAGAATCTTCCATAAGGAATACTAAAGTGGTCCAGAAACCGCTAAAACCAGCAAATGCCAGTCCGCCGCGTAAAGCTGCCAGCCTTACTGAACTTTCGGTCCTAAAATAAAAACCAATTGACTTCATTAATTTAGCATAAGAACCTTCAAAATCCGGATAGAGTTCGGGTAATTTCGCTTTAAGCAAAACACCAAGTATTACCATAAATCCTGCAGCGAGGTAATACATAAATCTCCAGCCAAAATATTCACCCACAAAACCACTTATAAATCTGCTGCCCAAAATGCCTATTAGCAAACCACTAGTTACAATACCAATTGCTCTGCCGCGTCGTTCATCACTTGCCATTTGCGCTGCCATGGGTACAAATAGTTGTGGCACCACAGAAGCAAAACCTACCAGAAAACTAGAAACAGTCATTAAGAAAAGAGAGGGCGCTATAGCTGTTGCCAGTAAAGCAACGGTTACGGCCACAATATCTATTAAAATGATCTTTTTACGTGGAAACATATCGCCCAGGGGAATAATAAACAGCAACCCAAATGCAAAACCTAACTGACTAAACAACGGGATGTTGCTCACCTCAGACTCTGATACTTCAAAAGTTTTTGCGATTAGGTTTAATAGCGGCTGATTATAATAATTATTGGCCACCACAAGACCGGCCGCCGTTGCCATGAGATACAGCAGCGAATTAGAGAGTTTTTTATCTGGCATAGAATTTTACAATAACTGTCGTGATAAATAAAAGACCTTACTAGATTCTTCTATAAATGCGATCTTTTGCTAGTTGAAGTATTGTATGAAAAATGTCGTGCGCATTTATATGTGTATTATCCATAAGAATGGCGTCTTTTGCCTGTACTAAAGGTGAATCTTCGCGAGTTGTATCTATTTCATCTCGCTGCTTAACATTATCTAACACCGCTTCATATGAAACATCTTCCCCGCGCTCTTTAAGTTCATTAAATCTGCGTTCTGCACGCTCTTCTGCAGTAGCGGTCATAAAAATTTTAAGTTCGGCATCGGGAAAAACAACAGTACCTATATCACGCCCGTCCATAACAACACCTTTACCACGACCCATTTCCTGCTGCTGCGCCACTAGCATTTCTCTTACTACAGAAACCGTCGCTATCTGGCTCACAAATTGAGAAACCTCGAGTGTGCGTATTTCATTTTCTACATTCTCATTATTAAGATAAACATCTGCCTGCCCGGTAGCGCTGTTATATTCAAAATGAATATTTACCATAAAGAGATTACGCACAAGAGCTTCTTCATCAAAAAAACCAGCCGAAATAAATACTTTGCGCATAGCATAAAGCGTCACAGCGCGATACATTGCTCCTGTGTCTACGTAAACGTACTGCAGCTCTTTAGCGAGCATTTTTGCAACCGTACTTTTACCTGTTGACGAGTAACCGTCTATAGCAATTGTAATTTTTTTCAATGAAAATTAATTTAAAATGAAATAAAAAAATCGGGTATTTTCTATCGTAAATCGATGTTTAGGCCAAAAAATCCGGAGCTTGCAGCGCTGTTATAACGCGCATAGCTGTAACTAAGGCGCAATTTATTAAACTTGACAGAAAATCCTGCACTTAAACCAGCAAAACTGCGCTGGTCTACTATGCGTAATTCTTCGCCTCTGCGAAAGTTATATCCCACACGTAAATTGAAACCACTCTCTGGAAATAATTCTGCACCAATTATTAGATGTCTAAATGTGTTGTCTATAAAATTGATCTTCTCTGGAGTAGAATTGCCATCAAGATCTGTATTGTTGCGAGCTGAATTCTGAAAAGCTATATTCCATAACTGGAGATTTTCAAAAGTAAGATGCCATCTTACCGGAACATGCGGAACAAGTTGAGAGATCCCTGCATCTATCTCAAGCGGAAGCTTTTCATAAACGTCATCATATTTAGTAAATTGAGTACCCACATTACGTATTACCGCAGCTACGTTGAGATCAAGATCTTCATTCACATATATAACCCCCAGATCTGCTGCTGCGCCCAGAGAGCTATATTCTTCAAGTTTTGACGAAATCAATTTTACATTTGCCCCTACATAAATATCTGTGTACGGAATATTCATTGCATAACCCACAGAAAAAGCCACCTCTCCCCCACTAAAATCGCCTGTTTCATTGCCTTTTTCGTCATAACCGGTAAAGCTTCCATAATTCACATAAGTTACTCCAGCATGAATTACCTGCGTATGCCGGTCCCACAAATAGGCATAACTCGCTGTACCATAATTAACATCTGCAAGATAATTTACATAGTTCAGCGAAAGCTGATTATCCATTTCGGCATTTATAGTTGCGGGATTAAAAAGCGCAGAAGTAGGATCATAACTATAATCTGTAACTACTTTACCTCCCAGTGCAGCTTGCTTAGGTGAAGAAACAAGGTTTAAGAATTGATAGGTACCACGACCACCTAATTGGGCTCTCGCCACGGTTGTGCAAAAAATAGCAAGTACGATCACAACCGCTTTGTTCATAGATTTTAAGAGACTTGGGACTTTAGAAAAACGATTACAAGTATAATTTATTTTTTAGGCATAAAAAAACCCCGAAGTTAATCAGGGCTTTATTTTAAAGCTCTTTTGCGTTCTTCACCTTCTGTTTAGTAAGCGCCAGCTCTAGAACTTCACTCATATCATTTACATAATGAAAGGTGAGCCCTTTGAGATAATCTTCTTTTATCTCTTTAATATCTCGCTCATTCTCTTTGCACATTAAAATCTCTTTTATCTGCGCTCGTTTTGCAGCAAGAATCTTTTCTTTGATTCCGCCTACAGGGAGAACCTTACCACGAAGTGTGATCTCACCCGTCATCGCTATGTTCTTCTTAACCTTGCGCTGCGTAAACAGACTAACAAGCGAGGTTAACATAGTTATACCGGCACTTGGCCCATCTTTAGGTGTAGCACCTTCAGGAACGTGAATATGAACATTGTACTTATCAAATATGGTAGGATCGAGACCCAACTGTTCTGCATTGGCTTTTATATATTCCATTGCGATAGTTGCGCTTTCTTTCATCACTTTACCCAGGTTACCGGTGATCGAGAGATTACCTTTTCCTTTAGATAAAATAGATTCTATAAATAGAATATCGCCGCCTACCTGCGTCCATGCCAAGCCCGTAACAACACCTGCAACTTCGTTATTTTCGTACTTATTACGTTCTAATTTAGGTGAACCCAGTACTTCTTTAACCTCTTCATTACCTACTTTAACTGCATATTCTTCTTCCATAGCAATATTTTTAGCTGCGTAACGCACCATTTTTGCTATTTGCTTTTCAAGACCACGCACTCCTGATTCACGCGTATAACCTTCAACTATTTTCTCCAGTTGCGGTTTACCAATTTTAAGCTGATCAGCTTTTACACCGTGTTCTTCTAATTGTTTAGGCAATAAGTGACGTTTAGCTATTTCAACCTTTTCTTCAATAGTGTAGCCAGATACATTTATCACTTCCATACGGTCACGTAATGCCGGCTGAATGCTGTTTAAATTATTTGCAGTGGCAATAAACATAACCTTAGAAAGGTCGAAGCCCATCTCTAAGAAATTATCATGAAACTCACTGTTCTGTTCAGGATCTAAAACTTCTAGCAAAGCTGAAGAAGGATCTCCCTGATTGCTGTTGCTTAGTTTATCGATCTCATCAAGTACAAATACCGGATTACTGGTACCCGCTTTTTTAAGATTTTGAATGATACGTCCCGGCATAGCACCAATGTAGGTTTTTCTATGTCCACGAATTTCTGCTTCATCTCGCAAACCACCTAGACTCATGCGCACATATTCTCTTCCTAAAGCTTCAGCGATAGACTTTCCTAATGAGGTTTTACCTACACCAGGAGGTCCATATAGGCAAAGAATAGGTGATTTCATATCATTACGCAATTTAAGAACTGCGAGATATTCTATGATTCGTTTTTTTACATCATCAAGACCATAATGATCTCTGTCTAAAATACGTTTAGCACGTTTTAAGTCAAACTTATCTTTACTGAATTCGCTCCATGGCAGATCAAGAAACAGATCAAGATAATTACGCTGAATACTGTATTCTGCAACCTGCGGATTCATGCGCTGCATTTTTGCAAGCTCTTTTTTAAAGTGCTTTTCTACAGTTGTGCTCCATTTTTTAGATTTCGCCTTTTCGCGCATCTCATCAATCTCATCTTCTTGTGAAACTCCACCCAATTCTTCCTGAATGGTTTTCATTTGCTGATGCAGAAAATACTCACGCTGCTGTTGACTCATGTCGTTATGCACACGTGTTTGTATATCATTCTTAAGCTCAAGTTTCTGCATCTCAGTATTCATGTGACGCAGTGTCTGCAAAGCTCTTTCTTGTAAATCGTTGATCTCAAGAAGCTTTTGCTTTTCCTCAACACTTAGGTTCATATTAGAACTTACAAAGTTGATAAGAAAAGAATTGCTCTCAATATTTTTGATGGCAAAGCCAGCCTCACTTGGGATGTTAGGAGACTCCTTTATGATCTTTAAAGCTTGCTCCTTAATAGATTCTATAATAGCCTTAAATTCTTCGCTATCACTTGCTGGTCTGGCTTCTGGTACCTCACGCACTGTTGCTACCAGAAAAGGCTTATCTGTTATCACCTCTGCAACAGAGAAACGTTTCTTACCCTGAATAATCACCGTCACATTACCATCAGGCATTCTAAGAACACGTAGAATACGAGCTACCACGCCAATGTTGTTAATATCTTCGGCACCGGGATCTTCTACATTCTCATCCTTCTGAGAAACGACACCTATTATTTTGCTCCCTTTATTTGCCTGGTTGATCAACTCAATAGACATATCTCTCCCCGCCGTTATAGGTATAACAACACCCGGAAAGAGAACAGTATTTCTTAGAGGTAATATAGGTAAGGTCTCTGGCAATTCTTCTTTGTTTATTTCATCTTCATCTTCAGGAGTCATTAAAGGTATAAGCTCTGCATCTCCATCAAAGTCCTGCAATGACAAACTGTCAATATCTGTAAATTTTGCTCTAGCCATATTATTTTTAGGTCACTATGTCACCATCACTATAGGTAATGGAACATGTGCTTTTTTTTATTTATATATAAAACCGCTTAAAAAGTTAACTTTCAGTGTTAAGCGGCCGTTTTCGCACTACATTAATTCAATTCCTATGCCACCTTTAGACGTGTATTGGATAATAAAAATGAACTTCCCTAAAAAAAATTGTTTCAAACTGTAACAAAACAGATACAACCCTATCTTTATAATGAAGCTTTATAATAATTGACACTAACCCACGATCATATTGACGAGCTTTTGCTGCATTGTAAAGAAGGCAAGCAAAGAGCACAACTAGAAGTATACAATCGCTATTATAAAGCGATGTATAATACCGCTTTGCGTATAGTTAAAGATACAGCAGAGGCAGAAGATATTATGCAGGATTCTTTCTTAAGTGCTTTTACAAAGCTTGATGATTATAAAGGTGACGCAACTTTTGGCAGCTGGTTAAAACGCATTGTGGTAAACAACAGCATAAATAGTTACCAGAAAAAGAGCAGGTATGAAGAAGTACCGCTCGAGACGAAACTTTATAAAATAGAAAACGGTGAAGATGGATTGAGTGAATGTGATGCAAGCGATCTAAAAGTAGAACAGGTTCTAAAAAAAATGAATGAATTAAAAGAAAACTATCGCATCTCGCTTACGCTTCACTTGATAGAAGGTTATGATTATGAAGAGATGAGCCAGATACTTAATATTAGTTATGCTAACTGCAGAACTACGGTATCAAGAGCCAAGGAAAGTTTAAGAAAAAAATTAATGTGATGAAAAATGAGAATTTAGATAAATGGTTTGAAGACCAAAAAAATTGCTGGGATCTCGCAGAACCAGAAAATGGTCACAGACAGCGGTTCTTGCAGAAGCTTAGTGAAGATAAACCTGAGAAAAAGGGATTCACAGCTTCAGAGTGGTGGAAACCCCTACTTGTTGCAGCGACAGTTGCCTTGATAATTTTCATTTCGCTAGAGCGAAATAATGCACCGCGCAAACTTGAGCTAGCCGGTGTTTCTACAGAGATGCAGCAGACTCAGGATTTTTTCACACTTGCGATAGAAAAAGAATTATTTGAGATGGAAGAGCAACGTACTCCTGAAACTCAAAAATTGATAGAAGATGCTCTAGAACAAATTAATACACTAGAGAAAGATTATGAACAGCTTACAAAAGATTTAGCAAAAAGCGGCGAGGATAAACGCGTTATTCATGCCATGATTACCAATTTTCAAACAAGAATAGATTTACTCAACCACGTTATGGAAGAGATAGAATCAATTAAAAAACTTAATAAAACCAATTATGAGAATCAATTACTTTAGTTCTTTTTTCCTCTTTATTGCAACCACTGCTTTCGTTTTTGCCAGTAATGACCCTGGCGATCTTAAAGGCAGATATACAAAAGAGAAAAAGATAAAAAAAGAATACACTGTTAACGCAGATGCCATGCTTAAGATCAACAACAGTTATGGCAATGTTGATGTTACCTCATGGGGAGAGAACCGGGTTGTAATAGAGGTAACTGTACGTACAAATGGAAATAATGAGGAGAAAGTCGCAGAAAAACTTGACGACATTGATGTTGTTTTTGACGCAAGTTCCGGGCTTGTATCGGCTACTACTAAAATAGATAAAGAAAACCGCTCGTGGTGGAATAGCTGGAACAACAATAATAATGTAAACATGGAGATAAATTACCTTATTAAAGTTCCTGCCACAAACCGTATAGACCTTAATAACGACTATGGCGCCATATTTCTTAATAGAATAGAAGGTCAGGCAAAGATCTCTTGTGATTATGGGAAGTTAGAACTTGGTGAACTCCTCGCAGACAATAACTATCTAAGCTTTGATTATACAAACAATTCTACAATTGGTTATATGAAAAGCGGAAAGATAAACGCAGATTATTCCGGTTTTACCCTTGAAAAAGCCGATTATGTTGAGTTAAATGCCGATTATACAAAATCTACCATCAACAACGTAAAAAGCATTAATTACGTTTGTGATTATGGTAATCTCACAGTAGATAACACCTCTAAAGTAGTGGGTAGAGGCGACTATTTAAGTCTGCGCCTGGGTACCGTAAGCGGTGATATAAATCTCAATGCAGATTACGGTTCTATTAAAATAGATAATCTTACCTCTCAGGCAGGTGATGTTGTTATACAAACAGATTATGCAGGCATAAAAGTGGGCTACAGCAGCAATTATCATTTCACATTTACTATAGAGCTGGAGTACGCAGGTCTGGGCGGTGAAGATGATTTTGAGATCACAAAAAAGCGAATAGAATCTTCAGATAAATATTATGAAGGTTTTTATGGTGATGCTTCTTCTAAAAATAATATCAACATCAACTCAGAATATGGGGGCGTCAATTTTAATAAAGTAGATTAACTTAACTAACTATACAATGAAAAAACTATTTACACTTATCGCGATACTTACCCTTACTGCCTCTGCTAATGCACAGTGGTGGGGCTCTAAAAAAATAAAAGGAAATGGTAATGAACAAACCATAACACGCTCTGTAGGCAGTTATGATAAAGTGAATGTTGCCGGCTCTTTTGATGTATTTCTTATTGCAGGTGATGAAGGCGAAATAACGATTCAGGCGGAAGAAAATCTTATGGAATACATTATTACAGAAACTGAAGGCAATGCGCTTAAAATTAAGATCGAGAAAGGATATAATCTTGAACCCAGCAGAAGAATGGATATTGTGATCACTGTTCCTTTTGAAGATATTAGTGAGGTTAGCTTAGCAGGTTCTGGGGACGTATCTAATAAAGATCTTATTACTGCTAAATCTTTTGAATGTGCTCTTGCCGGCAGCGGTGATCTATTACTTGAGGTTGAGGCAGACAAGATTGAGGCCAGTGTGGCAGGATCAGGAGATCTCACCCTTCGCGGAAAAGCAGATAAGCTGGAAGCCAGAATAGCAGGAAGCGGAGATATTCACGGGGAAGGTATGAAAGCTAAAAATATTGATGCAAGTGTTGCTGGTTCTGGTGATATGGATCTGCGTTGTGACGGTGGTACTTTAACCGCAAGAGTAAGCGGTTCTGGTGACATTCAATATTCAGGGAAAGCTTCTAAAGAAGACTTTAAAGTTTCAGGCTCGGGAAGTATTTCTAACCATTAATTTGCGGGAAACAAAACATAGTACTTTCGCCTTTAGATCTAATTGATTTAAAGCAAAGTATTATAACTTAAAATATCGGTAAATAAGATCGAAAAAGCGGCTTTTAAGCGGCTTTTTCCGGTTTTACATTTCGCGTACGCGGAACAAAAAACAATAGGATCACCCCTGCTATAAAGAAAACAATAAAGAATAAAATAGCATTGCGTATGCTATTGGTCACCTGAGCAACATAACCATAACTAAACATCCCAATTACGATACCTATTTTTTCTGAAACATCGTAAAAACTGAAATATGAAGCGGTGTCTTTCTCACCTTCGGGAATGAGTTTTGAATATGTTGAACGCGAAAGTGACTGCACGCCTCCCATTACAAGACCTACGCAAGCGGCGGTCATATAAAATTGCATAGGTGTTGTAATTGTATATGCATAAATACAAATAGCGATCCAGTTGATATTGATAACAATAAGTGTCTGGATGTTACCAAAACGTGCCGAAGCTCGTGATGTTAATACAGCTCCCACGATCGCAATTAGTTGAATTAGTAAAATACTTATGATCAAACCCATCGTACTGTTAGTCGTGCCCCAGTCTAATTCTTCTATGCCAAAATAGGTGGCAACGAGCATAATGGTTTGCACCGCCATACTATAAACGAAAAAGGCGGTTAAATACCTTCTAAGCGCTTTGTTATGTTTCAATTTACCAAAAATCTTGCGCAATTCTTTAAATCCGTTAAAAATTACATTACGTGTAAACTTTTCACGCTTGTTTCCCTGCGGCAGATATTTATAGGTGTATTGACTAAAAACTATCCACCAAATACCTGTAAGGATGAATGACAATCTTGTGGGGAAACCTTCATTTTCAAACCCAAAAACCTCGTAATTCAGTATCAAAATCAGGCAAATAACCAGTAAAATCACACTACCTATATAACCTAAAGAATAACCTTTTGCGCTTATTTTATCCTGCTGCTCAGGAAAAGCGATATCTGGCAAATACGAATTGTAAAAAACCAAACTTGCCCAAAAACCAATCAAAGCGAGAAAGTAAAAAGTAAGGCTCATGCCTAAATGATCTATATCAAACCAAAACAAACCTATGCAGGAGCATGCACCTAAGTAGCAGAAGAATTTCATAAAAACCTTCTTATTGCCAATATAATCAGCAATACCACTTAAAAACGGACTCAATATGGAAACTGCAAGAAAAGCAAGAGCAGTGACATAACTTATTAGAGAATCGTTATTGAAACTGAAGCCCAGAAAATCAATTGTATCATCAATAATTTTCCCATCAGCATCTTTTGTGATCGTTATGGCTCCATAAAAAATAGGAAACACTGCAGAAACTATGACAAGGCTGTATACCGAATTTGCCCAATCGTAAAAAGCCCAGGCGTTTAATAATTTCTTATCTCCTTTTGGCAGTGCTTTCATAGCAGAAGTATTATTTCAAGCCTCTAAAATAGAAAAGCCGTTTATACAAACGGCTTTTTAATGATCTATTTTTTAAAATCTAGCTTTTGAAATTGGTAACTCCAAATTTCTGTGCTTCTGCTTTTGCTCTCGGCGCTATTTCGGTTAGTGCTTGTATACGCGAAGCTGATGACGGGTGTGTACTTAAGATTTCCATAGGTTCCTGCCCACCAGAATTTGCCTGCATACGTTTCCATAATTCTGGCGCTTCATAAGGGTCATAACCCGCTATGGCGGCAATTATAGTTCCTATCTCATCTGCCTGACTTTCGTGGCTTCTGCTAAATGGCAACATCAAACCTACATCTGTGGTTACTCCGTAATATTGATTAAATAACTGGCCAGCATTAGAATCGCCCAAGGCAACACCTCCTACTGCACCACCAATTTGTTGTAGCTGAGTGGCACTCATTCTTTGCGCACCATGATTTGCTAATGCATGCGCAAGTTCATGACCCATAACCATTGCAAGGCCGGCTTCATCTTGAGTAATAGGTAAAATACCGGTATAAACCACTATTTTCCCGCCTGGCATACAAAAAGCGTTAACAGCATCATCTTTCACAAGATTATATTCCCATTTATAATCTTTCAAATAACCGGGATATCCCAAAGCTGTCATATAACGCTCTGCAGCAGTGGCAATCTTAGAGCCCACATTTTTTACCATGTTTGCTTCGGCTGTATTTTTTACAACCTCATTTTCAGATAAGAACTCATTATATTGCTGAAAAGACATCGGAAACAATTCTTCATTGCTCACGAAATTGAGTGTCTTTTTTCCTGTAAATGGACTCGTTTGACACGAGCAAACCATTACTACCGTTAAAACCAGAATTAGTATTTTATTTGCCTTCATAGAACTTTAATTAATTAGGAGGTCAAGGTACAAATTCCCCTAAATGCAACATTTAACATTTACTAAACTTTAGGAAACGTTTTAAAAATTATCCTAAAATATCAATTTCAGTAAAGTTTTTAGGCACTTTTAAAATTTGATATTCCTTTTTAAAATCTAACGAATTTAGATTCTGTTTTACATTATCTATTTCAATTTCTTTGATCTTGAAAGGCAATCCTATTAGCTTTATTGCAATCGTATCATACGATGTGTCATAAGTACCTGTCTTATGTTGATGCAGAATCAATTCATTATCCTTACCTGTAAGTCTTAAGTTAAGCAAGCTAAATCTGCCTTTCTTGTAATCATAACCATCTCCTGAATCTTCATAAACGTGAGAAACTTCGGCTCCTTTTGCATAGTAAACTTCCAGCGTAAGCTCTTCTATAGTTTTCTCACCCACATATTGCTGAACAGGATAACGAGGAATAACAGCTCCTTCCTTCACATAAATAGGAAGCATATCTATATCTGCATCTACCCACATTTCTTTACCTCCTTCTATCGTCTTATGATCCCAGAAATTATACCATCTTCCCTTAGGAACGTACATTCTGCGACCTTTAGCATTAGGTTCTATGATAGGACATACTAATATTTTCTTTCCAAAAATAAATTCGTCTGTCCGATAATGTGTTTGTGGGTCATCCTGATCGTAGTATACAAGCGGTTTAAGCATAGGTATACCATCTGTTGAATAATCATAGAACATGGTGTACAAATACGGCAATAAGGTGTAACGTATCTCTATAAACTTGCGAGCTATATCTGTAACCTCATCATCAAAAGACCACGGTTCCTGATCACCGTGGTGACCAGAAGAGTGCACCCTGCAAAAAGGATGGAAAACGCCTAGTTGAATCCATCTGGCAAATAACTCACCTGTGGGTTGTTCTGCAAAACCACCAATGTCTGTACCCGTAAATGACATGCCAGAAACGCACATGCGCTGTACCTGAATATTTGCCAACCATAGATGCTCCCATGTAGCCACGTTATCGCCCGTCCAGGATGAGGTATAACGCTGCGCCCCACTATAAGCGGAACGTGTTATAACAAAAGGTCTTTTAGGATACACATATTTCTTCACTCCTTCATAGGTAGCGCGCGCCATTTGCGTTCCGTAAATATTATGTGCTTTACGATGGCTACAGTGATGACCATCATAATTGTGACGTACATCATCAGGAAAAGTCTTACCAGGAACCTCCATAACAGCTGGCTCGTTCATATCGTTCCATACGCCTTTTACGCCTATGTCACCAATCAATTCTTTAAAAAGACCAGCCCACCATTCTCGTACATCAGGATTTGTAAAATCAGGAAAACAGCATTGACCAGGCCATACTTTCCCCATCATATAAGGCCCATCTGCCCGTTTACAGAAATAATCATTTTCTAAAGCTTCCTGGTAAACAGGATAATCTTTGTCGATTTTAATACCCGGATCTATAATAACGATAGTTTTAAAACCATCATCTGCCAGCTCCTGCACCATCTTCTTAGGATCTGGAAAATTCTCTTTGCTCCAGGTAAAGCACCTAAAGCCTTCCATATAATCTATATCCAGGTAAATACCATCACATGGTATTCTAAGGTCTCTAAACTGTTTTGCTATACTTTTAACTTTAGCTTCAGGGTAATAACTCCATTTACATTGTTGAAAACCCAAAACCCAAAGCGGTGGCATTTCTGGTTTTCCTGTAAGATGCGTATAATTCTCAACAACCTCAGACATTTGTGGACCATAAATGAAATAGTAATTCATCTCGCCACCATCTGCCCAAAAGCTTGTAATATCTAACCTTTCCTGGCAAAAATCGAAATATGAGCGAAAGGTGTTATCAAAGAAAATACCGTATGCTTTTTTATGGTTTAAACCAATATAGAAAGGAACACTTTTATAAATGGGATCCTGCTCTTTACCAAACGCGTAAGAATCTGTTGCCCAGTTTTGCACACGTTTTCCTCTCAGGTTGAAATGCATAGGCTTATCACCCATACCATAAAAACCCTCGCCATGCTGAGCTTTTTTACTCATTTTTACCACATCACCGCCATATTCAAAGCTCTCTTCATAATGAAATCCGATTTCATCTTCGTTAATAAGATTTCCTTCTATATCGAATATTTTAGTCTGTAGGCTCGATTTTTCTAGCTTTATGACCAGTTTTGCGGTAGTTATCTCGTAATGTGTTTCGTCATCAGATATTTCGAGATGATTATACCCGGTATGATTTTCATGATCAATGGCATAAGAAAAGTCTTCTTCTAAAACGCCGCGAGTGCCATATCTAAATCGTACAACACTATCACGTAGAACAGTAAGCTGGAGTATCACGTCATTTTTTGTAGTGAAGTATAACGTATCTACTTCTTTTTGAAAATCTACTATAGTATCGGGAAATTGATTCCCTTTATTTACAAGTTCAGTATTTGTAATCATATGAGGGTATTCTTTTTAAGATATACAAATGAAAGGCATACATTTCAATATTTGAAATTATGCCAGTCTATTTCGCAATAACAATAAATTGTTACTTCTTTAGAGGTTTTTTAGAATGAACAGTTATTGATAATGGCGGCAGATCTAATATTAAAGATTGAGAGCGGCCATTCCATCCTTCTTCATCAACAGTTAATT